>NZ_JAMYQP010000032.1:0-83213 GCF_040320945.1 Mesorhizobium sp. M0587
TGTTTGCATCGGGGAATACCTCTGCTCAAGGTAAGTCTTTGTCGCAGAAGCATTTTCCTTGATTCGGAGCCCCGATGCACTTCAACTGTGTGAGATATCCGGGTTAGAGCAATTCCAGGAGAACCGTGAAGCGGTTCAGCACTCGAAGCCGTATTTGTCGCGCATGTAGTCGGCCTCTTCGTTCGACATTCGCTTGAACATCACACAGACGGTGAAGCTGCCGACCTGGCGCCCGTCGCTCGTATATCCCCAATCGGAAATATCGTCCCGTTTGAATTTAAAATTCTGGCCGAGGACGACGGTGTGCACTTCCTCCGGCTGGTTCGCCAGAATACCGACAAATCCCGTTTCGGTGCGGCGGAATGGTATGACCCAGAAGTGTTCGGTGACGTTCCCGTCCCGCACCTTGACCTTCAATTTGAACCTGTCGGTGCCGGCTGGCGGC
Source organism: Mesorhizobium sp. M0587 (assembly GCF_040320945.1). NCBI lineage: Bacteria > Pseudomonadati > Pseudomonadota > Alphaproteobacteria > Hyphomicrobiales > Phyllobacteriaceae > Mesorhizobium > Mesorhizobium sp. M0587. The sequence continues at coordinate 446 of NZ_JAMYQP010000032.1, forward strand.
GCTTCGGACAAGGCCAGGAATTCGTCGAGGCTGGCGAGCGCCTGCGCCGTCGCCGCCGCCATGTCGGGATCTCCCGGAGCGAAGATCATCGTTTTGTCGTCATCCGGATCGACACCTTGCGCGCCGGCCAATCCCGGAGCAAGCGCCAGGATCAGGGACATCGCGGTCCGGACTGCAAGTTTCATGGAAGGCCCCCCTTCATCATAGCTGTCGATACCATCCTGCATCCATTCCGGGTTTGCAACCGGAACGCGAGTTTCGTCCATTTCGAGGCGACGGTTGAGATGACCGAGGAAACAAAATTTGTACCGACGACCAATCAGCAGGCTGTTTCGTGATGCCGCCCAAGGCGGATTGCGGCGGCTGCGTGGTGGTCGAAAGCGGCCCGCCGCAATCCCGCTAAGGGACTCTTTTCGTGGAAGGAAGAGCGCCTGTCGAGGGAACCGAAGCGGCTTGACTTTGCGTCGGCCGGAAGCAATGTGTCAGAATTAAGCCACTGATTTCCTTTGCGAAAATTCATTGAACGTGATTTGCGGACGCCAGGCGTTTCGTTCCAGTTTCGGGTCGTTCGGCGCTGTCGTTTCCCACGTCGGCAGCCCGAAAAACCGAAACAGCACGGAGTGCACTCGATGAAAAAGACCCTCGCAACCACCGCCGCTCTGCTCGCCTTTCTCGGCACGGCCTATGCCGCGACCGTTCAGGGCACCATCCAGTCCGTCGACCCGACAACCAAATCGATCACTCTCGATGACGGCAAGATCTACCAGCTGTCGCCGGAAGCGGCGGTCGGGAAACTGAAGGTCGGCGCCAAGGTGGCGGTGACGGTCGATGACAAGACCGGCTTGGTGACATCGATCAAGAGGGCTTCGTAGGCGCGAGCATAAGTTCTGGCGCGGGCCGCAATGGTCAAGATCGGCGCCGCCCCTCATCCGCCTGCCCGTCCTCCGCAGCAGCTGCGGAGGGTGGACCGGCACCTTCTCCCCGTGAAGGACGGGGAGAAGGGACAAGCTCCAGCGTTGGCGTGCCCCTCTCCCCGTTCTTCACGGGGAGAGGGTAAGGGTGAGGGGCAGCGCCGACATTTGAGATAATCCGCGTCGTGCCGCTTCGCCACGCCGATGCGGCGAAGGTGGCTCATGCCGCCGCTATGGTTTTTACCGAAAGCCCGCGCTATCCCTTGGCCAATGGGGGATATTCATGGCCGAGGAACAAAAAGGTTTTCGCCTGTCGCGGCGGCTGCTGCTGGGTGCGGCCGTGGTCGGCGGCGCGGTGTTGTGGGGCGGCACCACGATGGCGCGTCTGGCGCGCGGACCTTCGGGGCCGAAGGATGCCGGGCGTATCGCCGATGTCGATGGCATCGCCCTGCCGCTGAAGCCGATAGCCAACCCGCCGGCCTTTGAGCCTTCGCTGCCATGGTCGGCCAAGGGCGGCGACATCAACGATGCCAGCGGCCTCTCGAGAACGCCGGTCTATGGCGTCGTCGAAATCGCCGACGATGACCAGATCGCCAAGGCGCTGGCGTTCGCGCGCGCCAACGGCTTGAAAGTATCGCTGGCCGCCATCCGCCACTCGATGGGCGGGCATGCCTTCGATGACAACGCGCTGGTGCTCGACTTCAGAAAGTTCAACAAGGTCACCGTCGACGCGGCGGCAAAAACCATGACGTTGCAGCCGGGCGCGCGCTGGCACGACATCCAGAGCATGCTGCATCCGCGCTTCGCGGTGAAGGCGATGCAGTCGACCGACATCTTCTCCGTCGGCGGCTCGCTGTCGGTCAACGCGCATGGCATGGACCATCAGGCGGGCTCGGTAGCCGGCTCGATCCGCTCGATGCGGGTGATGCTGGCCGATGGCTCGGTGACCACTTGTTCAGCGAGCGAGAACACCGACCTGTTCCGTCACGTCGTCGGCGGCTACGGCCTGTTCGGCGTGGTGCTGGAGGCGACGCTCGATATCGTTGATAACGCAGTCTACCGGACCTCGCGCGAGATCATCAAATCGGACGATTTTCCAAAATTCTTCGCCGAGGTGCTGGAGCCGAACAAGGAGATCGGCCTGTTCTACGGCCATCTGTCGACGGCGCCGGGCAATTTCCTCGAAGACATGATCGTCTATCGCTACGACAAGGTGGCCGACCAGTCGCCGGCCGACCAGCCGTTGCTCGGCGAACCGGACGGTGTCGGCCTCAAGCGGGTGATCATGAACATGGCGAAATGGGGCAGCGCCTTCCAGGAGCTGAAGTGGTTCACCGAAAAGACGCTGGAGCCGAAATTCGAGAGCTGCACGGTGGCGCGCACCTCGGCCATGGCCGAGGGCGAGGCCTGCCTCGTCACCCGCAACAATCCGATGCACGATTCGGTGCCTTATCTGTTCAACGACCTGCCTGGCGAGACCGACATCCTGCACGAATATTTTATTCCGCGTGCCGCCTATAATTTATTCATCACGGAGGCTCGCGAGATCCTGCGCAACCAGGACTTGCCGGTGCTCAATGCCTCGGTGCGCATCGTCCACAAGGAGGATGTCGCGCTGACCTATGCGCCGGAACCTGCATATTCGCTGGTGCTCTACATCAACCAGCCGACCGATGCCGACGGCAATGCCAGGATGCGGGCGCTGACACGGGCGCTGATCGACGTCACGATCAAGCATGGCGGGCGGTTCTTCCTGCCCTACCAGCTGCACTACACGGCTAGCGAATTGCTGGCGTCCTATCCCGAACTGCCGGCCTTCCTCGCCGCCAAGCGCCGATATGACCCGACGGAACTGTTTTCCTCGACGTTCTACCGTGCCATCAAGGCGCTGAGCGGAGTGGTGTAGCGGGGGCAGAACTTCATACGGAGCAGGTGGCACTCCGTAGAGTGCTTCGTTGACCCGTTCTGCCTGTCGCGTCCGCAGCCAGTCTTCGAGCCTGATCCCGGTCTTACAGCACCAATCCGGCCAGCCAGTTGGCGGATCGTTTCGCCATGTCGGCGGTGGCCGACGCGGCACGGCCAAGATCGGTCTTGACCACGGCGTAACCGTTTTTCGTGCGGTAGAGCACGCCGGTTCCGCCCTCGACCATCTGTTCATAGGCGACGGGCCGGGCGGCTGCTGCTTCCATGGCCGTCGTCGGCGAGCCGACCGGAACGCTCGGCCGGCGGCTCAGTTCAGGCGGCAGAGGGTTTTCAACGGCCCGGCTGGCCGGCTTCAATTCGGGGCGGGACGCGGTCGCGGCCAGTTGCGAGGAGGATGACGAGCCCTTCGAGCGGCAGATGCCGGAGACGAGCGGATAGCTGAAATTGCGCTCGTGCAGGATCTGGCTCTTCATCGCCGCTTCGCACTCCGCGACGGTCGACCATTTGGCCGGCGTCTCGCCGATATATTCGCACAATTTGGCGTCGCAGTCGCAGCCGACGATGGTCATGGCGACAAGGGCGGTCTTGATCACGGTCTCGTCCCTTCGAGATGCCCCCCGGCAGCTTATTCATGCAATACGCCATCGCGCGCGAACAAGGCGGGATTTGGCCGCGATTGTGGAATGAGCGTGACTGTACGCTCCAAACGCATGATCTCCGCCAGGCGTGGCCGAAAGGTCTCAGTAATCGTAGACGTGTTCGAGCCTGGCGCCTGCCTTGATCAACGCCGCCAGCACCAGATGCAGCTTGCGTACGGCGACGACCATGCCGGTGCGGCGCGTCGATAGGTCCGCCGGGAGCGGATAGCTGAACAGAATACGCATGCCCTCGGGAACGGCGATCGAGTCCGTGGACAGCACGGTGATCATGATTTCGTCATTGCCGCCGATCTCGACGAAGGAAACGCCCTTGTCGATCAGGCGCGGGATCATGTCGGTGAACACCTGATAGCGCTTGGTGACGAAGATGACGCCGTCGACGCCGTAGTCACGTTCGAGCAAAGTGTCGGGCTCGTTGTGCGTCGCTTCGCCGACCGGTCCCTTGGCCCAGACATGAATGTCGAGCAAGGCTGGGTCGGAGGTGGCGGCAAGCGCCCTGGTGATCAGGTCGGCATAGCCCTGCTTGATGGTGTCGGCGAGACCGAAGGCGAGCTTGCGTTCACTGGTGCGGATGGCGCTGTCGCCCGGCGCCGGCTGTACGGCGAACAGGCCGGCGCACTTTTCGGCATAGGGGAACTGGTACCACGGCACCTGGTCGAGAAAGCCTGCATAGTCCGCCGCCACCTTGGCCTGATAGATGTCGGCGGCGGTACGCTTGCCCGATATCGCCTCGGTGATGCGGCCGACCGTGTTCTCATAGGCCCACTGCAATATGTGTTCGATGCTGTGGCTGGTGCCAATGACGACGAGCATCTGGTGGTTGGCGAAGTTGAAGTTGTAGGGAGAACTGGCGCGGATCACGGTTGCATAGTCCTGCCAGAAGCGGCCGACGTAAGCGAAGTAAGGGAAGCCGCTCGGCTGGTCCTTGTCGACGAAGCCGGCATATTCGCGCGCGGCATAGACGATCGCCCATTCGGGGTAAGTGAGGAAGGTCGATTCCTCCGGCCGCTGATAGCCGGGGAGTTCGGCGCGGACCTTGTCGGCCAGCGCCTTGGGCGGCGCACCGTCGGCGATGCCGGGCAGCGGCGCCTTGTCGAGCGACGGCGTGGTCAGGAAGCCATAGGTCAGCCCGACGACCGGGACCAGGATCGCGATGACGATCAGCCAGAGGATCGCCTTCATGATGCGCTTCAGCCAGCGGAACAGGAACATGGCCGGTCAGGCAGTGGCGAGGTGGTCGTAGATGCGCTTCGACAACCAGAAGCCGACATAGACGGCGACGCCGCCAATGACGATGTGCGGCAGGTTGGCGAAGAAGCGGGCGGGGAATTCGATATCGTTGAGGGAGCGGAAGCCGTTGATGAAGATGCCGGCATCGAGGCAGCCGGAGCCGGTGACCAGGCCGAGCACGCCGTCGAACAGGTAGACCGAGCCGAACAGCTTGAAATAGAACACCGCCTGGCGGTGCGAGGTGAAGGCGGCGGCCAGCGCCCAGACGCCGGAGAAGGCGTGCAGCAGGTCGTCATACCATTGCAGCGAGAACAGGCCGAACAGATTGCCATTGGCATCGTTGAAGGCCGGTATGTAGCCGATCGCGACGACGGCGAAGAACAGGAACGCATAGGCGACGGCAAGCTTCTGGATCAGCGTCATGAAGTATCCCCCCTCGAAGGGTCCGTTTGCAAACGCCACTCTGCCGGCCGCCTGACGCGATTTTCCGCGCTTGCCTAAGCCCTCGGACCCAAATGTCCGCTGCGCTTCGGTTCTCGAAAACCACGCCATCCGTCACGGCAGAGCGCGTTATCAAGCGGACTCTGACCGGGCGATACTAACCGATTTTAGCGCGCGGTGAAGCCGCGGCCCAAAGATCACCGGCACGGACATTCAAGGGCCAGAAAGACAGTCGGCGCCGGGATTTCTCCCAGCGCCTCCCTGTCAGATCAGGACACGGTCGCGGCAGCAACTTCCGTAAAGTCGTCGCGCCATGCCGGCCTTGATTTTGACGGTCCTGCCAGTCCGCCACCCGAGAGTGGCGTCCGTTCGGGACCACGCCGGTCTACACCCTTGCGGGCTTTGCCCTGCGTGCCATCGAAGGTTTTTGCCGTCCTTCATGGCAGCATCGGTCCGCCGTCGGCGTTGGCACGCTTTCCGCGGCCCCGTAGGTCTCGGCATCCGTCCCTCGAACAGGCAAGCCTGCTTCCGCTTCGGGCCGTACGGGCCTCAGGAAATCCGCCTTTCGCTTTCGCCTTTCGGCTGGGCGATCGGTAGCCGCCTGAGATGGGTTAAACCTACGCCGGGTAAGGACCCTGGGGAATGGCATGGGCCTGTGGATAGTGGGGTTATCGGGGATCGATTTCCGCGACTCCGGGAATTTCGTTGCCGGTTGGCTTAGACAGCCTGCCCCGCTTTTCGGTGCTCGACCCCGCACCGCCCCTTGCTCTGCGGATGGGCGCGGGCTTCAATGCCGGTGCTTTGCGGGGGAGGTGCGTCTTGAAAGTCGGGGTGGTTCTCAATCCGATTGCCGGTGGGGGCTGGCTGAAACGGCATTGGCCCGACGTCGCCGCTTCGTTGAAGAAGCATTTCGGCGACTTCGAGCTGCGCGAGACGCAGGCCGCGGGCGATGCCGAACGGTTGGCGATCGACCTTGCCGCCAGCGGCTTCGACCTGGTGATCGCGGCCGGCGGCGACGGTACGGCCAGCGAAGTGGCCGACGGACTGCTGCAAGCGTTCGAGGAGAGCGGCCGGGCGACCGAACTCGGTCTGCTGCCTTGCGGCACCGGCATCGATTTCGCGCGCGGGCTCGGCCTGCCGAAGGCGGTGGATGCGACGTTGAAACGGATTGCCGGGGCGAAGGCGAGGGCAGTCGATGCCGGCCGCATCAGCTACATCGACGACCGTGGCGCGCTGGCCAGCCGGCACTTCATCAACATCGCCAGCCTCGGCCTGTCCGGCGCCACCGATCGCGCGGTCAACGCCGACAAACGCAAGGGCCGAATGTCAGCCAAGGCGCTGTTTCTCTGGCGCACCGTGGTCGAGTTCATCCGCTACCGTTTCCAGCTTGTCAGCATAACCATCGATGACGGCGCGCCGGTCGAGGCGCGCATGGCGCTGGTGGCGGTGGCCAATGGAAGATTCTTCGGCGGCGGCATGATGATCGCGCCGGATGCCGATTTGACCGACGGCCAGTTCGACATCGTCATCCTGCGCGCTGCCGGCAAGCTGAAGCTGATCTGGGACATCCGCCTGCTCTATGGCGGGCGGCATCGCAATCATCCGGCCATCACCATCCTGCGCGGCAAGAAAGTGGTTGTCGAACCGCTCGGCGACGTGGAAAAGAACGGCGCGCTGGTCGACATAGACGGCGAGTCGCCCGGGCGCATACCGGCGACGTTCGAGATCCTGCCCGGCGCGCTCATGCTCAGATATTGAATCAAGCGGCTGCGGCGTTGGATCAGGTCGCTCCGGTCCTGATTCCGGAGGCGCGCTCAACTATCTGAAACCGCTTGAAGTTTCCCGGATTCAGATTTCCAGTTTGGACGGAAAACCAGGCGCGCGCAGGTCGGCGCCGACCTCATCCTCGAGCAATTTGACGATCTGGGTCGACCAGGCGCCGCCGCCGTAAGCAGCCTTGCCTTGCTCGAAAATCGCGTTGACACGCGATGCCAGTTCCAGCGGCACGCCGAAATCCCGGCCCATGCCTAGCGCGAAGCCGAGGTCCTTCAGCGCCAGGTCCATGGTGAAGCCGATATCGTAGGAGCCGTTCAGGATGAGCTGGCTTTCGGTTTCGTGGACGAAGCTGTTGCCGGAGGACGCGACGATGGCTTGATAGGATTGGGCGAGGTCGAGACCACCTTGCCTGGCCAGCATCAGCGCCTCGCCGGCGGCGACGAGATGAACGAAAGCCAGCATGTTGGTGATGACCTTGATCACCGCCGCCGAGCCGATCGGCCCCATCAGGAACGACTTCGCGCACATTGCTTCGATGGCAGGACGATGGCGCTCGTAGAGATCGGCATCGCCACCGACCAGCGCGGTGATCTTTCCAGCCGCCGCCAGATGCACGCCACCGGTGACGGGGCATTCCAGTGTCTCGATACCCTTCGACGAGGCGAGGCCCGCGAGGCGCACGATTTCGTCGCGGCCATTGGTCGACATCTCGATCCAGGTGCCGCCGGCGGGGAGGCCGTTGAGCAGTCCATCAGGACCGGCGAGTACCGTCTCGCTGATCTTCGGCGATGGCAGGCAGGTTATGGCATTGCCCGCTCGTGCGGCGGCCTCGGCGGGGCTGCGGGCAGCGGTGGCGCCCAGCGCCACGAGGCGCTCGACGGCGGTGGGCTCGCGGTCGAACACGGTGACGGCAAAACCGTTGCGGATCAGGCTGGCGGCAAGGTTGCCGCCGAGATGGCCAAGGCCGATGAAGGCGTAGCGTTCGCTCACGGCATCAACGGCGTTTGCATCATCTGCAAATGCAGCTCCTTGCCGGTGTAGGGATGGGCCTCGCAGACGGCTTCGTCGAGTTCGACGCCGAGGCCGGGTTCCTTCGATGGGATGACGTTGCCGTCCTGCCACTCGATCTTCTTCTTGAGCAGCTCCGCGTGAAAACCGTCCCACTGCTTCAGCGATTCCAGGATGAGGAAGTTGGGCAGGGTCACCGCCAGCTGGATGTTGGCCGCGCCAACGATCGGCCCGCAATAGCAGTGCGGGGCTATCTGGATGTGGTAGGCCTCCGCCATCGCGGCGATCTTCTTGGTTTCCAGAATGCCGCCGGAGCGGCCAAGATCGGGCTGTAATATGGTCGCGGCGCGGTTCTCGATGACGCGGGCGAATTCGGACTTGGTCGTCAGCCGCTCGCCGGTGGCGATCGGGATGGAGGTGCCACGGGCCACCTGCGCCATCACCTCGGGCATGTCAGGCGGCACCGGCTCTTCGAACCACAGCGGATCGTAGGGCTCGATGGCGCGCGCCATGCGCAGCGCGCCCGATGCGGTGAACTGGCCGTGCGTGCCGAACAGGATGTCGGCGCGGGTGCCGACCGCCTCGCGGATGGCCTTGATCATGCGGGCGGAAAGGTCGATGTCGACAAGGCGCGGCTGGTGGCCGTCGAAGGCGGTGTAAGGGCCTGCCGGGTCGAGCTTGACGGCATTGAAGCCCTGCTCGACATATTCGAGGGCGCAGGCGGCCGCCAGATCTGGATCGTTGTAGACATTCTTGCCGTGCGCGTCCTCGGAATGGACGCTGCCGGTGTGGGGATAGAGATAGGTGTAGGAGCGCAGCGTCTCGTGCACCTGGCCGCCGAGCAGCTTGTAGACCGGCTTGTTCGCCTCCTTGCCGACAATGTCCCAGCAGGCCATTTCCAGCGCCGAGAAGCAGCCCATGCCGGACACGTCGGGGCGCTGGGTGAAGCCGGAGGAATAGGCGCGGCGGAAGAAGTTCTCGATGTCGTGCGGATCGCGGCCGACGAGATAGCGCTCGGCCATGTCCTCGACCATGCTGGCCGTCACATGGGCGGAGAAGGTGGCGTTGTAGGCCTCGCCATAACCGACCACGCCGCCATCGGTGACGAGCTTGACGAAGATGAAATACTTGCCGCCGATGCCGGGAGGCGGGTTGCCGACAACCCAGGTCTTGACGTCGGTGATCTTCATTTTTGATCCTCCAGAACCAGTTCGGCGCCCTTCCATCCGGTCACGACCGAGGCGGCATTGGTGTTGCCGGTGATGTTGTCGGGAAAGATCGAGGCGTCGATGACGCGCAGGCCTTCGAGACCATGCACCTTGAGGCGCGGGTCGACCACGGCGCGCGAGGGATCGGATCCCATGCGGCAGGTCGAGACCGGGTGATAGACAGTGCCGGAGCGCTTCCTGAAATCCTGAATCAGATCGGCGTCTGATTGGATCGACGGTCCCGGCAGGACTTCTTCCTCGATGATCTCAGCCATGGCCGGCATCGAGGCGATCTTGCGCACGAATTTCACCGCCGCCAGCATCTCGTCGACATCGGCATTGGTGGAATAGGCATTGGCGACGATTCTTGGATAATCCAGCGGATTGCTGGAACGGATCATGATCTCGCCACGGCTCGACGGGCGGCAGTTGGACAGACCGATAGAAAAGCCCGGCCACGGATCGGGGGTCAGGATCGGGCGCTCGCCGCTCTTTGGGATAACGGTCGAGAACGCCTGGAAATAGAGCTGCATGTTGGGACGCGAGAACGCCGGGTCGGTGCGGAAGAAGCCGCCGGCATTGTTCATCGACAGCGACAGCGGGCCGGAGCGGGTCAGGATATACTGCATGCCGACCAGCAGCTTGCCCCACCAGGGTCGCAGGATCTGGTTGAGCGTCGGCAGCCTGCCCTTGAAGGTGTAGTTGATACCGACGTGGTCCTGCAGATGAGCGCCGACATTTTCGTTGGCATGGATGACGGGAATGCCAAGCCCCTTGAGCAGGGCGGAGGGGCCGACGCCCGATAGCTGCAAGAGCTGTGGCGAATTGATCGATCCGGCGGAAAGAATGATTTCGCGGCCGGCACGCGCCGTCTTCGTCTCGCCATTCCGTAGATACTCGATACCGACGGCGCGCTTGCCCTCGAACAGCACCCTGGTCGCCAGCGCATTCGTCTCGACACGGACATTGCCGCGCTTCATCGCCGGGCGCAGGAAGGCGCGGGCCGCCGACATGCGGCGGCCATTGCGGGTCGAGATCTGATAGACGCCGACGCCTTCCTGATTGGCACCATTGAAATCGGGATTGAGCGGCAGGCCAGCCTGCTGGCCGGCGGCGAGGTAGCGCCTGGTCAGCGGGTGGACGGCGTTCGAGCAGTCGGTGACATGCAGCGGGCCGCCTGTGCCGCGCCATTTGTCGGCGCCGGCCTGATTGTCCTCGAGCGCCTTGAAGGCCGGCAGCAAGTCGTCATAGCCCCAGCCGGAATTGCCGGCGGCCCGCCAGTCGTCGAAATCCTCGCGCGCGCCCCTGATCCAGACCATGGCGTTGATCGAGCTCGACCCGCCGAGCAGCTTGCCGCGCGGCCAATGGTCGGCATTGCCCGCCAGGCCGGGGTCCGGTTCGGCCTTGTAGTTCCAGTTCACCGCCGGATCGAAGAAGGTCTTGCCGTAGCCGAGCGGCATCTGCACGTAAAAGCGGCGGTCGGTGCCGCCGGCTTCCAGCACCAGCACCGAGAAGCGGCCCGAGGCCGAGAGCTTGTCGGCGAGCACCGAGCCGGCCGAGCCGGAGCCGACGATGATGAAATCATAGGTCTGCATGATGATAGGTACGGCTCCGGAAAACTGGCGCCAGCCTAGACGGACCGGGTCCGCCGCGTCGCCGCGCCTTCCGGCATCGGTTGTGAAAAAAGCGACCGCCGATGTGCGGTTCGAATTGAAGACAACCAGATGGTCCCGCTTGATATGCAAGGGGTCGAAGGCTTATGCGATGGTATCAGCCAATCTCCGCAAGGCGGGAAATCACATGCGTACCCTGTCGGATGCCTTCATTCCCGAATTGCCGGGCCACTACAGCGGCAAAGTCCGCGAAAACTACGATCTGGCGGACGGCAGGCGCATCATCATCGCCACCGACCGTCTCAGCGCCTTCGACACCATCCTGACGTCGATCCCGTTCAAGGGAGAGATCCTCACGCAGACGGCCCGCTACTGGTTCGAAGAAACTGCCGATATCTGCCCCAACCATGTTCTCGAATATCCCGACCCCAACGTCGTCGTCGGCACAAGGCTCGACATTCTTCCGGTCGAGATCGTCGTGCGCGGATACCTGGCGGGGACCACCAGCACCTCGATCCTGACCCGCTACCGGCGCGGCGAGCGTGACATGTACGGAATGAGCCTGCCGGACGGGCTGCGTGACAATGAGAAACTGGCCGAAGCTGTCATCACACCGACGAGCAAGGCGGCGCATGGCGGCCACGACGAGCCGCTGTCCAGGGCCGAGATCATCGAGCAGGGCCTTCTCACGCAGGCGCAGTGGGATACGGTCTCGGATTACGCCTTGAACCTGTTCGCCCGCGGCCAGGCGCGTGCCGCGGAGCGCGACCTGATCCTCGCCGACACGAAATACGAATTCGGCATCGACAAAAACAGGACGATCATCCTGGCCGACGAAATCCACACGCCCGACAGCAGCCGGTACTGGATCGCGGCGAGCTATGAACAGGCGCTTGCGAGTGGCACGCGGCCCGAGAGCTTCGACAAGGATTTCATCCGGTCGTGGGTGTCGGCGCGGTGCGATCCCTACAAGGATCCGATCCCCGCCATACCCGACGAGATCGTCGAACAGGCCTCGCGGATCTATGCGCAAGCCTATGAGGCGATCACGGGCAAGGCATTCGTTCCCGACGTTTCCGGGGATACCGTTCTCGATCGTATCCGTTCGAATTTGGCGCGCTACTTCTAGCGGCCAATCGAAACTTTGCCGCGTTGACCTGTTGGCGCCGTGACGATACGGGATCGAGGGGGCAACCGGTCTCGAAGGATTTCTCGCATGGTGCATTACGCGGACGGGCGGCCGATCGGCGATCTGACGCTGCGCACGCTCGCCATGCCTTCGGACGCCAACGCGGCCGGCGACATCTTCGGCGGCTGGGTCATGGCGCAGATGGACCTTGCCTGCGGCATCCGCGCCGCGGAGCGCGCCAGGGGCCGCGTGGTGACGGCGGCGGTGAAGGAGATGTCCTTCGCAAAGCCGATGAAGATCGGCGACACGCTGTGCATCTACACCCATGTCGAGCGCGTCGGCCGCACCTCGATGACGCTCAAGGTCGAGGCCTGGGCACAGCGCTATCTCTCCGACCTGATGGAAAAGGTTACGCACGCCGATTTCGTCATGGTGGCGCTGGATAGCGACGGCAAGCCGAAGGCGGTTCCAGCGGAAAGCTGACGGGAGCCAATTCTCCATTTGTAACACGGCTCGCGCGGGGCGATGCCTTTCGAGACATCCGCTGGTTGCCTCCGTGGCCGATTCTACCGGCGTGGAGAAGACAATGCGTCAACACATGCTGAACGGCTGCCTCGTGGCAGCCCTGGTCGCGCTGGTCTGCCTGCTCGGCATGACCGCTTACGCGGAGGTGACGAAGGATGTCTCCTTCGCGGCGTGCACGCATGACCATCGGGCCCGCGGCGAGCGGGTCGCGCGGTGTGAGATCTGCGCAGCCGTTCGATGCGACAACAGCATCTCAGGAGCTTGAAGCGGCAGCGGCTAGAGGATCGGCACGAGGCATGCGAGCCGCGCAACAAGGCCACGATCCGAGCGGCCGAATTGGAACCTCGAACCAGCTCCAGCTGAAGTCACGCCGGGTGGCATCCCTTGCGGCACAAGGGTTTCAGCCATGCATGACGTCGAATTTTTCGCGTGCAGCCCGCACGCGCTGCGTGTTCCTGCGCGCCCATTCGCCGAGCGCGCTGACCGGAATCAGCAATTCATGGCCGAGTTCGGTCAGTTCATAGTCGACGCGCGGCGGAATGGTCGGGAACACGGTGCGGGTGACGAAGCCGTCACGCTCCAGCCCGCGCAAGGTGGTGGTCAGCATCTTCTGCGAGATGCCGCCGACAGCCGCGCGCAGCTCGTTGAAACGCAGGGGTCCGTTGCCGAGCTTGCCGACCACCAGAACGGTCCATTTGTCGCCGACGCGCTGCAGAATTTCCGAAACGGCGCGGCAGTCCTCGGTGTTAAGCGGGTTCCTCAGTAACAAAAAGGTGCCTCCTTGCGCTGCGAGTTGACAGTATCTCATATAGCGCCGGTATCCAAACGATACCAGCTTTAACTTGCCCCGGAATCGCTTGCTAGGAGAGCCCCATGTCAAAACCCAAGATCGCCATCGTCGTCGGTTCGACCCGCGCCGCACGCTTCGCCGATGTGCCGACCCAATGGATCGCCAAGATCGCCAAATCGCATGCCGACATCAATGTCGAGATTGTCGACCTGCGCGACTTCCCGCTGCCGTTCTTCGACGAGGTCGCGTCCTCCGCCTGGGTGCCGTCGACGAACGAGGTGGCGCAGCGCTGGCAGAAGAAGGTCGCCGAATATGACGGCTTCATCTTCACCGCCGCCGAATACAATCACGGCCCGACGGCCGTGCTGAAGAACGCGATCGACTACGCCGCCAACGAGTGGAACAAGAAGCCGGCCGGCTTCGTCGGCTATGGCAGCGTCGGCGGTGCCCGCGCCGTCGAGCAGCTGCGCCTTCATGCAGTCGAATTGCAGATGGCGCCGGTCAAGTCGGCCGTCCACATCGCCTGGGGCGATTTCCTCGCCGTCCGCCAGGGCGAGAAGAAGCTCGAAGACCTCGAGCATCTGAACGAGGCCGCCACCGCGCTGGTCAACGACGTCGCCTGGTGGGCCAAGGCCCTCAAGACCGCCCGTCAGGCGGACGTTCTCGCCGAGGAAATCAAGGCGGCCTGATCTTCGAAATCATCCTCCCAAGGATACGGGGCGGCGCTTGCGCCGCCCTTTTCAATTATCAGAGGCGCCGACATCATCTACGATACGGTGGGCGATGCCTTGGCAGCCGCACCTACACCACCTACAAAAGCAGGCTTGCGGCCACTGCGCCGATCAGGCGGGTCTTGAGCGCATGGACAAGGCGCAAAGGCCGGTTGGACTGCCATATGGGCGCGGCTGCCATCTGGCCCCGCCGTTTTGCCCTGATATGTCGGGTTGCATCCGTCACCTCGAGTGAGCCCGCGTGAAATCATCCAGCCTGGCCGGCGCCGTCTCCCCCATGATCCCGGTGCTCGTCTGCGCGCTTGGCATCTTCCTGCTGTCCGGCATGGATGCGGCGATGAAGGTGCTGGTCATCGCGGTCGGCGTCTACAATACAGTGCTTTGGCGCAGCATGCTGGCGACCGTGGTCGCGGGCGCGGGCTGGTTGGCGGGGTCGCGCTCGCTTCCTGCTTCCTCGGTGCTGAGGCTGCATGCACTGCGTGCGGTGGTTGTCGGCATTGTCCTGCTGTGCTTTTTTTGGGGGCTCGCAAGGCTGCCGCTCGCGGAGGCGATCGGGCTCAGTTTCGTGGCGCCGCTGTTTGCGCTCCTGCTGGCCGCGCTGCTGCTGGGCGAGAGGATACAGCGCAAGGCGATCTGGGCCTCGCTGGCCGGCATTGCGGGCGTCGCAATCATCGTGGCCGGCCAGTTCGGGCACACAGACTATGCCGGGGATGCCTTGCTCGGCACGGTGGCGGTGCTGGTGTCGACGGTGTTCTATGCCTACAATCTGATCCTCGCGCGGCAGCAGGCGCTGGTGGCCAAGCCGATCGAAATCATGCTGTTCCAGAACCTTTGCGTTGCCATCATGCTCGGGTTTGCAGCCCCTTGGCTCGCCATTGCCCTGCCGGGCAATCTCTGGCTTCCTCTGGCCGGGGTGACAGCACTGTCGCTCGCCGGCCAGTTCCTGATGAGCTGGGCCTATGCTCGCGCCGAGGCGCAATATCTGATCCCGACGGAATACTCGGCCTTCATCTGGGCGATCGCGCTCGGCTTTTTCTTCTTCGACGAGGCAGTGACCTGGACCACGCTGGCGGGAGCGGGCCTGATCGTGGCCAGCTGCCTGATCGCCGCGCGGTCGAATCCCAGACTTGCCGAGCCGATCGAAGTCGCGATTTGATCAGCCCGAACACTTACTCTCGAAAACTCAGCGCACCATTTCGCGGTGGCCGCCGGGCAGGCGGGTGGCGATCAGCTTGTCGATGCGGCGGCCGTCGAGGTCGACCACTTCGAAGCGCCAGCCTTGCGCGTCGACGCATTCGCCGGTCGCCGGCAGATGGTGCAAGTGCGACAGCACATAGCCGGCGACGGTCTCATAGTCGCGGTTTTCCGGCAGGTCGAAGCCGAGAACTTCGGCCATCTCGTCGGCCTGCATGTAGCCGGCGAGCAGCCATGAGCCGTCCTCGCGCTTGACGGCGTTCTCCTCCTCGCCGGCATCGAGGTCGGAGCGGAACACGCCGGTGATGGCTTCGAGAATGTCGGCGGGAGTGACGATGCCTTCGAAGTGGCCGTATTCGTCATGCACCAGCGCCATCGGCACGTCGGATTCCTTCAGCTTCTGCAGCACATCCAGCGCGTCGGCCTGGTCATAAACAATGGGAGCGGCGCGCACATGCTTGCGTGGATCGAGCGCGCGGCCGGCAAGCAGCGCCGCAAGCACGTCGCGGGTCTGGACGACGCCGATCATGACATCGACGCCGCCATCGCCCGCCGGCAGGCGCGAATGCTGGGTGTCCACCAAGAGCTTGCGGATCGCTGCCTCGTCGGTCTGCAAATTGATCCAGTCGACCTCGGTGCGCGGTGTCATCACCGCCCGTACGGCGCGGTCGCCAAGCCGCATGACGCCGGCGATCATGCGCCGCTCGTCGGATTCGATGGTGCCGTGATGCTCGGCCTCGGCGACCAGCATCTTGATCTCCTCGTCGGTGACCTTCTCCTCGCTTTCGCCGCGCTGGCCGAGCAGCCACAGTATGGCGCGGCCGGATATGTCGAGCAGGAAAACCAAGGGGGCCGAAACGGTGGCAAGGATGGTCATGGCTGGCGCCGCTCGCACCGCGACCCGCTCGGGATCGCGCAGTGCGATCTGCTTGGGCACCAGTTCGCCGATGATCAGCGAGCCATATGTGATGATAGCGACGACGATGCCGACGCCGAGCGGGTCGGCGACGCTTTCACGGATGCCGGTCGATGCCAGGAACTGCGCTAGACGCTGCCCCAGCGTGGCGCCCGAAAAGGCGCCGGAGAGCACGCCGACCAGCGTAATGCCGATCTGCACCGAGGACAGGAACTTGCCGGGATTGGAGCCGAGCGCCAGGGCGCGTCCGGCGCCCTTGACGTTACGGTCGATCATCGCCTTCAACCGGGCTGGTCGCGACGAAACGATGGCGAGTTCCGACATCGCCAAAAGGCCGTTTACGCAGATGAGGACGACCACGATGGCAATTTCGACGTATAGCATGAGGGCTCAATAGCATTGTGGCGCGGTCTTCGAAAATAGTCCGCCGGCATTTTTAGACAATGAGGGTCGCCTCGCTCACGCGGCGTCCCAGGGCGGCGCCGAAAAGTGCTCGACCAGGGCGTCGACGACGACGCGGACCTTCGGTGTCACTGCCCGTGTCACCGGCCATACGGCGTGGACGGCAATGTTTTCGACGAGGCGGTCCGAGAGGACCATTTCGAGCGCGCCGCTCTTGAGGCTGTCCGCCGCCAGCCATGTCGGCAGGAAGGTGATACCGCAGCCGGCAAGGGCGGCGTCGAGCATCGGCTCGCCATTGTCGAGGACCAGCCTTGCTCGCGGTGTGAACTTTCCGATATGGCCGTCGGCCTGCCTTATGGTCCAGGGATGGGCGATGCCGTTGCGGGTGTAGCCGATCAGCTCGTGGCCGGCGAGTTCCTCGATCGTCCGCGGCCTGCCGTGCTCGTCGAGATAGGCGGGGGCGGCCAATACGGCCGAGCGCTGGATGTAGAGCCGCCGCGCCGCGAGCGACAGGCTGTCGTCGAGCTCGCCCATGCGAATTACCAGGTCGATGCCTTCTTCGATGAGATCAACGCGGCGGTCGTTGAAGGAGATCTCCATCGCCAGATCGGGGTAGCGCTTGGAAATGTCGAACAACACAGGGGCAACGCAGCGCTGGCCGAAGGCCGACGGCAGGTCGACGCGAAGCCGGCCCGAGGGCACCTGCCGGCGCGAGGCAAGCAGCGACTGGGCAGCTTCGATTTCGCACAGTGCCCTGACGCAGGCTTCGTAATAGCTCAAGCCTTCGCTGGTCGGGCTCAGGCTGCGGGTGGTGCGGTTCAGCAGGCGAACGCCAAGCCGCTGCTCCAGCTGTGCGATCGATTTGCCAACCGCCGATTTCGTCACACGCAGCCGTTCTCCGGCGCCGGTGAAGCTGCCGGCTTCGATCGTTTGAACGAAGGCGACGATGCCTTGCAGATCGGCGGATTCCATGGATGTGTTCCAATTGTAGAGTAATGATCTCCAATTCGTTTCCGATTATGCCGCATGGAAGCACTTTTTTCCATAGTGAAATGACGTAAATATCTCGCCAGCCACCCCATCCGGAGCAGACGAGATGAACAGCGACATCAACAGATCCTGGCAGATGACCGGTTTCGGCTTGCCCAAGCTGCAACCGGCGCAGGGAAAAGTACCCGCACCCGGGTCTCATGAGTTGCTGGTGCGGATCAAGGCGATATCGCTGAACTACAAGGACCGGATGATCGTCGACGGCGTGCTGATCCCGGACCTCGCCTTTCCCTTCGTGCCGACATCGGATGCGGTGGGCGAGGTCGTGGCGGTCGGCGGCGGCGTCAGCCGTTTCCAGGCCGGGCAGCGCGTGCTGGGCCAAGTGATCGCCGACTGGCCGGACGGCGACGCGCCGCCGGTGCTCCACCAGCACACTCTGGGATCGTCACTGCCCGGCACCTTGTCCGACTATGTGCTCCTTCACGAGGATGCCGCCGTGCTGGCGCCGCCCTCGCTCAGCGACGCCGAGGCTTCGACGCTGCCGATCGCGGCGCTGACGGCCTGGTTCGCGATGGCCGAGGCGACCAGGCCGGTGCCCGGCCAGACCGTTCTCATCCAGGGCACCGGCGGCGTATCGCTGTTTGCACTGCAATTCGCGGCCGCTTTCGGCCTGCGCGCCATCGTCACTTCGAGCAGCGACGACAAGCTCGAGCGGGCGAGGAAACTCGGCGCCTGGCGGGTGATCAACTATCGCACCCAGCCGGCATGGGATGAAGCCGCGCGTGACCTGACGGGTGGGACCGGCGTCAACCATGTCCTGGAAATGGTCGGCGGCGACAATGCGCGGCGATCGCTCGATGCGCTGGCCGCAGACGGCCGCCTGTCGGTCATTGGCCTGCTGGGCAGCATGGAACTCAGCTTTCCGATCGTGCCGTTCCTGCGCAATCGGATCGTCGTGCAAGGCATATCGATCGGCCACCGCCGCGCCTTCGAGCGGATGAACCAGGCGATCGAGGTGCTCGGCATCAGGCCGGTGGTGGACAAGGTCTTCGGCTTCGAAGAGGTAGCGCAAGCCTTCCAGCATCTGGAGAAGGGACCGTTCGGCAAGGTCGTGATCGCCACGACCTAGCCCGCGTCACGGCAGTTGTTTCAAGGCGCCGATTTCAGCCTCGCCGTCGGTGAAGTAGGGATCGCCACCGCCATTGCGGCCGGTAGTCGTTGCGCCGATGCCTGCTATGTCGCTGATCGAGATCAGCATTCCGGCGGTCGCCAAGTCGTGCATCAAAAAATCGCGTTCGGTGTCGATGTCGGGGCCGATGTGATGGGTGATGGCGCCGGTGTCGTGGCTAAGGCCAACACCGCGATCGAAGCTGGCCGACCCCAACCACAGCGGCCGGCCGTCATCGCCGGTCGCAGCGGTCTGCCAGAAGCGGACATGATGACGCCGGTCGGCGCTGCCGCCGACCGGCTTTTCGAAGGCGAGATCCTGGGCGCGGCCCTCGAACAGCAGCCGGCTGACCGGCGCGTCGGGGTAGGGGTGGTCGAACAGGACGCTTTCACCGATCTCGATCGCGGTTTTCAAAGTGACGGCGTCGGCGGTGTCCCAGCCGGCGACGGCGAAGGCATGGACCACCTCCTTCCGCGTGCCGAGAAGGCCGACATTGATGGGATCGCCGGGAATGCCTTGTGACGTGTGCGTGACCAACTCGAAGCGCTGGCCGCGAAAGCCGCGATCCCTGAATGTCCAGAATTCCGGCGCCGCGAAATAGGCGAGCGCCAGATAGGCGGCCAGCAAGGCGGCCATCAAGTTGATTGTGCGCCCTCGAAGGCTTCGTTGGCTCATGAATGCCGCTCGATCTGTGCGATATCTGTTGCCTGACAGATCCTGGAAATCAATGGCCATCCGCGCTCCGCAGGTCTATCGTCGGCCGTTGTTTGCGCGGAGGCAGCAATGAAGCGGGAGCCGGCAGGCCAGAGGTCAATGGCGCTGACCGCCGATCTTGTCGCGAGGGTCGAGCGTGTCGAGCCGGACCCCGGTCCCGAACCTCAGTTTGAAATTTGAGCGCGCCGTCGTCGCGATCCGGCCCGAACGCCTATGAAGGAGACGTAGCGTGACGATTAGCAAGCCCGAGCATGTCGCTACTGCTTTTGCGGACACTTGGAACCGGCATGATATGAATGAGTTCGCGTCTCTGTTCGCTTCCGATGCCAGTTTCGTCAACGTGGTAGGTGTTTGGTGGAAGAACCGATCCGAAATCGAAGCGGCGCACCGAGCTACTCATGCTACCATGTTTCGGGATAGCCGATTGGAAGGCGAAGTCTCTTCGGTTGTGGAATTGGCTCCTGGGCTTGCTGCCGTTCACTACACTTGGACCCTAACGGGAGCATCTGCCCCGGACGGGGCCCCGGCCGGAGTTAGGAAAGGCATATTGCTTCTGATTGTCCAAGAAGGGCAGTCGGGGTGGCGCATCAAGGTGGCTCAGAATACGGATATCGTTCCTGGCAATCGCCCCAGCCGGCTCGAAAAGCTAACCCACAACTTCATTCGCATCCGCAAGACGCTGAAAATGTCGCCTGCGATCGCCCCTTACAAAAAGTCGGGCGCCGATATTTCAAATTGAGACATTACTCTTCCACCAGTAGCACTCAGCCTGCCTGCTCTTTTTCCTAGCGGCAGGCGCGGTAGCCGTTCTTGCGGTTCTTGATGTCGAAATGAAAATGGTTGCGGTGGTCGTAGTTGTAGCCGGGGCCGAGCACCGTGGTGAAATACTGGCAGCCGTCGGCGCGCACATTGTTGAGGAAGCCGCGCGTGCGAAAGGCGAACAGGCCGGGCTTGCGCACGTCGATGTCGTCGCCATTGTTGAGCTCGATGCTCATGACGTCGAGCGCATTGCCCTTGCCGTGCTCCGAAAGCACCCCTTCGCCGGCGATTTTGCGGCAGGAATAGCTGGAACCCTGGTGGATGGTCCTGACGCCGGAGAAATAACGCCAGCGGGCGGAAGGAACGAGTTCGTTCTTCGTCCAGCCGGCAAAGGTGGCGGCCATGTCGCAGGTCAGCGTCGCGGCCGGCTTCATCTGGATGCTGCCGATGGCCGAGACCTTGACCGGATAATCGATGCCGCACTGGCCTTCATGGATCGGCGCCAGGTCGGTATAGGCGACGTCGAGGCGCTTCAATTGCTGGCGGCAATCGGTCTCGCTGGCCGGCATCTGCTCGACCGGCGACATCGGCTCGTCCATGCGCGGGTAGGCGGCCTGCGTCATATAGGGATTGGAAGGGACGAGCTGCTGCATGCCCGTATATTGCGGCACGGCGGCAGTCTGCGACCCGACGTCGACGGCGGGCTGCAAAGACAGCACGCTGCCGGTGTTGCAAGCCGAGACGGCCGCGAGGGCAAGCAGGCCCGCCATTATCGTGAAAGGCTTCGGTCGGCGCATGGCAGCGGAAAAGACGGCGCGAAATTTGCCGGCCATTGGCGGAATCCCTGTCCCCAGATGTCCGGCATTTTAACGATCAAGGGTAAAGGAAAACTCAGCGGCCGCGTTCACGCCTGCGGCTGAATTGAGGCAAGCATTCTTTCAGCGGCGATTGCTCACTGGCAGAAGGTGCCGCCATGGCGGCGCGGCTCGAGGTCGAGATGGAAATGCAGGGAATGATCGGCGTCGGCTCCGGGTCCGAGCACGGTCTTGAACGGCCCGCAGGCGGCCTTGCGCACGGCGTTTAGAAACCTGCCCTCCTTTTCGGGCGGTACGGGGCCGACTTCAATCTTTTTGCCGTCGGACAGCGTGAAACCGGCGATGTCGAGCGCATTGCCGAAGGCATGTTCCGATAGTTTCCCGGCGCCGTGGCGCGGCCGGCAGACAAAGGCCGAGGCCTGGCCGATCGACTTCAGGTCGGCGCCGAATTCGGCTTTCGCCGCCGGCTGGACGATATCGGCGGCAAAACGCGCCGCCGCCTCGGCCATTGCGCAATTGAGTTCAGGGCCGGGGGCGATATCGATCGACTTGCCGAGCGTCTTCAACACGATGGGGTAGGGGATGGAGCAGCCGATTTCGGGATTGCTTTCGGCCTTGTGCTCCTCGAACTCGACGCCGAGCGTTTTCAGCCGCTCGCGGCAGGCAACTTCCCCGTCGGGCATCTTGTCGCCGGGCAGATCGGCCGAGCGCGGATCGGCGAGCATCTTCCCGGCGCCTGTGTCCGCCGGCTTTCGCGGCGGCTGCGGGGCGACGGCAGGCGGCTCGACGTCCGGTTCCGTGATGTCCGGTTTTGGCGTCGGCGCGGGCGCTACGGCCGGAGGCTCGGGTTCCGCGCCATCGGCCGGTTCGGGGCGTGCTTGCATCGTGCGACCGGATTTTTCTTCGTCGAAGCGATCTGACGCGCCGTTGCTCCCTGGTGTTTGCGTCACCCGGTCTTGCGTGCTTGGAGCGTCCGTGGGACGCGGTTCGGGCACCGGAACGTCGGCAGGTGTCGGGTCCAACGCTTTCTGCCGAGCCGGCTTCCGCTTGAGCCGATGCTTGCCGCGCGCTTCCAGCGGCTGGTCGACCCGCGGTGTCAGGGGCTGTTCGACACGCGATGTCGGGGGCGCGTAATGCCTGTGACGATGTCTGGCATCGGCCGGCGTCGCCAGCAGAGCGGCGACGGCCATGGTGGCCCATGCGATTCTGCATTTTCGGGAAAAGCTCAGCGTCGCCATTGCCTCCGAAAACGGCGCGGCCATGCCGAAGTTGCCTGGCAAGGCATTTCGGAGCGATCACAATCGGTTACCACTGCGTTACGCGCCGATCGCTTCCAGTCCCTGTTCCAGCCAATCGGCAAGCAGCGGCATGCCGAGCAGATACTTCGCCGTGCGCTTGTTGGTGCGCTCGCGCGCCGCGGCAAGCGCGTCCTCCCATTCGGAGCCGTCATAGTCGCCGCGGCCGACCCAGGCGAGCGCGACCAGATCGGCGGCCTCGTCGACATTGAGGTCGTTGATCAGCTCGCGAAGTTCCTCTTCGGTCAGGTTTTCGGAACTTTCCTCGGCCAGCCCGTCGTGGTGATGGTTGGCATGCGCCAGCCCATCGAGTTCGACCTCGTGCTCGGCGCCGTCGGCATAGTCTTCGTTGAGGGCGGCGCTGACCGCCTTGGCCTTGAGGATGAACAGGCGTACGGTGTCGGGGCCGATCGAAAGTTCCCAGTCCTTTTCAAGTTGCCGCTGCACGGGCCGTCTCCGTCAGTCGTTTGCCCGATGATAGCGGATTTGCGGCATCCGTCACCTGATGTTCTGCCGCACGCGTTTTTTCCGGGACGAAAAGCAAGCCGTCCGCCGTTAGTGTTCTATTCTCACCCCTCCAGGAGGCTTTGATGCAAAAAAGAGTGCTGATCCAGGCGGCGAGCGCGCTTATCGCTCTGCAGTTCCTTGCTGTTCCGGTGTTTGCCGCCGGCAGCGGTGGCGACACCAACACGACGACCCAATGTAAGAAGGGCATGGTCTGGGATAAGAAGAAGAAGAAGTGCGTCGCACCCCAGGAAGGCATGCTGGACGACGACAGCATCTACTATGCGGGCCACGATCTCGCGATGGCCGGTCGCTATGACGAGGCGATCGCCGTGCTCAGCCTTGCCGCCGACAAGCAGGATCCGCGCATCCTCAACTATCTCGGCTATTCGCACCGACATTCCGGCCGCGTTGCCGTCGGCCTCGGCTATTACGAGGAAGCGCTGCGCATCGATCCGAATTACACGCTGGTGCGCGAATATCTCGGCGAGGCGCATCTCCAGATCGGCGATCTGGCCGGCGCCCAGCAGCAGCTGATGGAGATCGAGAAGCGGACCGGCAAGGGCTCGCGCGAATACGGCATGCTGGCCGAGCAGATCGATCATTTCATGAGAAGCTGATCCGGCTCCTCCCAAGACTCTCGAAACGGCCGCGAGCCAATCGCGGCCGTTTTTTTGTCGCCGACTGCCTCGCTGGCAGCTCCACCCGCTGAAAGCGGGGATGATTTTTGCAAAACCGATTTTTGAGCGTGAAAAACCCGCGGAGATTGCTATATTCAGGGAAATTGCGGTGAAACGGTTCCGTTAGCCCGAGGCTGCCGGACCGTTTTCTTTTTATACCCAACGACAAGGCTTCCCCCGAAACGCGGGGGCGGTGGCAGGAAAGGTCAGGCATCATGAACAAGGTCCCGATGACAGGCGAGGGGTTCGCGTCATTGAAGGAAGAACTGCGTTGGCGCCAGCAGGAAGAGCGGCCTCGCATTATCGAGGCGATCTCCGAGGCGCGCTCGCATGGCGACCTGTCCGAGAATGCCGAATACCATGCCGCCAAAGAGGCGCAGAGCCTCAATGAGGGCCGTGTCAACGAGCTCGAGGACCTTATTGCGCGCGCCGAGGTGATCGATGTCACCAAACTCAGCGGCGACAAGGTCAAGTTCGGCGCTACCGTGGTGCTGGTCGACGAGGACACCGAGGAGAAAAAAACCTATCAGATCGTCGGCGACCAGGAAGCCGACGTGAAGTCCGGCCGCATCTCGATCTCCTCGCCGATCGCCCGCGCGCTGATCGGCAAGGAAGTCGGCGACGCCATCGAGGTCAATGCGCCGGGTGGCGCCAGGGGTTACGAGATCGTCCAGGTGCAGTTTATTTAGGATTTGAGGGGCGCTGATCTGCGTTTTTCAAGCCTGGATTGCGCTGCCCCTCATCGCCCTGCCGGGCACTTCTCCCCGTATAGTGACGGGGAGAAGGATGCTTTCATTGATGATTTCGCTAATTTTCAGCTTTGCAAACCAGGCGCCGACTTTGCGTTCAGCGCTCTTCTCCCCGTCACTATACGGGGAGAAGGTGCCGGCAGGCGGATGAGGGGCAGCACAACCCTTTCCGGTTGAATTAATTGATAAAATCAACTCTTGTCAGTCTGGGCAACAGCTTGGCGCTCCAGCAGCCTCTCAGCTTCCGCCACCACTTCCGCCGGTGTCACACGCCCATCCGCTGTGGCCAAAAGCGTCGACGCATATTGTCCGCAGGGGCCGGTGAGACCCGGCTCGGTCGCCAGGAATACCGCGACCGTCGGCAGGCCGAAAGCGCTGGCGAGATGGGTCAGCCCCGTATCGGCGCCGATCACCAGCGTCGAGCGGCCGAGAATGGCGGCAATGTCGGCCAGCGGCGATTTGGGCACCACGATTGTCGACGGAACAGCCCCGGCGATCGCTTCGGCGACTGCCTTCTCGCTTGCGTTCGACCAGGTGGTGACCGGCGTCATTCCCCTTTCAACCAGCAGGCGGGCGGTTCCGATCCAGTCTCCGACCGGCCACTTCTTGTCCTCGCGGCTGGTGCCGTGCAGCAGGAAGGCGGCTTTTCCGGCAATGGCGGCCAAAGTGCCGGATGGCGGGACAATGCCGGAGTTGAGCGTCGAAAGGTCAGGCTGATAGCCGAGCGCCAGCCCGAACAGCCGCCGCGTCCGTTCGATGGCATGCAGATCGCGCGGTACGGCGTACGTGACATCGTAGAACAGCGTCGCCGAAGGTTCGCGCGCGCTCGATCGGTCGAAGCCGGCAATCGCCGCTCCCGCCTGCCGTGCCACCAGGGCCGATTTCAGCAGGCCCTGCGCATCGATGACCAGATCGTAGCGGCACGCGCGCAACGAGCGGCGCAAGGCGGCTGCCTCGCGCCAGGTGCCGCCATTAAACAGTGCCTTGCGCCAGCGCCTGATCGCGACGGTATGAATCCTGCCGATCGCCGGATGCAGCGCCACGATGCCGGCGAACGCCTCTTCGACGCACCAATCGAAAGACACGTCCGGTCGGTTGAGGCTTGCATCCTCGACGGCCGGGAAAGTGTGGATCACATCGCCCATCGACGAGGTCTTGACGATAAGGACTTTCATGCCGCGGCCGGGAGGTCCAGCAGCCGGTCCGCCGCCGCGGCGACCTGCCCGACCTCGAGCGTTTTCAGGCAATTGAGATGGCCGAGCGGGCAGACCTTCTGGTGACATGGCGAGCAGGAGAGGCCGAGCCAGACCAGTTCGCGCCGATCGGCCAGCGGTGGCGTGTTTTCAGGCGACGTCGAACCGTAGACGGCGACGATCGGCGTGCCGACGGCGGCGGCGACATGCATCAGCCCGCTGTCATTGGAGACGGCCAGCCTGGCGGCTGCGATCAGGTCGATGGCATCTTCCAGACGCGTCTGGCCGGCAAGATCGACAATGCCGGGGGCAAGCGCTGCGATCTCCGCGGTCACATCGCGATCGTTCTTCGAGCCGAACAGCGCGACCTTGAAGCCCTTTCCCATGAAATCGCGGGCAAGGCCGGCATAGCTTTCGCTGGGCCAGCGCTTGGCCGGGCCGAACTCGGCGCCGGGCATCAATGCCATGAATTTCTGTGGCGCCAATCCAAAACGGTCGAGCAGGGCAGTCTGGTTTTTCGCGTCCACGGTCAAACTGGGCGCGCGAAAGCTCCCGCCTTGGGCGAGGCCGAAATAGGCCTGCGCGGTGCGCCGCTTCACAGCCTCGGGCAGCGGCACGATGTCGGTAAGCAAGCCATAGCGCATTTCGCGCAGATGACCGAAACGGCGCGGAATGCGGGCAAAGAACGGGATCAGCGCCGATTTCCAGCTGCCCGGCAGGATATAGGCCATGTCGTAGCGGCCGCGCAGCAGGCGACCGAAGCGGCGGCGATGGGTGAATTCCAGCGCGCCGGGCTTCAGCGGAAAGTTGATCTGCTGGCGGATTTCCGGCATGCGCTTGACCAGCGGTGCCGCCCAGGCCGGCGCCAGCACGTCGATCGCGGCGTTGGGATAGAGCTGCTTCAGCGCCGAGAACAGGCACTGCGCCATCACCATATCGCCCACCCAGCGTGGGCCGATCACGAGGATCGTTGGGCTTTCAGCCATTCGACATAGTCTCTGACGCCGGTTTCGACGGTTCGGAATTGGCCATTGTAACCGGCCGCGCGCAAACGGGACATATCAGCTTGCGTGAAGCTCTGGTAGCTGCCCTTGAGGTGGTCGGGAAATTCGACGAACTCGATCTCGCCCTTGCCCAACGCATCGATGACGGTTTCGGCGATGGCGCGGAAGGGCTGGGCGCGGCCGGTGCCACAGTTGAAGATGCCGCTCGAGCCGCGTTTCCACAGCCAAAGATTGACGTCGGCGACGTCGCCGACATGGATGAAATCGCGGCTTTGTTCGCCCGGCCCGAAGCCGTCATAGGCACCGAACAGTTTCGGGTTCTCACCGCGTTCGACCTGGTTGAACAAATGAAAGGCGACCGAGGCCATGGCGCCCTTGTGCGCCTCGCGGGGGCCATAGACGTTGAAGTAGCGCAGGCCCGCGACCTGCGAATGATCGGTATCGAAGACGGTGCGCCTGATATAATCGTCGAACAGTTTCTTGGAATAGGCGTAGACGTTGAGCGGCCGTTCCAGCGCCGGATCCTCGCGAAACTCGGCGCCGCCGCCGTAGACGGACGCGGAGGAGGCATAGAGGAAGGGCACGCGCAGCGCCTGGCAGGCATGCAGCAGCCGCTTCGAATAAGCAAAATTCACCTCCATCATGAACTTGCCGTTCCATTCGGTGGTGGTCGAGCAGGCGCCCTGGTGGAAGACGGTCTCGATGCGGCCGAGCTCGCCAGCTTCAAGCCGGGCCAGGAAATCGTCCTTGTCGAGATAGTCGGCGATCCTGAGATCGGCGAGATTGACGATCTTGTGGCCGTCGGTGAGGTCGTCGACGACGAGAATGTCGTCATGCCCCTCGGCATTGAGCGCGGCGACGATATTGGAGCCGATCATGCCGGCGCCGCCCGTGACGATGATCATGAAGGCCTCTGGTTGCTTGCGATTCCGGTCCTTATAGGGGAGGCTGACCGGGCTGTCGACAAAGCAGGCGATTGCCTTGTGCCCTTGTTTCCGTGCTTGTCTATTTTGTCTGTTTTGTCTATTATGCACAAAACGGAGTGGCTATGAAACACTATCCATCCACCGATCTGAAACAGAATCTTGGAGACGTGCTTGCGGCCGCCAGCCAGCAGCCCGTCTCCATCACTCGTCACAACAAACCGAGATACGTCCTGATGAGCATCGAGGCCTACGAGGCTCAATTCGCCAACGACAGCCGCCGCGCCTACGCGGCTAAGGACGCCGCGTCCGAACATGTCGAGATGCTTGAAGAATACGCTGCCGAGTTGGATCGTGATTAAACCCAGGCTCCTTTCCTCTCCCTCCCAAGGGGGGAGAGGTGACTCGGCGAAGCCGAGACGGAGTGGGGGAACCACCTGGCAACCGCTGCGAACGGACATAAGAAGGGCACCAGGCGCAAGGATCGCCTCGCCTTGCGCCCAAGGGTCGACCCCCACTCCGTCGAGCTTCGCTCGACACCTCTCCCCCGATCGACGGGGGAGACGAAGGGCTCCCTTCCGCAACTGCCGCGGAGGACGGGCAAGGGGCAGCGCCAACGCCTCGAAAGGCGATAGGACGAATTCGAAGATAATCTGTGCTATCGCCAACATGGAGCAAAGCGCAGTCTGTCAGGGACGCAATTACTAGGGGACAAAAATGCCGTCGACCGAATTGCTCATCGCGTTTTTCGCCACTACGGCGATCTTCGCCTATATTCCCGGCCCGGCCATGCTCTATGCAGCCGCGCAGACGATGGCACGTGGGCGCTGGTCGGGGCTGACGGCGGCGCTCGGCATTCATCTCGGCGGCTATGTCCATGTCTTTGCCGCCGCTGCCGGCCTGTCCGTGCTGTTTCACGCGGTGCCGCCGCTTTACATGGCGGTCAAGCTGATCGGCGCGCTCTACCTGGTCTGGCTCGGGGTTTCCTTGTTCCGCAAGCGTGAAGGCGCCACGGCGCTGCCGATGATCGAGCGGAAATCGGCGCGCCGCGCGTTTTTCGAAAGCATCGCCGTCGAGGTGCTCAATCCCAAGACGGCGATTTTCTTCATGGCGTTCCTGCCTCAGTTCATCGACGCCTCGGCGGCATTCCCGATCTGGCTGCAATTCGTCGTGCTGGGCACCATCGTCAACCTGATGTTCTCTTCTGCCGACGTCGTCTGCGTGTTCCTGGCCGGCGCGGTGATCGGCCGGCTGCGGCGTTCCAGCCGCGCGCAGCGCCTGATGCAGCGGGCCGGCGGCGCGGTGCTGGTCGGGCTGGGCGTCCACGTTGCCCTGCAGAAGAGCTGACAGCTCAGTCGTCGTAGTCATGTCCTGCCGTTGCGCTGTATGGATTTGCGGTATATCGGCTTCGCCATGAACGATCCGGCCCGTCAATTGATGATGACCAGCAAGATTGAGATCGACCTTTCCCGCGCGTTGCCAGTGACATGATCAAGCACAATCCACCTTCTCCCGAACCCCTGCACCGCGCCATTGCGCGGTTCGGGCAGGCCACCGTGCTGGTGGTCGGCGACATCATCCTCGATCGTTTCGTCAACGGCGTGATCGAGCGGATCTCGCCGGAGGCGCCGATCCCTGTGCTGCATGGGCGCGGCGAAAGCTCGGCCATGGGCGGTGCCGGCAACGTCGTGGCCAACATCATCTCGCTTGGGGCGCGTGCCATTCCGGTCTCGGTGATCGGCACCGACACGGCCGGCGACAGCCTGATGCGGATGCTCGGTGATCTCGGCGCCGACACGGCAGGCCTGACGCGGGAGCGCGACCGCATGACGTCGTCGAAGAGCCGCTTCAGCGCGCTGAACCAGCAGGTGCTGCGCTTCGACGAAGAAGAAATCAAGCCGCTCGGCGCGGCGGAGCGAGCGGGCCTGGTGAGCCATTTCCGCGCGGCTCTGACGCGCGCCGACATCGTCATCCTGTCCGATTACGGCAAGGGCGTCCTGCTCGACGGCGTCGCCGCCGAGTTGATCGCCATTTGCCGCGAGGCGGGAAAGCCGGTGCTGGTCGACCCCAAGGGCCGCGATTATGCCCGCTATTCAGGGGCGACCGCCATCACGCCCAACCGCAAGGAGCTAGGCGAAGCTGTCGGCCATGCGGTGTTCGCCGATGACGAGATCGTGGCGGCCGCGCGGGAGTTGATCTCGGCGCATGGTTTCGAGTTCGTCGTTGCCACCCGCAGCGAAAAGGGCATGAGCGTGGTCGATCCGGCCGAAGCGCGCCACATCGCCACCCAGGCGCGCGAAGTGTTCGACGTCTCGGGCGCCGGCGATACGGTGATCGCGAGCTTCGCGCTGGCACTGGCGGCGGGTGCCGATCCCGTCGCGGCGGCCTCGATCGCCAATGCGGCCGGCGGCGTGGTCGTCGGAAAACGCGGCACTGCGCGGCTGACGGTCGAGGAACTCTCCGGCGCGCTGTTCCGCTCGCATGGACCGACCACCCACAAGGACGCTATCCTCGATGCCGCATCGGCCGCGCGCATGGTGGCGGCGTGGAAGGAGGAGGGGCTGAGCGTCGGATTCACCAATGGCTGCTTCGATATACTGCATGCCGGCCATGTCAGCCTGCTGCACGCGGCGCGCAGCCAGTGCGACCGGCTGGTGCTCGGCCTCAACAGCGACGCCTCTGTGCGGCGGCTGAAGGGGCCAGGGCGACCGGTCAACGATCAGCATGACCGCGCCTGCGTGCTCGCGGCGCTTGCCTCGGTCGACGCGGTCGTGGTGTTCGAGGAGGATACGCCGCTGGCACTGATCGAAGCGCTGCTGCCCGACATACTGGTCAAGGGCGCGGATTATACGGTCGACACCGTGATCGGCGCGGACGTGGTGCAGAAGGCCGGCGGGCGCGTCGTGCTGGTCGATCTCGTCGCCGGCAAAAGCACCACCAGCACCATCGGCAAATTGCGCGCCGGCGGCACCACCAACTGAGGGTTTCATGTCTGAACTGAACGATTACCTGGTCAGCTCGGCGGCCGCGATCACGGCCATGGCCGAGCGCAACCTGACCGGCGAGATGGAGCGGGCGGCGAGCGCCGTCGTGACGGCGCTTTCGCAAGGCAAAGCTTTGCTGATCGCTGGCAATGGCGGTTCGGCCAGCGACGCCATCCACATCGCCGGCGAGCTGGTCGGCCGCTTCCTCAAGGAGCGCAAGGCCTACAATGTCATTGCGCTGCCGGCCAATGCCGCAGTGCTGACCGCCTGGGGCAACGACTACGGCTTCGACACGGTGTTTGCGCGCCAGGTCGAGGCGCACGGCTCGGCTGGCGGCGTGCTTCTGGCGATCTCGACCAGCGGCAATTCGCCGAGCATCCTGGCCGCCGCCGAGCAGGCGCGAATGATGAGCATGTCGGTGATCGGTCTGACCGGCGACACCGGCGGCAAGCTGAAGCCGCTCTGCGATATCCTGCTCAATGTGCCCTCGACCTCGACGCCGATCATCCAGCAAGGGCACCTATGTCTCTACCATCATCTCTGCGAAGTGGTCGAAGCGCGCCTCTCAAATGGCTGACAAGGCAGGGATGCAGCACCCGCTGACCGAGCCGGGCCTGTGGGTCGAGCGGGTCGGCGACCGGGTTTTCCCGGGACGCAAGCCGGCGCTGTTCCTCGACCGCGACGGCACCATCAATGTCGATACCGATTACCCCAGCGACCCCGCCGAGATTGAACTCCGGCCGCAGATGGTGCCTGCAATCGCGGCCGCCAACCGGGCCGGGATCCCTGTGGTCGTGGTGACCAACCAGTCCGGCATCGCGCGCGGCTATTTCGACTGGAGCGTCTTTGCCGCGGTGAACGGCCGCGTGCTCGACCTGTTGCGCGATCAGGGGGTGTTCGTGGACATGGTGCTTGCCTGCGCGTATCACGAAGCCGGCGTCGGGCCGCTCGGCGCATCCGACCATCCGATGCGCAAGCCCAATCCGGGCATGCTGATCGAGGCGGGCAAGCGCCTCGGCCTCGATCTCCAGCGGTCCCTTATCGTCGGCGACAAGCTGGCCGACATGCGGGCGGGCCAACGCGCCGGGCTGTCGCAGGGCTGGCTGGTCGATGGGGACGCGGCGGGCCAACCCGGCTTCGCCATCAAGCCCTTGCGCGACAGCAGCGACCTCGGCGGCCTGCTCGCCGCCATCGAAAAGCTTGGCCCGGATCGTAGTTCCCAGGCCTGACAAGTCACGCCGGATCGTTGTCTTGGGAGGCTTCGTAGAGTTTGGCCTCGGTGGCGAACGAATAGATCATCACCGACATCGAATAGACGAAACCATGCCGGCCGCACAGGAAGTAGCGCTTGGCCAGATAGAATTTCAGGAAGTTGCCGAGCGGCGAGAGCACCAGCCGCACCAGGCCAGGCTTCTTGCCCTTCTCGACCAGCGTGGCGACCTTGAGGCTGGAGTAGGTGTTGGCTCTCGCCAGATCCTCCGCCACGGTCACTTCGCGACGATGCAGGAGAACCCCACTGTCGATCGTGCGAGTTTCGCCGGGGACTTCGAACGATTCATGCACCCGCAAACTGAGATCCATGGTGGCCTTGTCACGACGGAAAAGGCGCAGCAGCCGGTTGTGCAGCACCCAGCGGTGCGCATAGCCGTAACCTTTCAACTTGTCTCTGCGTCTGATGTACCATCCGTCGACGGCGTCGTTGCCGGGTTGCGTGACGGCGATGATCGACTGCCGGAGCGTGTCGTCCACGGCCTCGTCGGCTTCGATCGCAAGGCACCAGGGCTGGCTGGCGTGGTCGAGCGCGAATTGCCGCTGGCGCGGGAAACCCGGCCACGCATTATGCAGCAGCCTTATTGGATAGCCCTTGGCGATGTAGCTTTCCACACAGGCGAGGGTGCCGTCGGTGGAGCCGGAATCGACGATGATGATCTCTGCGCAGAAGTCGATGCTCTCCAGGCACTGGCCGATCATGTCGGCCTCGTTCATGCAGATGACCAGCGCCGAAACCGGGCTAGAAAATCGAGTCATGGTTCCCCTTCCCATGCCATGTCGTCCTCGGGATTTACGCTGGCTGCGTCATCCCTTTCCCCAATCCCGGACGGAAAACCGTTGCACATTTTTTCTGGAATTGCTTCAGAAACCAACCAGACTGCCCGATTGAGCGGTTAAAGTCCGGACAGAGCGGTCCAGCCTTGTATCTCAGCGTCTGTCGGATACCAACGCGGCGGCGGTGTGGCGAAAGTCCGAAATTCGCATGGGCAGGCGTGTTGAAGCCCGACCGACCTCAAGTCCGCTCGAACGAGACCTGGCCTTCATCCTTGACCCGGCGGATGGTGAGCGCGGTGCGCACCGTGTCGACATTCGGCGTCGAGGTCAGGTCTTCGATGACGAAGGTCTGGAAGGTGCCGAGGTCGCTTGCCACGCAATGCAGCAGGAAGTCGGATTCACCCGACACCATCCAGGCGTCGCGAACGATCGGCCAGCCGCGTGTGCGCTCGGCGAAGGTGCGAAGCTCGGCATCTGCCTGGTGATGCAGTCCGACCAGGCAGAAGGCGACGACGTCGAGGCCGAGCGCCGGCGCGTTGAGCAGGGCGCGATAGCCGCGGATGATACCGCTTTCCTCCAGCCGTTTGACGCGGCGCAGGCAGGGCGGCGCCGAAATGCCGACGCGGTTCGACAATTCGACATTGGTCATGCGGCCGTCGCTCTGCAATTCGCGCAGGATCTTCCAGTCGATGGCGTCGAGGTCGGCCTTGAGCGGCATTGCGGGCTCGCGATGATCAGGGTGACGAAAGAATCTTGCGCGATTTTGTGATTAAACGACTTCGCTGTCCATTCCATCCCTCGCCAGGAATATTTCGCTGCATCCGCCGCGGCAAAGCTTTCCGGGGACGAATGTCAACTTGCCTTGCTGGCGTCGTGGGCAACACTTACATTACGCGCGACATCGACGAGTTTTTCCATGCCGCAATCGCCCGGCAGCCCTCGCAGAGGCTTTTCATGAACACCAAGCACGCGCCTGTTCTCATCATCGGTTCCGGCCCGGCCGGCTACACCGCGGCGATCTATGCCGCCCGCGCCATGCTGAAGCCGATGCTCGTCGCCGGCCTGCAGCAGGGCGGCCAGCTGATGATCACCACCGATGTCGAGAACTATCCCGGCTTCGCCGATCCCATCCAGGGCCCCTGGCTGATGGAACAGATGCTGAAGCAGGCCGAGCATGTCGGCACCGACATCGTCAACGACATCATTACCGAGGTCGACCTCAACGTGCGGCCGTTCCGCGCCAAGGGCGATTCCGGCACCACCTACACGGCCGACGCGCTGATCATCGCCACCGGCGCGCAGGCCAAATGGCTGGGCATTCCAAGCGAGCAGACCTTCATGGGCTTCGGCGTGTCCGCCTGCGCGACCTGCGACGGCTTCTTCTATCGCGGCAAGGATGTGGCGGTGGTCGGCGGCGGCAATTCGGCGGTGGAAGAGGCGCTTTATCTGTCGAACCTCGCCAAGAGCGTGACTGTCATTCACCGGCGCAGCGACTTCCGTGCGGAGCGCATCTTGCGCGAGCGGCTGTTGAGGAAGGACAATGTCCACGTCATCTGGGACACGGTGATCGACGAGATCACCGGCCGTCCCGGCAAGACGCCTTTGCCGCCCTCGGTCGAGGGGTTGAAGTTGCGCAACGCCGTGACCGGACAGGAAACGCTGCTGAAGGTCGACGGCGTATTCGTGGCGATCGGCCATGCGCCGGCGGTCGAGCTGTTTGCCGGCAAGCTGAAGCAGAAGCCGAACGGCTATCTGTGGACCGCACCGGATTCGACGCGCACCGACGTGCCCGGCGTGTTCGCGGCCGGCGACGTGACCGACGACATCTACCGGCAGGCGGTGACGGCGGCGGGGCTCGGCTGTATGGCCGCGCTCGAAGCGGAGAAGTATCTGGCCGGCATCGAGGTGCATCGTGAGGCAGCGGAATAGGGGCCGCTTGTGAAACGGCTTAGAAACGCCGTGTAAAAGCCTGATTTTTCATTCAGACGCCAAAGCGGAACGAGGGGTATCATGGCGTTGGACTGGGACAAGCTACGCGTGTTTCACGCTGCGGCGGAAGCGGGATCGTTTACGCATGCGGCCGAGACCTTGCATCTGTCGCAATCGGCGATCTCGCGGCAGGTCAGCGCTCTCGAGCATGACGTCGGCGTGCCGCTGTTCAACCGTCATGCCCGCGGCCTGGTGCTGACCGAGCAGGGCGAAATGCTGTTCCGCACGGCGCACGACGTGCTGATGAAGCTCGAGACCATCAAGTCGCGCCTGACCGAGACCAAGGACCGGCCGTCCGGCGTGCTCCGGGTGACCACGACGGTGGGGCTTGGCGCCGGCTGGCTGACCGAGCGGGTGCAGGAATTCATCGAGCTTTACCCCGAAATCAGCCTGCAATTGATCCTCGCCAATGAGGAACTCGACCTCACCATGCGCCAGGCTGATTGCGCCATCCGGCTGCGCCAACCGCAGCAGCCGGACCTGATCCAGCGCCGCCTGTTCACCGTGCATTTCCATCTTTACGCCGCCCCTTCCTATGTCGCCAAGCATGGCAAGCCGGCTTCGGTGGCAGAGCTGAAGGCCCATCGCATCGTCACCTTCGGCGTGCCGGTGCCGTCGCATCTGTCGGAGTTGAACTGGCTGGAGACGGTCGGCGATTTCGAGGGCGGCCAGCGCGTGCCGACCTTGCAGATCAACGACATCCTGTCGATCAAGCGGGCGGTGGAGGGTGGCGCCGGCATCGCCATGCTGCCCGATTATGTGATCTCCAAGGATTCCGGCCTGGTGCAGTTGCTGCCGGAGACGGAAGTGCCGTCTTTCGACACCTACTTCGCCTATCCGGACGCGATGAAGAACCAGGCGAAGCTGCATGTGTTCCGTGATTTCATCATCGCGAAGGCGCGTAGCTGGTCGTTTTGACCAGGCTGGCGCGGCCTTGCCTGTTCCTGACGTGTGTCTCTATCCCCGCCAGGGCGTCAGCCGCGGCAGCCAGCCGGGCACGTTGCGTCGATAGGTCTCGTATTCGGCGCCATAGCGGCTGGCGAGCGTCGGCTCCTCGTAGAGCCTGACGAAAGACCCCATGGCGATCGCACCGATGATGGCATAGGCGACCAGCGTCCAGCTCGAAAACAGCAGCGCCTGGCCGAGGATGATCGACGACACGGCGACATACATCGGGTTGCGGACATGGCGGTAGATGCCGCCGATCACCAGCCGCTCGGTCGGCGCGACCGGGGCGGGCGTCCCCAGCCCTTCCAGCGCGAATCGGGCGAAGGCATGCAGCAGTACGGCGCTCGCGGCGGCGACAAGGAGGCCGCCAGCGAGGACAAAGCCCGGCACCTGCGACCAAGGCAAGCTCCAGCGGTCGCTGAGCAGCCAAGGTACAAGTCCGGCGACCACGCCGGGTGCCGCAATCAGGAAAATGGCACTGCCGGCAATCGCTGAAAAAGGACGCATTGGCTATCTCTTGCGTGGATGCCTCACAATTGAACGGCTGTTGCCCGATTCCACGTCATTTGGTGTTTTGAATGTTTTGGAGCAAACTCGGCTGCGATTTGCATTTTAGCAGCCACAAATGTCCCATCGTGCCGCCCATTTTCCACGATTTTGCTGGTCCTATAGGCTCTCGAAGCGGGTTAGACCACAGCCTGCGTCTTTTTGCATGCGTGTGTTGCAAAATAGATGCTTGTTTCTTGGGCATGGTGAGCACATATATAGACCATCTCCTGGGCGCGTTCTCCTCCCATTAGCGCCCTAGAGTGTTCCCCTCTGGAGGTTAGCCTTAACAGGCACTTCCAATCAAACTCAGCCGGATCTTCATTGATCCGGCTTTTTTGTTGCCCGGATCCAGCCGGGCCAGCCGAAAAATTCACATGAATAGCCGCGTAACAGTGTCATGTAACATTTGGTAACATGACAAATGGCTCTTCCACTGGTAAGCAGACAGTAGGACGCGGTGTGGTTCGGACGGGAGATGGGGGCATCACTCGGACGACCCGGGCTCAGGCGGCTACCGCGTCCGAACCTTTTTTCGCCGAAGCTCGGCGACTGTGCATGCGGCGGACCTGCCGTTTCTCCTCCCAAGAAAACGGTCCGCAAACAAAAACGACGCCCGGCTCTCCGGGCGTCGTTTTCATTTTCGCCCGCCCTCGAACCAAGATTCGAGGCGGCATTGCACCGATGGCGATCAGGCTGCCTTGCCGCTGGCATTCAGCGCCTCGTCGGCGAGACGGCCGGTGAGTTCCGCCATGTGGTCGAAGACGGCGCGATAGCTGGCCACGCCCGCGGTTGCCGAACGCAACTCGACGATCAGGTCGCCGATCTCGGCCTGCGGCATGGTCGCCTCCACGACATCCCATCCCGGCCAGTCGGGCCGCGCGTCATAGCCGAGAATCTGGCCGCGCCGCTGCGGGATCAACGCGATGATCTTCGACGTCGCGTCGGAGGGCGTGACGATCTCGACCTTCATCACCGGCTCCAGAAGCACCGGCGAGCACGCCGCCATGCCTTCCTTCATCGCCAGCTTCGCCGCCATCTGGAAAGCCATGTCGGAGGAATCGACCGCATGGTAGGAGCCGTCCGACAGGTTGACGGCGACATCGACGACAGGAAAGCCGAGCGGGCCGGACTTCAGGTAATCGCGCACGCCGGTCTCGACCGACTGGATATAGGTCTTCGGTACGACGCCACCGGTGATGGTGTCGGTGAACTGAAAGCCGGAGCCGCGGGGCAACGGCTTGATCTCGATCACCACGTCGCCGAACTGGCCGTGGCCGCCGGACTGTTTCTTGTGGCGGCCGCGCTGCTGCACGGATTTGCGGATCGTCTCGCGATAAGGCACCGCCGGCGCATGGCCCTCGACCGGGATCTGGTTCTTGCCCTCCAGCCGCTCGCGCACGACGCGCAGGTGCATCTCGCCATGGCCCGACAGCACGGTCTCGGCCGAATCCTGGTTATGGTGCAGGCTGAGCGAGGGGTCTTCCTCGGCCAGGCGCTGGATGGCCGCCGACATCTTCACCTCGTCCTTGCGCTCCTTGGGGCGCAGCGCGAAGGCGAAGACCGGTTGCGGCGGTGCGCCATCGAACAACTGCTTGGTGCCGCCCTTGGCCGAAGTCAGCGTCTGGCCGGTCTTGACGTCGTCCAGCTTGCCGAGCGCCACGGTGTCGCCGGCTTTCGCGGCGGTAAGCTTGACCTGGTCCTTGCCGAGCATCCTGTAGATGCCGGAGACCTTGGCGGAACCGCCGCCGGGCAGCCAGAGTTCGGAGCCGTCGGCGACCTGACCGGACAGGATACGCGACACCGACAGCTTGCCGCCATGAGGCGTGTGGATGGTCTTCATCACCTGGACCACGGTGGCGTTGCCGTCGGCCGCGCCGAGCCGCTTGCGGGTCGCCTCGATATCGGGCGCGTCGTGGCGGATCGCTTTCAAGAGGCGCAGCACGCCGTTGCCCTTTTCGGCGCTGCCGATCAGCACCGGCGTCACCGCGCCCTCGCGCAGATCGGCGGCAAGATCGTCGAAGATGGCGTCCTTCGGCGGCTCGATCTCTTCCAGCAATTGTTCCATCAACTGGTCGTCATGGTCGGCCAGCGTCTCCAGCATGGAGAAGCGTGCCTCCAGCTCCCGCGCCTTATCGTCGCCCGGTATCTGGGCCACCTCGCTTTCGGCATACTCGCGGTAGATGTAGGCGCGCTCCAGCGCCAGGTCGATCGAGCCGATGACGACGCCGTCCTTGCGCAGCGGAATCTGGCGCAGGAGCAATGGCACCGAGCTTGCCGGCTGCAGCATCTTCAGTGTGTCGCGCACGCCCGCTGTCGCCTTGTCGACCTTGTTGAGGAACAGCAGGCGCGGCACGCCGAGATCGTCGAGCTTGCGCATGATGAGCTGCAGGGCGGGAATCTTCTTTTCGTCGGCCTCGGCCACGACAACGGCGAGGTCGCAGGCGGCCAGAACCGGTTCGGCTTCGAAGGAAAATTCGATAGAGCCTGGACAATCGAGGAAGGAGAACGGCTCGCCCATGAATTCGGTGGTGGCGATTGTCGCCTCGACGCTCATGGCATGGGCGCGCGCCTCTGGCGAATGATCTGAAACGGTATTGCCTGATGAAACGGGATTTTGTCGGGGAATTGCGCCCGTGCGGGCCAATATGGCTTCGAGAAGTGTCGTCTTACCGCTTGCGAAGGGACCGACTATGGCAATGCATTTCGGTCCCGTGCGTCGTCCTCCGGCGCGAGTACCCATGACTGACCTCCACTCAGGCGTTTCCCGTAGGACCGACTGGCATTCATGGTTCAGGCGTGGTCAATCGGTCCTGAGCGGCGGCCGGCCTGTTCGACCGTCGCGGGCGGGGTTCTTTTTCATGTCGCCACCTGCCCGAAACCATCGTCCCACTTGTTTGCCGGCAGGGCAAGGAAAATAGAAATCGGTCGCCGTGGCGTCATGCGTCGATCGGATGCGGAGCCACCGGCCGGAACCTGTTGCGCGTTGGCCGACATCGGTCGAAACTGAGGGCGAGCGATTTTATCCCCCATCTGCTTACGGCTTCGGGATCACCAGCATGAAGATCATTGCCTGCGGCAGCGTGCCGACCATCATAGCGCCGGAAAAATACTTCACCGGCCGGGTTCAGCAGACGCCGATCATCGAGAAGGAGGCACCGGCGCGGCTGCGGGCGACGCTGGTCAGTTTCGAGCCGGGCGCGCGCACGCATTGGCACACGCATCCGTTGGGCCAGACGCTCTATGTCACCTCAGGCGCAGGCCTTGCCCAGACTTGGGGCGGTCCGGTGCAGGAGATCAGGGCCGGCGATGTCATCTCGTTCGAGCCCGGGGAGAAGCATTGGCATGGCGCGGCGTCGAAAACGACGGTGACCCATATCGCCATGCAGGAGGCACTGGACGGCGTGCATGTCGACTGGCTGGAAGCGGTCACGCCGGCGCAATATGGCGGCTGAGCGCTGGGTCGAGCCCGTCAAAAACCCGGCGCTTGGCCGGGTTTTGACGATGAGTTCTGATCAGGTCAGCGATGCCGTGAAGCGCTGGATGCGCGTGCAGGCCTCCTCCAGCAGGGCCTCCGAGGTGGCGTAGGAGATGCGGAAGTTGGGGCCGAGGCCGAAGGCCGAACCGAAGACGACCGCGACGCCCTCGGCCTCGAGCAGTTCCGAACAGAAGACCTCGTCGTTGTCGATGACCTTGCCGGTTTTCGTCTTCTTGCCGATCAGCTGGGCGCAGGACGGGTAGACGTAGAATGCGCCTTCCGGCGACGGGCATGTGATGCCGCGCGCCTGGTTGAGCATCGACACGACGAGGTCGCGCCTGCCTTGAAAGATCGCCTTGTTCCTGGCGATGAAGTCCTGCGGGCCGTTGAGCGCTTCCACCGAGGCCCATTGCGCGATGGTGCAGGCCCCCGATGTCTGCTGGCCCTGGATCATGTCCATCGCCTTGATCAGCTGGACGGGACCGGCTGCATAGCCGATGCGCCAGCCGGTCATGGCATAGGCCTTCGAGACGCCGTTCATGGTCAGCGTGCGCTCATAGAGTTTCGGCTCGACCTCGGCGATGGTCTTGAAGACGAAGTCGCCATAGGTCAGGTGCTCGTACATGTCGTCGGTCAGCGTCCAGACATGCGGATGCTTCAACAGCACGTCGGCCAGCGCGCGCAATTCGGCTTGCGTGTAGGCGGCGCCGGACGGGTTCGACGGCGAATTCATCAGCAGCCATTTGGTCTTCGGCGTGATGGCTCTTTCGAGCACTTCGGGGGTCAGTTTGAAACCATTGTCGATCGAGGTGTCGGCGAACACCGAGTTGCCGCCGCAGATCGCTACCATTTCGGGGTAGCTGACCCAGTAGGGGCGGGGAATGATGACCTCGTCGCCGGGGTTCAGCGTCGCCATGAAGGCGTTGAACAGGATCTGCTTGCCGCCGGTGCCGACAATGGTCTGCTCGGGCCTGTAGTCGAGATTGTTCTCGCGCTTGAACTTTTTCGCGATCGCCTCGCGCAGCGGCGCGATGCCCGAAACCGGCGGGTACTTGGTTTCGCCGCGGCGGATCGCCTCGATCGCCGCGTTCTTGATGTTGTCGGGCGTGTCGAAATCCGGTTCGCCGGCGCCCAGGCCAATCACGTCACGGCCGGCATTTTTCAACTCGCGCGCTTTCTGCGTC
Source organism: Mesorhizobium sp. M0587 (assembly GCF_040320945.1). Taxonomy (NCBI): domain Bacteria; kingdom Pseudomonadati; phylum Pseudomonadota; class Alphaproteobacteria; order Hyphomicrobiales; family Phyllobacteriaceae; genus Mesorhizobium; species Mesorhizobium sp. M0587. Next base: position 40,871 of record NZ_JAMYQP010000032.1, read on the forward strand.
ACCGCGATGGTGGCGGAGGGCTTCACGCGGGAAAGTGTGTCGGCAAGAAAGGCCATGACCTTTTGTCTCTCCTGAAAGGATCGGCGCGGCCAGCAGCGGCCGCGGCGCTTCTCATGTCGCAACATTCCCGCCAGTGCAAGCTTTGTCGGCTGGGCCAGATCGGCGATGCGGTCAATGAGCCGTGATCGGCAACGATAAGTTTATTAACGGGCGGTAGAGGCTTGCATGGCAGGATCGCAGTCCATTTCCGCCAATTCGCGGAAGCGAGGAACCGTGTCGCGCAGCATCGGGCTTGCCCATATCATCCGTCATGATGACGGCACCTCCACAGGTGTCTGGGGCATCTACACGCTGCAAAGCGCCTTCCAGCCGATCTTCGCCTTCAAGGAAGGCAAGCTGTCGGTTGTCGCCTTCGAAGGGCTGATTCGGCCGTTTCGGGACGGCGAGCCGCAATCGCCGATGAGCTTCTTCAGCACGTGCCCGGCCGCCGATCGCCTGCATGTCGAGGCGCTGACCAGGACGCTGCATCTGCTCAATGCCGGCGCCTGCTTGCCTGAGGAGGCGTCGGTCTTCGTCAATTTCGACCCATCGGTGTTCACCGAGCGGGCCGTTGCCGACAATGCCTTGCGCGAAATGCGGCTGGTGCTGCATGAGGCCGGCATCGATCCCGGTCGCGTCGTGTGCGAGGTGACCGAGCAGAAATCGGCATCGCAGGAGACCCTGTACGGTTTCGTCGCCGCGCTCAGGGGCAATGGCTTTCGCATCGCCGTCGATGACTATGGCGCCGATGATTCCGACATCAGTCGTGTCAAGGAATTGAAGCCCGACATCGTCAAGTTCGACGCCTACTGGATTACGCAGCTGATGGAGTCCGGCGCCGGGTTCGCGCTGCTGACCACGATGGTGAAAAGCTTCGAGGAGCAAGGCATCCGCACGGTGTTCGAAGGCATCGAGGAAAGCTGGCAGCTGGAGCTCGCCGAGAAATCGGGGGCTTCGATGGTGCAAGGATTCGTGCTGGCACGGCCGGAACTGGCGCCGACCAGCTTCCGGGTTTTCGGCAACAGCAAGTCGGAGTCCGCCCCAGCTGCCGCCGGCAACGCGCCTGCCCATCTCTCCACCGCGCCGCATGGCGCGCGGCCGGTGAAAGCCTTCGGCCGCAAGGTAACGCCATGAGGGCCGAGCGGCGGCGCAATGTCGGCGATGCGATTTTCACCGACGAGATCGGCATCGTATATGGCGTCCATGGCGACTTCCGCCTGCGTAGCGCTTACCAACCGATTTTCGCCCCACGCGGCCGGGCCTTGCACGCGGTCGCGGTGGAAGCCCTGATCGAGCCGCACCGCGCCGGCCGACCAACGGCGCCGAGAACATTCTTCGAAGGCATCGCCGCGGCGGACCGGCTGTTTGTCGAGACCATGTGCCGGGTTCTGCATTTGAGAAATTTTGGCAACATCGGGGTCGACGACGGGCTCGACCTGTTCTTCAACTATAACCCGATGATCAACGACCATGCCGGGCGGGCGCTGGCCGAAATCCGGATGATGAGCAGACATCTCGGCGAGCTTGGCCTCGCTCCCGCCATGCTGGTCTGCGAAATCACAGAACAGGCGGCCGACGACGCGCTGCTTGCCCGGCTGGCGCGTGAAATGCGGCGCGACGGCATCCGCATCGCCATCGACGACTTCGGCACCGGCCACTCGACCGAGGAGCGGGTGAGCCTGCTCAAGCCCGACATCGTCAAGATCGACGGCGGCTGGTTCGCTGAGTTCTGCCGTCACGCCGCCGCCGAACGGTTCTTTCGCCCGCTGGTTTCCAGCCTGCACGACCGTGGCGCCAAGGTGTTGGTCGAAGGCATCGAGCAACCCACCCATCTGCGCGTCGCGCTCGAAGGCGGCGTCGACCTGCTGCAGGGTTTTCTTCTCGCCCGCCCGGCGCTGGCCGGCACGATTTTCGAGGAAAAGCCGTTGTCGGTCGACGCTCTGCTCGGCAGGGACAGCAAGGTCATTCCGCTGTTCGGGTAATTTCTACCGCGCCGTCACCGATGCTTCGCGATCGCCGCGCGCTTGTTATATATCAGCGGCGCTGATGGTCGCGCCAAAACAAATCATTGGTTGAGGACGCCACCGCTGCGATAATCGCCTCGGCCAATGCTCCGGGGAACATCAATGACCATACTGTACGGCATGATCGACAGCGGCAATTGCTATAAGCCGCGCCTGCTGATGGCCAAGCTTGGCCTTGCCTTCACCAATGTCGAGGTCAGCTCGCACACTGGCGACACGCGAAAAGCCGATTTTATCGCCAAGAACCCGAACGCCATGGTGCCTTTGCTCGAGCTCGACGACGGCCGGCGGCTGGCCGAATCCAATGCCATCCTGCTCTATCTCGCCGAAGGAACGCGGTTCCTGCCGGCGGACAGATATGAGCGGGGGCTAGCCTATCAATGGCTGTTCTTCGAGCAATACAGCCACGAACCCTACATCGCCGTGCGCAAGGCGCTGCTGACCTTTCCCGAAAGAGCCGGGGATGCGACGCCGGAGCGGTTGGCGGTGACGCTGGAGCGCGGCAACAGGGCGCTCGGCGTGATGAACAAATATCTGGAAGACAACGCCTTCTTCGCCGGCGGCGCGCTCAGCGTCGCCGACATCGCGCTCTATGCGTATACGCACACCGCGGAGCAGGGCGGCTTCCAACTCGACGCTTATCCCGCCGTCGTGGCCTGGCTAGAGAGAGTGGAGGCGGATCCGGGGCATGTGCCGATAGAGTGGTTGCCTTAATTTTGTCCTCACGCCGCCGCCGCTTCGCAGGCTGCTCCGGACGGGGCGCGCCAACAGGCGCGATGCCCCCGGGGTGGCTTGCGGCCTTCGGCCGGTGGCATGAATAGGCTGCCTGGGTGAGATTTGCTACTTCAAGAGATGGTCGTAGTCGGAATGGGTGCCGATCCAGAACCAGATGACATCATCATTGTCGCGGACCGCAACAGCCGATAGCTTTCGTCAACTGCGCCGACCAATAGCGTCCGACCTGCTTGAAATGCAATGATGGATGAAAAGGGTCGGAGTACAGTCTGGCAAAACGCCTGTCGGCCTTTGCTCTGATTGACGATGGTAGTTTTTCATAAGCCTCCCAGAATGATCGAGAGGCGACGTGATTCACAGCGGCCGGGTCTGGCCAGCGCGATGGTCGGCCAGTGCCTGTTCGGCGAGCTTGTCCAATCGGCCCAACTTCGCGTCGGCCTCGATCTGCCGATCCCACATGTCCGCCTGAAGTGCCTCGAACCAGGCGGCGAACGCCTTCAGTTCCTCGGGACTCAATTCGGCGACGGATTTTTCGATTTGCTCAAGCTTGCTCATAACTCAATAATACCACTACTCGGCCAAAAGTACCATGAGCGGTACCATTGGTCCGGCGGCATCTGAACCCCAGACAGCAAAAAGGCGGGACAAAATCCCGCCTTCCCATGCTTGGTAGCCTGATCGGGAGCGTCCGGTCCGGGCTGGCAGCTATCTGCTGATCCAGCTTGTCGGGTCTTTCCGCTCCGGCGCGCTTCTCACGCGACCGTCAGTACATCCGTGACTTGCCGCGCGCCCCGGGCTGTCGCCCGGCGCGCGCCATTCGCAAAATCAGGCTGCCTTGCTCAGAGACCCAGCGGACGACTTGCCGGTGCGGCGGTCCTGCTCGATCTCGAAGTTGATCTTCTGGCCTTCGACCAAGGTCGACAGCCCAGCGCGCTCAACTGCGGAGATGTGGACGAAAACGTCCGCGCCGCCGCTGTCAGGCTGGATGAAGCCGAAGCCCTTGGTGGCGTTGAACCACTTGACCGTTCCTGTTGCCATTTTGATAATCCTTCACATTTGCTTTAGTTTGACTGGACCGAAGTCCAGCCGGTTTGTATCGAGATTTTGGAGATAGACGTCAGCAAACGCGATTATCGCGAGGCCCGGATCGATCGGCCGAAATATCAATGAACCAGATATAGGCTGCTTCCGCACAAAAAACAAGACTGCGTGAGAAAGCCGTGATCGGAGGCCGCCAAACGGCCGCCCCAATCTGGTGAAACCACTATGGCAGATCGCGCTGTCCTTGGATAGCGGATCAGGGAGGGAAACATGAAAACCATTCTGCTTGCGGCCTGCCTGACGCTGGTGGCCGCCGAGGCGCAGGCGATCTCGCGCTACGACCCGACGCGCATGAGCTGCGATCGCGTCCAGGCGACGATCGCACGCCAGGGCGCCGTAATCCTGCGCTATCAGTCGACACGGGTAGCCGGTCTGCCGCTCTACGACCGCTATGTGCAGAGCCAGCAGTTCTGCACCATGGGCGAGGTGAGGACGCGCGCCTATGTGCCGAGCGCCGATACCAGGTCCTGTCCGGTCTATATCTGCAAGCGCCCGGACAATGACCGGCGTTTCCGCCGCCGGTTCTTTCACAACAACTAGGCCAGACATCGGCCACACACCGTTCGTTCAACTGAACAGCCGCGCCGCTCGGCGGCATGCGCTTTCATTCGCGGATCTGTTCCATGAGCATGGACACGAACCGCGTCACCTTCTGCGGGCGAAAGCGCCCGGGCGGGTAGACCACGTGAATGCCGCCGGAGGGCAGCGCCCAGGCAGGGAGCATATGGACGAGACGGCCCTGCGATAGATAGTCGGCGGCCAGATAGTCCGGCAGAACCGCCAGTCCGCCGCCGGCGAGCGTCGCTTCCAGTACGGCCGGTGTCGAGTTGATGCAGAAGGTCTCGCGCATGGTGACGGTGCGCCGCTCGAAATCACCTCGGGTGAAGCTCCAGGTGAACGGCTTGCGAAGGCCGGAATTGGCAACGAGCGGCAAGGAAGAGATATCTTCCGGTTGGTCCATCGTGACCTTGGCGGCAAAATCCCGCGAAGCCACCAGGATTTGCCGGAAGGTGCCGATGCGGCGCGCCTGCAGGCTGGAGTCCTCCAGCCAGCCGACCCGAATGGACAGGTCCATCTTGCTGCCGATCAAATCAATTATGGCATCGGAAATGGACAGTTCGACGCCGCAGGCCGGAAATTTCTGCCGAAAACGGGCGGCGATCGGAGCCACCACGATCGCTCCATAATCATTGGACGCGGAAACGCGCAGTACACCGGCCACTTCGGTGTTGCCCTCGCCGACCTCGGCGACTGCCTCCTCGACATCCCGCAGGATCATGACGCAACGTGCGTGCAGAAGGCGGCCTGCCTCGGTCGGCTCGAGCCTCCGCGTCGTGCGCACGACGAGCGTGGTCTGCAATTCGGCTTCAAGACGGGCGACCTGCTGGCTGACGACGGCCTTCGTGATGCCAAGCCACTGGGCTGCCCGCGTAAACGAACCCGCGTCGATGACGGTGGAAAAATAGGCGAGGCGGTTGAGGTTGATTGGCTCCACGGGAATGCCTTCGGTTGATTGTAAGCTTGCAGCATACAGTCTGTATTATTACAGGCAATTTATCAATCAATCCGGCGAGGCTACCTTCCCCACTGTTCTCTCAATCAGCGGTGGACCCGCGGATTGCCACCGCGACCCAATTCCATTCCATTCGAGGAGCTATTCCATGTTCACGAGAAGACAGATCATGAAGACCTCATTGGCCATCGGCGCAATCGCCGTCCTCGCTTCCGCCGGGCGCGGCCAGGCCGCCGGCAGCAAGCTTGACTGGAAACATTTCCCAGCGGGTCCGAACGGCTTCTTCCGCGCGCCGGTGCTGCTGTCCGGGCCGAGCGAGGCCCTGTTGATCGATGGCGGCTTCACCTATCCGGACGGCAAGGCGCTCGCGGACGCCATCAAGGCCACCGGCAAGAAGCTGACCACTATCCATGTCAGCCAGTCCGATCCCGATTACTACTTCAGCTTGAAGCCGGTGCGGGAAGCCTTCCCGGAGGCAAGGGTGATCGCCGCTTCAGCCACCCTGGAGGCCATCAAGGACAGTGTGGAGAAGAAGCTCGCGGTCTGGGGCCCGCAATTGAAGGAAAACGGCCCTCAGGCGCTGACCGACATCGTCCTGCCCGAGGCGTACGACGATGCAACGCTCACGATCGACGGCGAGACGATCGAGATCGTCAATGCAGAGGATGGACTCGCCAATCGCCGGTACCTGTTCGTGCCGTCGCTCAATGCCGTGTTCGGCGGCGTGATGATCTTCGCGGGTGTTCATGTCTGGACCGCCGACACGCAGACCAGGGAAAGTCGTGCCGCCTGGGTCAAGACGCTGGATGCCGTTGCCGCCCGCCACCCGGCCGTCGTGGTGCCTGGCCATATGACGCCCGATGCCGAGACTGGTCCTTCGGCCGTGGAATTCACCAAAACCTATCTCCTCGCCTTCGAGGAAGAGCTGAACAAGGCAGCCGACAGCGCGGCGCTGAAAACTGCCATGGAGGCGCGGTTCCCCGGCCTCGGCATGGGGGTCGCCCTCGACGTTGGATCCAAGGTCGCCAAGGGCGAGATGAAGTGGGGCTGACAAAGCGCCGACCCTCGATCCGATCCGCTAACCTTACGAAGGTACCTCCGAGGAGGGCGGCCGGGGATGCGCGATAGCCGATGCTCGCGCGCCTCACAACCCATGATCCAGGCCCCTGGCGCGCTGGCCCAACGCTGGTTCAGAACCCGAAGGAAACCTGCGCCGGCGGCGGCGGGCCGACGCGCACGCCTTCCATGGCCAGCATCTTTTCCTTGGTGACGGAGCCGCCCGGCGCCGAGAAACCGCCGATCTTGCCGCCGGCGGCAAGGATGCGGTGGCAAGGGATGACCAGCGGCACCGGGTTGGCGCCAAGGGCGGCCCCGGTTTCGCGCGGCAGGCCGGCATGGCCGGCTCGCTTGGCGAGTTCGCCATAGGTGGTGGTTTCGCCGAAGCCGAGTTTTCGCGCCTCGCCGTAGATGGCGAGGCGGAAATCGTCCACGCCGTCGAGATCGACCGGAAAGCCGGTGAAGTCGACGTCCTCGCCAGCGGCGTAAGCCTTGATCGCGGCGATCAGCTCGACCACCCATGGCGGCTGCGCGGTGGAGGCGGAAACACCGGCATGGCGCATCAGCCGCCGCTCCACCGCCTCGCGGCTGCGTTCGGGCAGGCAGAGCCGGATCAGCCCCTTTTCGCTCCAGGCGATGCCCATGAATCCGATCACTGTTTCTAACACTGTGTGGCCAGCTGTGATCGAAGACCTCGTTTCCATGATGCGCTCCTTTCCGCAAAGTGGCGAAAACCGGGATTCGCGCCGGTACATATCCGGAACAATATGGCATCAGGCCTCGAGCCTCGCCACCCGAAAACCACCTGGTGGCCCTGATTGCCGGTCATGAATCGCTGGTGTAAGGGAATTCTTAACGACCCGACAAACCGGACCCGAGCGCGGCTTGCCAGCAAAACAAACCCTTATCGCGATCGGCGTGATCGTGGCGACGGCCGGCATCAGCGGCTGTACCTCGACCTCGCAGATGAAGGCGGCGCCATCCCTGACCGAAACCGCGACTGTCGCCGGCGCAGACGCCGGCTTCACGTTGCCGCTGCCGGAGACGGTTGCGGTGCTGCCGGAATCGTCAGGCGTCGCACCTGTCCAGACGGCCGAGCAGGCGCCCGGCCCTGCCGGGCCGGCACTCGATCCGGCCGCGCAGCCGGCCGCAGTGACCGCCGCCTTTGCCGGATCGACCCCGGCTGCACCGGCTACATCCGCCGTGATGACCGCCAACGCCTGGCAGGCGCCGCCGCCAGCTAGGGCAGGTCTGCCGGCCAAGTCGGCCGAGACATATGCGACCGCGACCTATACGGAGGCCGGGCTTGTCGTGCCGGCAACCGCAAAGGGCGACATGAAACCCATGCCCGGTGTGCAGCAGGCCGCCTATGTCGTGCCGCGCAATCCGGCTGCCCTTGTGCAGTTCCCGGCTGCACCGGCCGAAGAGGAGCATGCGACCGGCGTGCGCGGCGACATCGACCGGCTGATCCAGAAATACGCCGCGCTCTACCAGGTGCCGGTGGATTTGGTGCGCCATGTCGTCAACCGCGAAAGCACCTACAATCCCAAGGCCTACAACAATGGCCATTGGGGGCTGATGCAGATCAAGCACGCGACCGCGCGCGGCATGGGCTACGACGGACCGGCGAGGGGCCTGTTCGACGCCGAGACCAATCTCAAATACGCGGTCAAATATCTGCGCGGCGCCTGGCTGGTGTCGGACGGCAATGCCAAGCGCGCCGACTGGCTTTACCAGACCGGTTACTACTTCGACGCCAAGCGTAAAGGCTTGCTCGATGCGACCGGCCTCGGCACGGACCGCCAGCGCCGCCGTCTGCAGCCCGACGCCTGAGCGCAATGTCTGAACCGCGCCCGCCGGCTCCGAATGACATCCGGCTGCGCAAGATCCTCGACGAGACGCTTGTCGCGCCGCATTGGCCGGAGGGCTTCGTCATGCGTTGCTTCGAGCCCGGCGACGCACTGCCCCTGCACGCGCTTTTGACCGAAGTTTTCGACGATGGCGCCGACGGCCCGTTCGACGAATGGTGGCCGCGTATATCAGGCGACCCCGAATTCGACCCAACGCTGTATTTCCTCGTCATCGACGCCAAGGGGCGGCTGGCGGCGGCGGCGCTGTGCCGGGCGAGCGCCTTCGTCAGGGATCTCGCCGTTCACCCCGAAGCACGCGGTCGAGGCGTTGCGGAAGCGCTAATGTGGCATGTCTTTGCCATCTTTCGCGAACGAGGCGCCGAGCGTGTCGATCTCAAGACCAACACGGTTGAGAACGCCGCCGCCGTCAGGCTCTACGAGCGGCTGGGGATGCAGCCCGTCGCCTGGGAAGGCTGAGGCCGCCGAGGCCCGGTCCATCGCTGCTCACCGGCTTGGTTCGGGAACCCAGAGCGCCGCTCCGCATTCAATGAACGGTGGAGGGGTCCGACGAGCTTCCGGCGCTTGGAAGGCTTGCGTCGCCGTTCCAGAGGAGATCCTCCGCGCCATGAGGCTCTTTCACGCATTTGCCGCGTTGGTTGCTGCCGCGATGATTGCGGCCGCCCCGGCGCGAGCCGTCGAGCTGTCGATCGTCTCGGGCGACACCGGCATCGGCATCAAGGTGCTGCGTGAAATCCTCGACCGCTATGAGAAGGACAGCGGCAACACGGTCAGCATCGTCGTCATGCCAGCATCCGGGACCGACCAGTTCGGCCAGTACCGGCTGTGGCTTGCCGCCGGCAACAGCGACATCGACGTCTACCAGACCGACGTGATCTGGGCGCCGCAGCTAGCCAGCCAGCTCGTCGACCTGACCGCGGCAACCAAGGATGTCGTCGGCGCCCATTTCCCCTCGATCATTCAGTCGCAGACTGTCAACGGCAAGCTGGTGGCGCTGCCGATCTTCACCGATGCGCCGGCGCTCTACTACCGCAAGGACCTGCTCGACAAATACGGCGCCAAGGTGCCTGCCACCTGGAAGGAGCTGACCGAGACCGCCAGGCTGGTCATGGACAAGGAGCGGGCTGCCGGCAACAAGGATATCTGGGGCTTCGTCTTCCAGGGCAATGCCTATGAGGGGCTTACCTGCAATGCGCTCGAATGGGTGATGTCGAACGGCGGCGGCCAGATCATCGAGCCGGACGGCACCATCTCCATCAACAATTCAAAAGCGGCGGCAGCGCTCGACATGGCCAGGGGCTGGGTCGGGACCATCGCGCCGCCCGGCGTGTTGGCCTATCAGGAAGAGGAATCGCGCGGCGTGTGGCAGACCGGCAATGCGGTCTTCATGCGCAACTGGCCCTACGCTTATGCGCTCGGCAATTCAGAAGGCTCGCCGATCAAGGGCAAGTTCGACGTCGCGCCGCTGCCGGCCGGCACCGGCGAAGGCGCGCGGGCGGCAGCAGTGCTGGGCGGGTGGAACCTCGCTGTGTCCAAATATTCCAGGCACCCGGATGCGGCGATCGGGCTGGTCAAGTTCATCGCCTCGCCCGCGATGCAGAAATACCGCGCGCTGAGGAACTCCAGCCTGCCGACCATCCAGGCGCTCTATGACGATGCCGACATCGCCAGGCAACAGCCGATCGTTCCGCGCTGGAAGCAGATTTTTCTCAGTGCGGTGCCGCGTCCCTCGGCCGCGGCCAAGATCAGGTACAACGAGGCGTCGAGCCAGTTCTGGAACGCCGTCCACAACACGCTGTCGGGCGATGGCGCCGCCGGCGACAATCTGGCCGACCTCGAGGCAATGCTGACCAGGCTGAAAGGTCGCGGCTGGTGACGCCACAACACGCCTCCATATCCCGCCCAGCGGGAGGGATGACAGAAGCGGAGCCGATGCCTGAAACCGCCGCGACGCGCCGCCCGCGCTCGCGGCTGATGCGCCAGCGCGTGCGCTCGGCCTGGCTGTTCCTGACGCCGATGCTCTTGGTGCTCGCCGCCGCCGCCGGCTGGCCGCTCGCCCGCACCGTCTATTTCAGCTTCACCGACGCTTCGCTGGCCGACCTCGACGCCCGCCAATGGGCAGGCTTGGCCAATTACTTCTCGGTGCTCCGCATGCCGAGCGGCCGCGTGCTCTACGACGGCGTGCTGGCCGACCCGGTCTGGTGGAACGCCGTGTGGAACACGGTGCGTTTCGCGGTGATCTCCGTGACCTGCGAGACGATCTTCGGCATGATCGTCGCGCTGGTGCTCAATGCCGATTTCCCGGGCCGCGGCATCGTCAGGGCGGCGATCCTCATCCCATGGGCGATCCCGACCATCGTCTCGGCCAAGATGTGGCAATGGATGCTCAACGACCAGTTCGGCATCATCAATGTGGTTCTGCTCAATCTCGGCCTGATCGACGACAAAATCGCCTGGACGGCCAACGCCGACACGGCGATGGCGGCGGTGCTGATCGTCGACATCTGGAAGACGACGCCGTTCATGGCGCTGCTCATCCTGGCGGCGCTGCAGATGCTGCCGCGCGAGATCATCGAGGTGGCGAAACTGGACGGCGCCAACCCGTGGCAGATCTTCTGGCGGGTGACCTTGCCGCTGATCCGCCCGGCAGTGATGGTGGCGGTGATCTTCCGCGCGCTCGACGCGCTGCGCATCTTCGACCTGATCTATGTGCTGACACCCAACAATGTGCATACCAAGTCGATGTCGGTGTTCGCGCGCGAGAACCTGTTCGAGTTCGACAAGTTCGCCTATGGCTCGGCCGCTTCGACGCTGCTGTTCCTAATTCTTGCCCTTCTCACCATGGCCTATATCCGGATCGGCCGGGTCAGCCTGGACGGAGGACGCTGAATTGGGGGGCCGCTGACATGTGGATCCTGAGGCGCGCGGCCTTCTACCTGCTGGTGCTGGCGATCGTCGTCGTCGCGGTGTTCCCGTTCTACTACGCCATCGTCACCAGCCTGAAATCGGGCACCGAGCTCTTCCAGCCCGACCTGTGGCCGCAGACGTTCAGCCTCGGCAATTACAGGAACGTGCTGACGGAAGGCGCCTTCGCGCACAACCTCGTGAACTCGCTGGTGGTCTCGGGCGCGGTCGTCGCGCTCTCGCTGTTCCTCGGCGTCACAGCGGCCTACGCGCTGGCGCGCGTGCGCTTCCGCGGCCGCTCGGCGCTGCTCTTCGCCATCCTGTCGGTGTCGATGTTCCCGCAGGTGGCGGTGCTGGCCGGGCTGTTCGAACTGGTGCGGACCTTCGGCCTCTACAACTCGCTGTTCGCGCTGATCTTCTCCTATATGATCTTCACCTTGCCGTTCACCGTCTGGGTGTTGACGGCGTTCGTGCGCGACCTGCCGGTCGAGGTCGAGGAAGCGGCGATCCTCGACGGCGCGACGCCGTGGATCATCATCACGCGCATCTTCCTGCCGCTGATGTGGCCGGCGCTGGCGACCACCGGAATCTTGGCCTTCATCGGCGCCTGGAACGAGTTCCTCTTTGCCCTGACATTCACCTCCAACAACGCGCAGCGGACCGTTCCGGTGGCGATCGCTCTGCTCTCCGGCAATTCGCAGTTCGAGATCCCGTGGGGCAACATCATGGCCGCATCGGTGATCGTCACGGTGCCGCTGGTGGTGCTGGTGCTGATTTTTCAGCGCAAGATCGTCTCCGGCCTTACCGCCGGCGGGGTCAAGGGCTGAGGCGCCTGTACTATGGACTGACATCCCAGGCCTGCTCCGGCAAGTAAAGGAAACGTCCACCAAGGCGGCAGGCCTGGTCTTGCCGGCAATAGTTCTGGCGTTAAGCTTCGGCCCCACAGCCTCGTGGGCGAGGGCTCGACCGAAACCGGAGAAAAAATCATGCGGCTGTTGCTTTCCAGAACCGGCCTGGCCACCTTGATCCTCGCCGTTCCGCTTTTTGCCGGCGCGGCAAGGGCCGATGACTGCGCCAACGCGCAGGACCAGACGACCATGAACGAGTGCGCGGGCAAGGCGTTCGAGGCAGCCGACAAGAAGCTCAACAATGCCTACAAGCAGATCGAGGGCCGGCTGAAGGGCGACGCGGCGTCGAAGAAGCTGCTCGTCGATGCGCAGCGCGCCTGGGTCGCCTTCCGCGACGCCGAATGCAGTTTCCAGGGCGGCCCGCGCGATGCAGCCGGGAGCATGTATCCGATGGTCGTTTTCGGTTGCCAGGAGACCCTCACCGATATCAGGCTGAAGGATTTTCAGCGCTACCTCGATTGCAAGGATGCCGACACGGATTGCCCGGTGCCGGCGGCGCAGTAGTTTTCTCGGCGCCTCTTCGGGAAAGGCGTGCTGCTTCATCGCCGCGCTGTGTGCGAAATGTCGGAGCCGGCCGTCGCGAACCGTCCTTGGGTCGTAGAGCAACCGCGCCGGGACGCCGGCCGTGACCCAGGGAGCCGATCATGATCACCTTTCCCAACGAATCCGCCAGATACCGCACCGCCCGCGAAAAGCTGCTGAAGAAGGAAATCGCGCTACGCCGCGCCATGGAGGACGTCGCCGAGGCGCGGCGCGCGCTGCCGCCGGGCGGGCTGGTGCCACAGGATTATGCGTTCGACGGGCTGGATGCCGATGGCAGGCCGGCGAAGATAAAACTGTCGGAGCTGTTCGCGCCCGGCAAGGACACGCTGATCCTCTACCAGATGATGTTCCCGCGCCATCCGCTGGAGAAGCGCGACGTGGCGACCAGCGGCGCCACGGCGAAGCTGGCGCGGCAGGACCAGCCATGCCCGTCCTGCACGGCGCTGCTCGATCAGTTCGACGGGGCCGTCGGACATCTGGAAGCCGCCGGCTTCAATTTCGCCGTGGTGGCGAAAACCGCGCTCGAAAACCTGGTTGCGTTCGGCCGCGACCGCGGCTGGAAGAACATGCGGCTGGTGTCGTCTGCCGCCAACGGCTTCAAGCGCGACTATAATGCGGAGGCGCCTGACGGTGCGCAGATCCCGCTGCTGTCGGTATTCCATCGCGATGGCGACGGCATCCGCCATTTCTGGTCGTCGGAACTGGGCTTCGCGCCGGCCGAGCCCGGGCAGGACCCGCGCGCCATCGGCACCTGCGAGATCCTGTGGAACCTGATGGATTTCACCCCGCAAGGCCGGCCGAACTGGAACGAGCAGCTGCAATATGGCGAGGCCTGCTGCCATTAGAGCGGTTCATCGTTTCACGGAAACGGTGAACCGCTCTAACTCTTTGTTTCAACGCAATTCCCAAGGGAAAGCGCTGTGCGCTTTTCCCGGGAAAACCGTTTCACACTTTTCCTGGAATTGCTCCAGGGTGCATGCATCGTCTCCCACGACGACAAGAGAGGGAAGCGCAACCTCGCCGCATCTGCCGCGTTTGCCTATCCGAGGGAACATGATCCGATCGGAGGATATGGAGATGAAAACGCTTCTGACCATGACAGCCGCGGCCTTGCTCGCCGGCGCGCCCGCCGCGCTTACCCAATCCACCGCCCAAACGACGCCGTTGGCGACCGACAGCAAGGTCGACACCCAGACCTTCGTCAAGACGGTGCCCAGCGCCAACGAGTTCGAGATCGAGTCGAGCAAGCTGGCCGAGCAGAAATCCGCCTCGGCCGACGTCAAGGCCTTCGCCAAACAGATGATCAAGGACCACACCAAGGCCGGCGAGGACTTCAAGGCGGCACTCGCCCAAGGCCAGACCACCGCCTCGACCAAGCCGGCCGGCCCCGCGCTGCAGGCGAATGAGCAGGGCCAGCTCGATGAACTCAAGGCCGCCAGCGGCAAGGACTTCGACGGCAAATACATCACCATGCAGGCCGAAGCCCACAAGGATGCCGTCGCCTTGTTCAGCACCTACGCCAAATCGGGCGACGACCCGGCGATGAAGGAATTCGCCAAGAAGACCCTGCCGACGCTGAAGATGCACGAGAAGCACGTGAAGGAACTGGGTGCCGCGCATCAGGGTTGAGGGGAGCCTGCTTCCGTTGAGATACGGCGCGCGCGTCAAAATAGCGGTGTTGGCGCCGCCCCTCATTGCCCTGCCGGGCATTTCTCCCCGTATAACGACGGGGAGAAAAAAGCCTGCGCCGATGATTTCGCCAATCTCCTACGTTGCAGAACCAGCGCCTGCGTAGCGGCCAAGTCCCTTCTCCCCGTCACTATACGGGGAGAAGATGGCGGCAGCCAGATGAGGGGCGGCACCGGCCTATCCAGGAACGCTTGCTCAGCTCGTTCTGATTTGCTCGACCGCGGTTGCCAGCAGGTCTTCCATGGCGGCGCGTATCTGGGAATCCGACTGGGCGATGCCTGCCGCGTCGAAATCGGCGCGTACCTTGCGGAACACATCGTTGTCGCCTGCCTCTTCGAAGTCCGCGTGCACCACTTCCTTCGCATAGGCGTCGGCGTCCGCACCGGATTTGCCGAGCTTTTCGGCGGCCCACAGGCCGAGCAGCTTGTTGCGGCGCGCCATGGCCCTGAACTTCGTTTCCTCGTCCATCGCAAACTTCTTTTCGAAACCTTCCTGACGGTCTTTCATACTGCTCATCGTCTGCCTCGGGATGTTCGGGTCCATCTTCAGCCGATTTCCGCGGGAGGAGCGGCCGGGAGAGGCAAGAGTGGCGCGCATGGATGTCATTAACAAGGCCGCCGGCATCGAGCAACTCGCCGTGGCGCGGTGGCTGAAGGGCTCGTCCTTCGCCTACCCGATCGTCAATGCGCTCCACATAATGTCGATCGGGGCGCTGCTGACCAGCGTCCTCCTCATGGATCTCAGGATCTGCGGCGCCTTCCGCTCGCTGCCGCGCGCGGCGTTCGTCGCGCTGCTGCGCCGCACCGCGCTGGTCGCGTTCGCGGGCGCGCTCGTCACGGGCTCGCTGCTGTTCTCAGTCAAGGCGAGCACCTATGCGGCGATGCCGATTTTCCTCGCCAAGATGGTGCTCATCCTTGTCGCCGGCGTCAACTTCCTCGCCTTCACGCGCTTCCGGCCCGTGACAGGCGGCGACGAGCCGGCAGGCGGGACCGTTCTGCTTTCGATGCTGCTGTGGACCTCCGTGCTTTTCGCCGGACGGTTCATCGGTTTTTTCTGACCAAACCACGCGCCGGCACTGGCCTTCCCAAGCCGGGCGGATAAGCTCCCCCAAACCCAGGGAGCATCACCATGAAAAAGGAAGTCATCGAAGTGCCCGTCATGTCGGACAAGGTGCGGGCGCTCGGCCTGCCCTGTTCGACGGCGGTAAGGGCCAACGGCTTCGTGTTCATCTCGGCGACGCCGCCGGTGGACATGGTGACCGGCGAGATGGTGCGCGGCGACATCGAGGTGCAGACCGAGGCGTCGCTGAAGGCGCTGAAACATTGCCTGGAAGCGGCCGGCACCTCGCTGGAAAACGTGGTGATGGTGCGCATCTACGCCGTCAATTCCGGCTTCTACAACGCGATCAACCGGGTTTATGCCAGGTACTTCAGCGTCAACCCGCCGGCGCGGAGTTTCGTGCCGGTGGCTTCGTGGCCGATGGAGTTTGATATCGAGATCGAGTGTGTCGCGGTGGGGTGAGGGCTGGGCTCTTCCTTGTTCTCTTATGGAGCAAGGTGTTGCCGGAGGTGGCGGATTGGCAGAACGCTTCGTTTCCTCCAGCCCCCGATCTCGTTACGCTCTACAAACGGAGGAGGTACTTCACGCCTTCCAGCGTAGACCGTACGATCTCCGCGCGCTTTTACAAATTTCAGAAAGCGCCTATCAATAAGAAAGTACAAGCAAATCGGGAGGCGCGGTCGCGTGGTTGAGAAAGCAGAAAAATGGGATTTGACAGTACGCGGAGATACCGTGGAGCGTCTGTTTGCAAATTATCGTGACAGGCAATTTCTGGTAAATAGGTCATACCAGCGTAAGCTAGTTTGGACCTTAGATGAGAAGCAATTCTTTGTAGATTCCATATCCAATAGATACCCTGTACCTATCATACTCCTGGCTGAAAAATCATCGAAAGACGCTAAGGGATACGAAATAATAGATGGTCTTCAACGACTGAATTTCATATTTTGATTCATTGAAAATGAATACCAAATCCCAGATGGCTATTTCGATCTTTCGTCAACTGCCTTTACTAAACAATTGATGGATGAAGGCGTTATTAATCAAAACGAGCCTATACTTGCACGTCAGACGAGTGTGAATATTGCATCGTATGATATTCCGCTGTCGATATTTGAGGCGGAAAGCGATGAGCAAATTGAAGAGGTATTTCGTCGGATCAATTCTGGGGGGCGAAAACTGTCGAGGCAAGATTTGCGGACAGCAGGCGCTCTAGGAAAATTTGCCGAGGTTGTGCGGCGTATATCGATCGAAGTTCGAGGTGATGTATCTAGCGAAGTCCGTTTACCTTTGAATGACATGAAACAGATCAGCATCAACTCAAAAGGTTTGAGTTACGGCCTAGCTATTGAAGATATTTTTTGGGTTAAAAATGGAATACTGACAAAAGACCAAATTCGAGAGAGTCGAGACGAAGAGATTGTTTCTGATCTTATTGCGTACATGATATCGGATAACCCCCCTCCGTCAAGAAGCGAGTATATTGACGATTATTTCTCTCCTAGAGACAATGAAGCTTCTAAGACGCGCTATAGCGACATGGAAAACTCCATCCTAAAGTATGGAGATGACAATATAGTTTCGGATTTTATTTTAGTTCTAAATGATATTAGGACTTTGATGGAAGATGCCGGACTCACGTTTTCAGAAATGATTTTTGGAAAATTCACAGAGAGGGCGCCTAGGTATTTCCAGGTTCTGTTTCTGGCCTTTTTCCAATTGTTGATTAAAAACAACAAGAAAGTTTCTAGCTACGCAGACCTAGTTGGCCGGCTTAAAGGCATAGGGGAGAAGATCAATATTCCTGAAGGAGGGCGCTGGGGAGCTGAGGACCGTCACAACGAGGTCGTGCGTCAAGTAGCTGTTCTTGAAAAATCCTTTGTCGATTTGGAAGAGGGCGATCCTACCCGCAGTCGCTGGCTTACGCAGTTTGAGGGTATCCTAACGGCTTCGAAAACAGAGCAAGCCGCCTACGACTTCAAAATAGGCTTCATCCGCCTGAATGGAGAGGACAAATGTGATGAAGGAAGTTTCGACAAGGTGATGGAGACCTTGGTGGCCATGGCCAATAACGCCCCGAACAAGAGGGGATATGTTATTATTGGTGTTGCGGATAAGGATGCAGACGCGGCTAGAGTTCTGGAATTGTATGGGGTTAAAGCTATCGAATTTGCCAATTTTAAAATTACCGGAATAGACCACGAACAGGGGTTTGTTGGAGGTAATTTAGACAAGTACCTGATGACAATAACCAATAAAATAAAGCAGTCCGGCCTGTCGGAGCCTTTGAAGACGTATGCTCAAAAGAATATTCGGCTTATATCATACTACAGTAAGCATATAATTGTTTTAACTTCTTCTGGTCAATCTGAAGTAAGTAACTTTAATGGAAATTATTTTGTAAGAGAAGGCAACAAGAATTCTTTGGTAGACCCAAAGTCGCTGGCTACATTTATTCGCGCGTATGGGTAGTCAGCGCGACGGATGAGGGATATCGGCCGGATCGCCAACGCTTCGTGCTTCCAGTACTCCTCATCCGTCGCGGCGCTAGCTCGACGATGCACCTTTTCCCACGAGAAGAGAGGGAAGTAGACTTCAAGCAAAATACTCCTGCAACGGCCTGACCTCCAGGCTCCCCGCCTTCAGCGCGGCAATCGCTTCCGCCACCGCGGCCGCACCCGACAGCGTCGTGTAATACGGCACTTTCTGCATCAGCGTAGCCCTGCGCAGCGACTTCGAGTCCGACACGGCTTTCTGGCCATCCGTGGTGTTGAAGACGATCTGCACCTGGCGGTTGCGGATGGCGTCTTCGATGTGGGGCCGGCCTTCGAGCACCTTGTTGATCTTTTCGGCGACGACGCCGTTTTCGGCGAGGAAGCGGGCGGTGCCTGAGGTGGCCATCACCTTGAAGCCGAGGCCGGCGAGGCGCTTGACCGCCGGCAAGATGCCTTTCTTGTCTTCGTCGCGCACCGAGACGAACAGCGTGCCGGAGCGTGGCAGGTCGACGCCGGCCCCTAACTGGCTCTTGGCGAAGGCAAGCGCAAAATCGCGGTCGAGGCCCATGACCTCGCCGGTGGAGCGCATTTCCGGGCCGAGCAAAATGTCGACGCCGGGGAAGCGGGCGAAGGGGAAGACGGCTTCCTTGACCGCGATATGGCCGGGGTTCCTGGGGTCGGGCATGGCGCCGTAATGGGCGAAGGCGTCTTCCAGGCTCTCGCCGGCCATGATGCGGGCGGCGATCTTGGCAATGGGCCGGCCGATGGTCTTGGCGACGAAGGGCACCGTGCGTGACGCCCGCGGGTTGACCTCCAGCACGTAGACCGTGCCGTCCTTGATCGCATATTGCACGTTCATCAAGCCGCCGACATTGAGCGCGCGGGCAAGGCTGGCGGTCTGGCGCTCCAGCTCGTCAACCAGATCGGAAGGCAGCGAGTGAACGGGGAGCGAGCAGGCGCTGTCGCCCGAATGGATGCCGGCTTCCTCGATGTGTTCGAGAATGCCCGATACGAAAGTCGCCTTGCCGTCGCAGAGGCAGTCGACATCGACCTCGATGGCGCCCGACAAATAAGTGTCGAACAGCAGCGGGTTCTTGCCCAGCAGCGTGTTGATCTGGCCGGTCTTGTCGTTGGGGTATTTCTGCTTGATGTCCTCCGGCACCAGGCCGGGCACGGTGTCGAGCAGGTAGGATTGCAGCATGCCCTCGTCATGGATGATCTGCATGGCGCGGCCGCCGAGCACATAGGATGGGCGCACCACCAGCGGGAAGCCGAGCTCGCCGGCGACGAGGCGGGCCTGCTCGACCGAATAGGCGATGCCGTTCTTGGGCTGGCTGAGGTTGAGCTTGTGCAGCAGCTTCTGGAAGCGGTCGCGGTCCTCGGCCAGGTCGATCATGTCGGGCGAGGTGCCGAGGATCGGGATGCCGGCCTTCTCCAGCGCGTCCGCCAGCTTCAGCGGCGTCTGGCCGCCGAACTGGACGATGACGCCGACCAGCTCGCCCGAGGCCTGTTCGGCACGCAGGATCTCCAGCACGTCCTCGGCCGTCAGCGGCTCGAAATAGAGCCGGTCCGAGGTGTCGTAGTCGGTCGAGACCGTCTCCGGGTTGCAGTTGATCATGATCGCTTCATAGCCGGCGTCGCGCAGCGCGAAGGCGGCGTGGCAGCAGCAATAGTCGAACTCGATTCCCTGGCCGATGCGGTTGGGACCGCCACCGAGGATGACCACCTTCTTGCGCGACGAGACCTGCGCCTCGTTTGCCAGCGCGCCGGCGAACGGCACTTCATAGGTCGAATACATGTAGGCGGTGGGCGAGGCGAACTCGGCGGCGCACGTGTCGATGCGCTTATAAACCGGATGAACGTCGAGCTTTTCGCGAGCCTTCTGAATCACTTCGGCGTCTGTCTTCGTCAGCGACGCGAGGCGGGCGTCCGAAAAGCCCATCGCCTTCAGCATGCGCAGATTGACGGCATCCTCGGGGATGCCGTGCTCGCGGATACGAGCTTCCATGGCCAGGATGCCGGCAATCTGCTCGAGGAACCACGGGTCGATCTTGCACATGGCGTGCACGTCTTCCAGCGAGGTGCCCATGCGGATCGCCTGCGCCACCATGCGCAACCGGTCGGGCGTCGGCGTGCCCAGCGCGGCGCGAATGGCGTTGCGGTCGTCGGCATGGCTGGCGATCGCTGTCCCATGGCCGAGGCCGGGGATCTCGATCTCGTCGAGGCCCGTCAGGCCGGTTTCCAGTCCACGCAAAGCCTTCTGCAAGGATTCCTGGAAGGTGCGGCCGATGGCCATGACTTCGCCGACCGACTTCATGGCGGTGGTCAGCACCGGCTCGGCGCCGGGGAATTTCTCGAAGGCAAAACGCGGGATTTTCGTGACGACGTAGTCGATCGACGGCTCGAAGGAGGCGGGCGTCGCGCCGCCGGTGATGTCGTTCTCCAGCTCGTCCAGCGTATAGCCGACGGCGAGTTTCGCGGCGATCTTGGCGATGGGGAAACCGGTCGCCTTCGAAGCCAGGGCGGACGAGCGCGAAACGCGCGGGTTCATCTCGATGACCACCAGGCGGCCGTCGGCCGGGTTGACGGCGAACTGCACGTTGGAGCCGCCGGTCTCGACGCCGATCTCGCGCAGCACCGCGATCGAGGCGTTGCGCATCATCTGGTATTCCTTGTCGGTCAGCGTCAGGGCAGGGGCGACGGTGATGCTATCGCCCGTATGCACGCCCATCGGGTCGATGTTCTCGATCGAGCAGACGATGATGCAATTGTCCGCCTTGTCGCGGACGACCTCCATCTCATACTCCTTCCAGCCGAGCACGCTTTCCTCGATCAGCACTTCGGTGGTCGGCGAGGCGTCGAGGCCGGACTGGACGATGTCGTAGAATTCGGCGCGGTTGTAGGCGATGCCGCCGCCGGTGCCGCCCATGGTGAAGGACGGGCGGATGATGGCCGGCAGGCCGACATGGTCGAGCGCCTGGGCCGCGATCGCCATGCCATGGCTGATGTAGCGCTGCTTGCGGTCGCCTTCGCCGAGGTTCCAGCGCGTCTCCAGCGCGTCGAGCGCGGCGTCGAGATTTTCCGGCTTCTCGGCTTTCAGCGCGGCGCGCTCGGCCTCGTGCGTCTTGCGGTCGGCGTTCTTGACGTCGGTGGCGTTGGCCAGCATCGACTTCGGCGTCTCCAGGCCGATCTTCTTCATCGCCTCGCGAAACAGCGCGCGGTCCTCGGCCTTGTCGATGGCATGCGCGTCGGCGCCGATCATCTCGACATTGTAGCGCTCCAGCACGCCCATGCGGCGCAGCGACAGGGCGGTGTTGAGCGCGGTCTGTCCACCCATGGTCGGCAGCAGTGCGTCCGGCCGCTCCTTGGCGATGATCTTGGCCACCACTTCGGGCGTGATCGGTTCGATATAAGTGGCGTCGGCCAGTTCCGGGTCGGTCATGATGGTGGCCGGGTTGGAATTGACCAGGATGACGCGGAACCCTTCCTCCTTCAGCGCCTTGCAGCCCTGGGTGCCGGAGTAATCGAATTCGCAAGCCTGGCCGATGACGATGGGGCCGGCCCCGATGATCAGGATCGACTTGATGTCGGTGCGTCTTGGCATGTCGAAAAGTTCCGTTCGGCGGGCGGCTTGCACAAAAAACCGGGACGGGAAGACCCGGCCGGTTGTGCTCGCGATTCTGGTATCAGGCTAGGAGGGCCTTATAGGGAAGAGTTTTGCCCGATGTAACCCCGAAAATGAATGGGAGTAGGGGAGTAGGGCAGTAGGGCAGTAGGGCAGTAGGGCAGTAGGGCAGTCACTCCAGGCACTTCACATACTGCCTTACTGCCCTATTGCCCTACTGCCTTGCAAACCAAACGCCACGGCATCCGTGATCTCGAAGCGCTCTGAGACGCCGACGCGGATCATGCTCAGGCTGCCCTCGCGGGTGAAGCGGAACTCGCTGCCGGCGTCCGAGCCGGCCGGCAGGCCGCCATCGAAGGAGATGACGCGGGTGCCGCCATCGGGCCAGGTCACGGTGATGTCGGCCTTGTCCGAGCCCTTGTGCACGACGCTTGCCGCGCAAAGGGTCATGGGTTGGCCGACATTGCGTGCGCAGGGAATTTCGATAGCGCCGGGGACAAGAGCGGCCGGCGGGGGTTCAGCCGCCGCCAGCGCCAGTCCGTAGGCATCCAGCATGGCTGTGACGGCGGCGGATTTCATGGATTTTTCGGGGGCGGCCGGATCAGCCGCGCCGAGGCGCGCGGTGAGGTCGGGCGGCGGCGCCGGCGGCGGCTGGGCGGGAGCTTCGCCGGCATCGGTCGCGGCGGCTGCGTCCGCCGGCTGGTCGGGCACGGTCGCCGGATTGACAGGCAAGAGATAGCGCGCCGGCGTCCAGCCGATGGCCTTCGGATTGTCGGACTCGATCTTGCACCATTGACGCCCGCCAATATCGTTGCAGCCGAGGTTTCTCACGCTGGCGCCAGCGGCCAGACGGGCTTCGGTCTTGCCGATCGGCGATGGCTCGCTGCGGACGTTGAGCAGGTCGTCCGGCGCCAGCCCGGTGACGATGGAGATGAAGGGCGCCTCTTCGGCATGGAGCGCCGTCAGCAGCAACGGAACGGCGATCAATGCGTAGAGCGCTTTGCGAAGTGTAATTCGGCGCCCTGTCAGGCCGTGGCAGATAGATTGTATTCCCAAAGGCACCGCCAGACCCAAAACGCTGCCGCACACGAAGCCGGTTTTATAAGCGACGGCGCGGCGCCGTGTCTACAACCGAGATGATCGGGCCTTCTCGAAGCGCTGTGGAACGCCGGCGTTCAGCCCGGCATGAGCAAAGCTGGGTGTATGAATGCAAGTGCATTCAACTGGCGTTGAATGCAAGAGCGTTCAGCTTGACGGCACGAATGCAAGTGCATTCAGCCTGGCATGAATCCGGTGCGCAGTCCGTGGGCCCATTCGGGTCGCCCCGCCTGTTCGGCCTGGCGCGCGGCGGCCTCATGGTCGTAGTCGACCGCGATCGTTTCGAAACGGTCGGGCCGTCCGGCGCTGCCCAAGGTGATGATGCCGTAGCGCGCGTGCGGCGAGCCCTGTTCGGAAACATGCGCCGGCGGCGTCGAATCGTCGTAGGCGGGACAGCCGATGCTGCCCGGGTTGAAGATGACCGGGCCGTCGGGGATGCGGATCAGCTCGGCGCGGTGGCTGTGGCCGCACAGCGCGATGCGGCAGGGGTCGAGCGCCTTCAGCCGCCGCCGGATCGCAGCCAGCGGCGCGCGCATCAGACGGCCATCGGCGATCGTATCGAGCAGGTATTTCTCGTCATGGTCGGGGCGGGCGTGGAAGGCGATCACGCCGGGCGCGATCTCCAGCGTCAGCGGCTGGGCGAAGAGCACCTGGCGCTGCGCCTCCGTCAGGCGTTCCTGCGCGTAGACGTCGGAAGCCCACATGGTCTCGTCGGCCGGATCCACGGCGACGCGGCGGTCATGGTTGCCGCGCACCGTTGGCAGGTTCAGCGCTTGCAGCCGGTCAAACGTCTCGCGCGGCCATAGCGGGCCGGAAACGCTGTCGCCGAGATTGACGGTCAGGTCGGCACCGCCGCGTTGGCGCAGATCGTCAAGCACGGCGTCGAGGGCGAGCACGTTGCCATGGATATCGGCGAGGACGGCAATGCGCATTTTTGGGAGGCTCCGTAGGTTCACAAATGGCTGGTCAGAAAAGCAAACCTATCGGGACTTGGGTTCCTCGCCCTACGGGAGTGTCGCTTCGCGAGGGAGAGGACAGCTTTAAACCGGCACTTCCAAATCATGGCCGCCAACCGCCGGCAGCGCGGGGTCGTCGCCGGCAGCGGCAATGACGCTGTCGAGCAGGCCGGGGAAGCGGGCGTCGAGGTCGGCGCGGCGCAGCGTGATCATGCGGTTGGTGCCGACCACCTCGGCGCGGGTGACGCCGGCCTCGCGCAATTTGGCCAGGTGATAGCTCAGATTGGTCTTCGAGCCGAACTCGAGGAACTGGCTGCAGTTCAACGGCACGCCCTGCTTGCTGGCGAGATAGCGCACGATGGCGAGCCGCGTCGGATCGCCGAGCACGCCAAGCACGACCGGCAGGCTGATCTGGTCCGTATTGGGGTGGGGCAAGGTCATGGCTGGAACCTAAGCGCAGTTCCGACCGATTTCAACGCGTCTGTCCCGTCCCGGCCGTACATCGTTCCTCCGTTTCGCGGCCGCGCTGGCCCAGCTGCTGACACAGTGCTGTCAGGATGGTTCTGCTATT
Organism: Mesorhizobium sp. M0587; assembly: GCF_040320945.1. NCBI lineage: Bacteria > Pseudomonadati > Pseudomonadota > Alphaproteobacteria > Hyphomicrobiales > Phyllobacteriaceae > Mesorhizobium > Mesorhizobium sp. M0587. The sequence continues at coordinate 65,055 of NZ_JAMYQP010000032.1, forward strand.
TTTCCCTGGCTCATTGACAGGATGCCTTGTTATGTCCAATTGTTCAATAACCTTTGAACTAAGGACATTCCCATGGACAAGCGTCTCTTCTGGCTTGCGCTCGGATCGTTCACGATCTCGACCGAAGGTTTCGTCATCTCCAGCCTTCTGCCCGACATCGCCCGGGATGCCGGCATTTCCATCCCGCTCGCCGGCACGCTGATCACCGCTTTCGCGCTCGCCTATGCGATCGGCACGCCGGTCCTGGCGACGCTGACCGGCGAATGGGACCGGCGCCGTGTCATCCTGTGGACGCTGGTGTTTTTCGTCATCGGCAACATCGCAGCGGCGATGAGTTCTTCCTTCGAGATCTTGCTGATCGCGCGCATCGTCATGGCGCTGTCGTCGGGCCTGTTCGCGGCGACCGCGCAAGGCACCGCGGTGGCGCTGGTCGACGACCATCACCGGGCCCGCGCCATTGCCGTCGTCGTCGGCGGAACCACGGTGGCGGTCGCGGTCGGTGCGCCGCTCGGCGCGCTGATCGCGGCGATCGCCGGCTGGCGCGGCACGTTCTATGCCATTGCCGGCCTTGGCGCGCTGGCCGGCGCCATCCTGTGGTACCGGCTGCCGCGCGGCATCGTCGGCACAAAGCTGCCCTTGAAGCGCCGGCTGGCGGCGGCGATGCGGCCCGGCGTGATGCCGATCCTGGTGACGACATTGCTGGCGCTGATTGGCGCCTTCAGCGTCTTTGCCTATGTCGCGCCGCTCGCCATCGAGGGCGGCGGGCTGAGCCAGATCGCGCTGCCCGGCATGCTGCTCGCCTTCGGCATCGGCGCCGTTATCGGCAACATTGCCGGCGGCCAGGCGGCGGACCGTTTCGGCGCCACCCGCACCGTCGGCTGGTCACTGGTGCTGAGTGCCGCCATGCTGGTCATGCTGTCGGTCATCCCGACCTTCCTCCCGCGACACATCGCCGGACCGGCGCTGATGGCGATGATGGTGCCGTGGGGCATCGTCGGCTGGGCCTTCCCGCCGGCGCAGGCCAGCCGCATCATCAAGCTCGCCCCGGACGCTGCCCCGATCGTGCTGTCGCTCAACGCCTCGGCACTCTATCTCGGCGTGGCGCTCGGCGCGGTGGTCGGCGGCGTAGTGCTTCGCTTTGGCGCGCCGGCCGATCTCGGCCTGGTCGCGGCAGTTTTCCCGATCATCGGGCTCGGCATCATACTGGCCGGCCGGATGCTGGCGAGGCCAGTTGCCATGCCTGCCGAGTAGACCTTGCTGAAGCCGTCGGCCAGCTCAGGCCGGCGGCCGGTCGAAATCCAGCGCGGCGATCTCGTCCAGTGCGGCGGGAGCGCCGACCCAAGCTCTGCAAGGCGCGCTGTTCTCGTTCAGGACAAAGAAGCTGCCGCGGCGTTTGCCTCTACGCCGACCGCCACATCGGAATGATCGATGCGGCAAGCACCAGGCCAAGCACGATGTTGAGCGCGCGCCATTGCCACTCGGTCTTGAGCAGGCGGGCAAGCAGCATGCCGGCCACGCACCACAGCGACAGCGAGGCAGCCGCCGCAAGGCCAAAGGTGGCGCCGAGCAGCAGTGCAAGCTGCATCGGTCCGCTGGCCAGTGCCGCGAACGAGGCCGCGGCGCCCAACCCCATGGCCCAGCCCTTCGGGTTCATCCACTGGATGCCGGCGCCGCCGAGAAAGCTATTCGGCTTGGCCATGGTCACCTCCAGATCGGGCGGCCCGCTGCGGCCGATCTTGATCGCCAGCCAGACGAGATAGAGCGAGCCGGCGATCTTCATCGCCAGTTGCAGCGAAGGCAGGGCAAGCAGCAGGCCGGCAAGCCCGGCGGCGGCGGCGGCCGTCACGGTGGCGAGGCCGGCGGCGCTGCCGATCAGCAAGGGAACGGATCGGCGAAAACCGAACTGCGCGCCGGACGCCGTCGACAGTGTCGTGGCGATGCCGGGCGTGGTGGTGGCAACGATCGCAAACAGGACGAGTGGAATGATGGGCTCGATCATGCGGCTTCCTCTGAAGCGTCGATGCGCTTTTGTTCATGCGAAGGCTGCATCGTAGCCACATGCTAACTTCAGTAAATGCAATGTTTGCCATGGTCGGCATTAGCAAGCATAATGCCGGCTATGCGAAATCTCGATATGGCGCTGATCCGTACCTTCGTCACCGTCGCCGACAAGGCCAGCATGACGGCGGCTGCCAACGCGCTGCACCTGACGCAGGGCGCCGTCAGCCAGCAGGTCAAGCGGCTGGAGGAGGCGCTCGGCTCCAGCCTGTTCGAGCGCGACCGGCGCGGCCTGCGGCTGACCCGCGCCGGCGAGCGCCTGTTCGGCAAGGGCAAGCGGCTGCTTGGCCTCAATGACGAGATCTGGACCGAGATGGCGGGCACCGCGGTGGCCGGCCAGGTGCGGCTCGGCGTGCCCTACGACCTTGTCGGCACCTTGCTGGCGCCGGTGCTGAAGGCCTATGCCGAGACCTATCCGCAGGTCGAGATATCGCTTGTCTGCGCCTCGTCACCGGAGCTGACGGCGGCGCTCGCGGCCGGAACCATCGACCTTGCCGTGATCGAGGAACCGGTCGGCCCGACGGCCGGCGAGTGCCTTGCCGTCGACCGGCTGGTGTGGGTAGGCGCCAAAGGCGGCGTTGCCCGGGCCAAGCGGCCACTGCCGGTCTCGATCGTCGCCGACACCTGCGCTTTCCGCCCGGCGGTGCTTTCGGCGCTCGGCGAGCATGGACTGGAATGGCGCACGGTGTTCGAGAACGGCAACATCGATGCGACGACGGCGACGGTCCGTTCGGACCTTGCCGTCACCGCCTGGCTGGCCTCCACTGTACCGCCCGATCTCGACATATTGCCGTTCGAGACCGGCCTGCCACCGCTGCCGAATTTTTCGATCAATTTGCACCTGCCAGGGCATGGCGCGGCGCCGGCCGTGAAGGAATTCGCACGGCATATACGCGACGGGCTGGCGCGGCGGCCACAGGCGGCTTGAGAGGCAGGATCTGGGTTCCTCTCCCCGCCCCGGGCAGGGCGAGGAACCCAGGTCGTGCTACTTCCAGTTCTTGCGCCGCTCGAGCTCGGCATCCGACGGCTTGTCCTGGGCGAATGACCCCGTCTTGATCTCGCCCGCGCGCTCGTATGTCGCCATGATGACGCCGGTGCTGGAAGTCTGCGACTTGGTAAGCTTGAAGGCGGCCGGCATCGCGTCATCGCCGAACAGCCGCTTGCCCTTGCCCAGCAACAGCGGGAAGATCATCAGCCGGATCTCGTCGATCAGCCCGTTGGCGAGCAAGGTCTGGATCAGATTGCCCGATCCCTGGATGAGCAGGTCAGGTCCATCTTCCTGCTTGAGGCGGCGCAATGTCGCGACGATATCCGGCCCAAGCGATTGCGTGTTCTGCCAGGTGAGTGAATCCGGCCGATGCGTCGCCACATATTTGGTCGCAGGGTTGAAGGCATCCGCGATCGGATCTTTCTGGTACGGCCAGTAAGCGGCGAAGATGTCGTAGGTTCTGCGGCCGAGCAGCAGGGCAAAGGGCTTGGAGAATAATTCATCCATTGCCGCGCCCGCCACCTCGTCAAAGTAGTGGAACGTCCAGCCGCCGAATTTGAAGCCGCCGACCGGATCCTCTTCCGGGCCGCCCGGCGCCTGCATGACGCCGTCGAGGCTGACGAATGTCGCGGCGATGATCTTTCTCATTTGTGCTCTCCTGTTGTGTCCATCCACGCCGTCGCGGCCGGACTATGGCCCAAGGACGGACGGCCCGCACCGGTTCCGACAGGGTCCAGGAAATTTTGGGCAAGCACGCCATTGCCGCGTCAGTTGCCGGGTTTGGCGCCAAGGGCTTTCGACGAGAACCAGACGTCGCCGAAGATGGCGGTGGCGGTGTGGTCCGGCGCCCTGTCGCTCGTCAGCCAGATCGAACGGCTGCGTACGGCCTGCCCGCGTGTCGGGATTTTCGCCGCGAGATCCGTGACCGAGGCACCGAAGCATGGAATGAACCAGGAGCGCATGAACGGGTCGCAGGCAAAGCCCTTTTCGGTGCGGGTCACCATCACCGCCAGCGGCACGCGTTCGGCCGGACGCCAGGGGAAGATCATGCGGCCGCCGGGGCGCAACGCCTTCAGCCATGCGGCCGGGGGTGCCGCGACGCCGGCGTTGACATACACAATGTCGGACGGCGGCAACGACGCCGTGACGGCATCGCCATGGACGACGGTCGCATTGGCGTAGGGTTCGAGATTTTTGCGCGCGAGGCCGGCCAGGTCTTCATCGAGTTCCAGGGCGGTCACAGTGCCGCCGGGTGAAACCAGCCTGGCCAGCAAAGCGGTGTAGTAGCCGGTGCCGGCGCCGATATGAGTGACGGCCTCGCCGGGTTCCGGTGCCAGTTTTCCGATCCACATGGCGTGCAGGAACGGCTCGCCATTGTTGATGCCCTTGTCGGTGTCGAGCGCCACCAGCACGTTCTGGTAGATGTGGACCGGATCGGCGCTTGGCGTCGTGACCACGCCTCTGCCGGCAATCACCCTCCATGGCCCGGGGCCAAGAAAGGCTTCGCGCGGCACCTCGGCGAAAACCTCCTCCAGGCGCGGATCGGGTGAGCCGGCATTGGCGGCCATGAGCCGCGCGTAGAAGCTCCTGATGTCTTCGATCCTGGCCATGACGGAGGAAGATAGCGCGGATTGATTTGCCGCGGAAACTACCTCCTCAGCTGACCCCGAACATCGTGTCGTAGAGCAGCTTGAAGTTGAGCACGAGGATGACCGCGGCGACGATCCAGGCCAGTGCGGCGACGCCGCGCGGAATGGCAAGGCTGCCCATCTTCTTCCTGTCGGATACGAACTGCACCAGCGGGACGACCGCGAAGGGCAGTTGCATCGACAGGATCACCTGGCTGAACACCAGCAGCTGGCCGGTGCCCTTTTCGCCATAGAGCGCGGTGACGATCACCACCGGGATGATGGCGAGGCCGCGCGTCAGCAGCCGGCGCGCCCATTGCGGAATGCGCAGCCGCAGGAAACCTTCCATGACGATCTGACCGGCCAGCGTCGCGGTCACCGTCGAGTTCAGGCCCGACGCGAGCAGCGCCACGGCGAACAGGATCGAGGCGATGCTGAGGCCCAGCAGCGGCGACAGCAGCTCGAAGGCCTGGCCGATCTCGGCGACATCGTGATGGCCGGTGTCATGGAAGGCGACGGCCGACACGATCAGGATGGCGGCATTGACGAACAAGGCCAGCATCAGGGCGATGGTGGAGTCCGTGGTTGCCCATTTGATGGCGTCGCGCTTCCCGGCTTCGGTGCGTTCATAGGCACGGGTCTGCACGATGGAGGAGTGCAGATAGAGATTGTGCGGCATGACCGTGGCGCCGATGATGCCGATGGCGATGTAGAGCATCGCCGGATTGGTGACGATTTCGGACGACGGCACGAACATGGCGTGCAGGATCGTGCCGGCGGGCGGGGCGGCGACGAATATCTGGATGGCGAAGCAGCTGAAAATGACGATCAGCAGCGCGATGACGAAGGCTTCCAGATAGCGGAAACCCTTGTTCATCAGGAGCAGCACGAGGAAAGCATCGAGCGCGGTGAGCATGGCGCCGCCGATCAGCGGAATGCCGAACAGGAGCTGCAGCGCGATCGCGGTGCCGATCACCTCGGCGAGGTCGCAGGCGATGATGGCGAGTTCGCAGGCGATCCACAGCACGAAATTGACGGGACGGGGATAATAGGCACGGCAGGCCTGGGCGAGGTCGCGGCCGGTGGCGATGCCGAGCCGGGCGGCCAGCGCCTGAAGCAGGATCGCCATCAGGTTGGACAACATGATGATGAACAGCAACGTGTAACCGAACTGGGCGCCGCCGGCGAGGTCTGTCGCCCAGTTGCCGGGATCCATATAGCCGACCGAGACCATGTAGCCCGGACCCATGAAGGCGAACAGGCGACGGAACCAGACGCCCGAACTCGGCACCGCGATGGAGGAATTGACCTCGCGCAGGCTGGGCTGGTCGTCCTCGTCCCGTCTGGCGAAATGCCAAGCGGACCGGGGGGCTGTGACTTCTGCTTCTGACATGGAAGGGCTTTCCGCGGCCTTTGGAGATGCCTTTAATCTACGCTCGGGCTCAACATTATGCAATATGCTATATTTCATTGTGTATGCTTTTTGCCGAGGCGGACCAATCCTGCCAAACGCACAATTGCGGACGCCGGTTGCACCTCTCGTGGAATGCAAATAAACGGCCTGAAGAATCAGAGCCCGTGCTATGAAAGCGTGGACGGCCAAACTCCCGGAAGGATCGCGCATTGGCGCTGAAGAACAGACCGGTCCCGCGCGAAAAGCCGCTGCCTGACGCCGACGTTCATTCGGAAGGCTTCCGGCACACGCGCGAAGCGCGCCGCAGTGCGCTCGTCGAGGACTATGTCGAGCTGATCGCCGACCTGATCGAGGACGGCAACGAGGCGCGGCAGGTCGACATCGCCGCACGGCTCGGCGTCGCCCAGCCGACGGTGGCCAAGATGCTGACCAGGCTGTGCGCCGACGGGCTGGTGTCGAGGAAACCCTATCGCGGCGTGTTCCTGACCGATGCCGGCCGCAAGGTCGCCGAGGAAAGCCGCATCCGCCACCAGACGGTGGAAGCCTTTTTGCGTTCGCTCGGCGTCAGCGCCGAGACGGCGCGCATCGATGCCGAGGGCATCGAACACCATGTCAGCGCCGAGACGCTGGAAGCGTTCCGCAAGGCGATGACGGCGCGCTGAGGACTTTGCCAGGCTCGATTCCTCACCCACGGGCGGAGCGGCGCTTCGCGTTCGTTTCGCCCGTGGATGACGAAGACCGTTGGTCTACCGGAACGCAGTCTCGGCCAGTGCGCTGAAACCGCCATGCCAGCGCGGCGGCGGCCGCGAAAAATGCTGTGACTTGGGATTGTCGTTGGGATAATTGTTTTTCGGGTTGAACCGGCCTTACCGGAACAACGGAAGCGCGAGGAGTTGCCATGCTCTGGAGAGGCCGTCGTCAGAGTGACAATGTCGAGGACGCCCGCAGCGACAGCGGCGGTGGGCTGGGCGGTGGCAGCCCCGGCCAGTTTCGCATCCCGATCGGCGGTCGCGCCGGTGGCGGTTCGAGCATCTTCCTGGTCATCCTGGTGGTGCTGGCCGGCTGGTATTTCGGCTTCGATCCGTCGACGATCCTGGGCGGTGGCGACGGCGGACTGCTGCCAGGCGGCGGCGGCCAGATCACCGACAACAGCGGCGGTCAGGACGGCGGCACGGGTACACCCGCCAGCGACGAGATGAAGCAGTTCGTGGCGACCGTGCTGGCCGAGACCGAAGACACCTGGACCGGCATCTTCAAGTCGCAAGGCTTGACCTATGAGGACCCGAAGCTCGTGCTGTTCAGCGGCCAGGTTCGTTCGGCCTGCGGCTTTGCCTCGGCGGCCGCCGGACCCTTCTATTGCCCAGGCGACCACAAGGTCTATCTCGACATGACCTTTTTCCAGCAGCTCGACCAGCAGTTCGGTGCCTCGGGCGAGTTCGCGCGGGCCTATGTCATCGCACATGAGATCGGCCACCACGTGCAGAACCTGACCGGCATCATGTCAAAGTTCAACCAGATGCGGCAAAGCATGGGCGAGGCCGAGGCCAACCAGATGTCGGTGCGCATCGAGCTGCAGGCCGACTGTTTCGCCGGTGTGTGGGCGCACTACACCGGGCAGAAAGGCATATTGGAGCAGGGCGACATCGAGAGCGCGCTGAACGCCGCCAAGCAGATCGGCGACGACACGCTGCAGAAGAAGATGCAGGGCTATGTCGTGCCGGAAAGTTTCAACCACGGCACCTCGCAGCAGCGGCAGACCTGGCTGGCGCGCGGCTACAAGAGCGGCAAGCTCTCGGACTGCAACACGCTGAGCGGGCCGATCTGAGAGACTGTTTGGAAATTCCACTCAGGCGGCTATCCGATGGCGTTCTGCGCGCTCCCGCGGTGCCGCGCGTCCTTCGGACCGCAAGGCTGATCTGACCGCGAGGGCGTCGTCAGGGAATGTCAGGATGATGAACATCTTGGTTGTTCCCGTATTGTTCTCTGCGCTGGGATCGCGTATAAGGTGGGTCCCCTAAAGCGCGTCACGTTGAAACGAATTTGGTCGACGCGCTTTAGGTCTTTGTTTTTGTGCATGTCGTTGTCCCAAATCGCTACGCATTTTTTGGGCGACAGCCCAGGGCGGTCAGAGGAGCTTGACCCATCATGATCGACCCCAGAACCGCCAGGCGGGGCCTTGCGCTCGTTTTCACCACGCTGCTGCTCGACATTATCGGCTTCGGCATCATCATGCCGGTGCTGCCGGCCTATTTGCAGGAATTGACCGGCGTCGGCATCAGCGAGGCGGCGATCGAGGGCGGCTGGTTGTTCTTCGTCTATGCGGCGATGCAGTTCTTTTTCGCGCCGATCATGGGCGGCTTGAGCGACCGGTTCGGACGGCGGCCGATCCTGCTCGCCTCGGTGCTGACCTTCTCCATCGACAATTTGATCTGCGCCGTCGCCTGGTCCTACCCCATGCTGTTCATCGGGCGCGTACTGGCCGGCATTTCCGGCGCCAGCTATTCGACCACATCGGCCTTCATCGCCGACATCTCGAACGATGAGAACCGGGCGAAGAATTTCGGCCTGCTCGGCATCGCCTTCGGCGTCGGCTTCGTCATCGGGCCAGTGCTCGGCGGGCTGCTCGGCACGTTCGGACCGCGGGTGCCGTTCTATTTCGCCGCCGGCCTTGCCTTGGTGAATTTCCTCATCGCGCTGTTCCTGTTGCCGGAAACGCTCGATGAAAAGCACCGCCGCCGCTTCGAGTGGAAGCGCGCCAATCCGGTCGGCACGCTCCTCCAGATGCGCCAATACAAGGGCATCGGCTGGATCGGGCTTGTCTTCTTCCTGATGACGCTCGGCCACATGATGTATCCGGCGGTATGGTCGTTCGTCTCCAGTTACCGCTATGGCTGGAGCGAGCAGCAGATCGGCTTCTCGCTCGGCGCGTTCGGCCTGTGCGGCGCGATCGTCATGGCGACGGTCCTGCCGCGCGTGATCCCCAGGCTTGGCGAGTGGAGGACGGCGGTGATCGGCCTTGCATTCACCGCGCTCGGTGCCTTCGGCTACGCCTTCGCGTCGCAAGGCTGGATGATCTACGCGGTGATCGTCGTCGGCTGTCTCGAAGCGCTGGCCGACCCGCCGCTCAGGAGCCTCGCCGCCGCCAAGGTGCCGCCTTCGGCACAGGGCGAACTACAAGGCGCCATGACGTCGATCTTCTCGATCACCTCGATCGTCACGCCGCTGCTCTACACCGCGATCTTTTCCTGGTTCACGGGGCCGAACGCGCCCGTGACCTTCGGCGGCGCGCCCTATCTGGTCGGCGCGGTTTTCCTGACGCTGGCGCTCATCGTCTTCGTCACCAAAGTGGCAAGGCCCGTGACACGCGCAAGCGTCACGACCTCGGACGATCGAGTACAGGTATGAGCCGTGGCGGGCCGGGAGCAGACTAGAATTCGATCCATTCACCGGGAACATCCAGCGCCTTCGCCAGCATCGCGCTTGTCTGCGCCGAGGGTTTGCGGCGATTGGACTCGAGGTCCGACAGGAAACCCTGGCTGACATCAATGGCAGCAGCCAATTCGGCTTGCGTCAGCTGGCGCCAGTTGCGCAGCGCCTTGAGCCGGCTGGAGCCACGCAAGATGTCCATGGTCACGTCAGCGGGCAGGGCTTTTTCGGTTTGAAACTCGGCCTTGCGTTCATCGTAGATCGCCGCATCCGCGGCGTCTTGGAGGGCTTCTTCCGCTACATGGACGTCTATCTCTTTGCGCATGTCGCCGCCCCTAAAACCGCGTGGCGCTATTGCGCGACGCCTCCTAAGCCCGCTCCGCCAGCAATTCCTCGCCGCGCTTTTCGCGGATCAAATTGACGAAGCGGCGGAACAGATAGTGCGAGTCCTGCGGGCCGGGCGAGGCCTCGGGGTGATGCTGGACCGAGAACACCGGACGGCCGGTGAGCGTGATGCCGCAGTTCGAGCCGTCGAACAGCGAGACATGGGTTTCCTCGACACCGACCGGCAGCGAGTCGGCGTCGACGGCAAAGCCATGGTTCATCGACACGATCTCGACCTTGCCGGTGGTGTGGTCCTTGACCGGATGGTTGGCGCCGTGATGGCCCTGATGCATCTTGGCGGTCTTGCCGCCGAGCGCCAGCGCCAGCATCTGGTGGCCGAGGCAGATGCCGAACACCGGAATGTCTGTCTTCAACAGGTCCTGGATGACCGGCACGGCATAGTCGCCGGTGGCTTCCGGATCGCCGGGGCCGTTGGAGAGGAAGATGCCGTCCGGACGCATGGCGAGGATCTCCTCGGCGCCGGTCTTGGCCGGAACCACGGTCACCTTGGCACCAAGACCCGCAAGCAGGCGCAGGATGTTGCGCTTGACGCCATAGTCGATGGCGACGACATGCATGGAGGGCTGGTCCTGTTCGCCAAAGCCTTCGTCCCAGACCCATGGCGTCTCGCGCCAGACCGAGGATTGGCCTGACGTGACTTCCTTGGCGAGATCGAGCCCGACCAGCCCCGACCATGCGGCGGCGCGCTGCTTCAGGTCGTCGAGGTCGAACACGCCGTCCGGCGCATGCGCGATGACGGCGTTGGGCGTGCCCTTTTCGCGGATCAGCGCGGTCAGCGCGCGGGTGTCGATGCCCGACAAAGCGACAATGCCGCGCTTCTTCAGCCACTGGTCGAGGTGGCCGGCGGCGCGGTAGTTGGATGGGTTGGTGACGTCGGCCTTGAACACGGCGCCGACGGCGCCGGCACGGGCGACCGGATTGAGGTCCTCGATGTCCTCGTCATTGGTACCGATATTGCCGATATGCGGGAAGGTGAAGGTAACGATCTGGCCGGCATAGGAGGGATCGGTGAGGATCTCCTGATAACCGGTGAGCGCGGTGTTGAAGCACACCTCGGCGACGGCGGAGCCGGTGGCGCCCAGGCCGCGACCCTCGATGACGGTACCGTCGGCCAGCACCAGAAGGGCGGTCGGCTTTTGCGTGGCCCAGGCGGGCGTCATCTCGGCCATGGCGGCACTCCTATCAGGCTGCGCGCTTCATCCGGCCCGGCGGGCCGTCCGCGCAGCAAATGGCGCAAAGCGGCGAATTCGCGGCTTCCACGCACTCAAGCTTCAGTTCATGCAAGGCCCAGTACATAGGGGAAGGGGGCAGAGCGGTCAATGACGATGCGAAATGCGGCCGCGATTTATTTCATCAAGCAATATCATGGGCTTGGGCCATAACATCAGGGTTTGCGTTGGCTTGGCCCCGGCGCTATTGTCCGCGCCGACCGAAGGAGAATGCACGATGCGCGGAAAAATCGCCGAATCCCTGAAGAGCGCGATGAAGGCTCAGGACAAGCACCGGCTGCCGACATTGCGGCTGATCCAGGCCGCCATCCACGACCGCGACATCGCCAATCGCGGCGCCGGCAAGGAGCCGGCCAGCGACGAGGAGATCCTGCAGATCCTGGCCAAGATGGTGAAGCAGCGCGAGGAGTCCGCCAAGGCGTTCGAGGACGGCAAGCGGCCGGAACTCGCCGCGCAGGAGCGCGGCGAGATGGAGATCATCCGCGATTTCCTGCCGACCCAACTGGACGACGCCGCCATCGCGGCGGCGGCGCGCGAAGCGATCGCGGCGACGGGTGCGGCCAGCCAGAAGGACATGGGCAAGGTGATCGCCGCGCTGAAGCAGAAATATGCCGGCCAGATGGACTTCGGCAAGGCAAGCGGCATCGTCAAGGGGTTGCTGCAGTAGGGCCTTTCCTACCACGTGTAGCGATGCTCAGAAGTCTGACTCGTTTCCCGGAAGGAGCCTGACTCTGCGAGGTGTCACGACCATTCGCGCATGCATTATCAAAGTTGAATGCGAACGGTCGCGGACAGTGATATCAAGATCCCGCGGGAGGCGTCTTTGGGAGGAGACGTCGTTGGAAATCCGAAAGCTGCTCACAGAAATGTCGGCCGCGCTGTTCGCTAGGCGCGCGGCCGCTCAACACACTATTGCCATCAAGCCGATCCGACCCTCGCTCGCCGACGTTCCGGTCAGACGCCAAATGGCGCCATACAAGCCAAAATCGCCGGTCCGGCCGTGTAGCAATATGTAGCAAGGGGGCCTCCGCCACCGGCGCCACCACTCGCGTCCAGCATGTCGACGCTTGGGTTGCACGTCGAAAGCTTACGACATGCCAAGCAGGCTGGCTGGTTGGTGGTCTACGAAGCCGGCGTCTTGGGTTCCAACGCGCGGCGCAATGCAGGCGCTTCCTGCTGGATATGATCCCACAGCCGGTTCGCGATCGGTCCGTGCGGGCGATCGCGGCGGCGGGCGACCACCAGCTCGTCGGTGCGGCCCGGCATATGTGGGCCGGCGATGGAGTGCAGGCGCCCGTCGCGCAGCTCTTCCTCGATCAGGAAGCGGGGCAGGTGGCCCCAGCCGAGGCCTTGCAGGATGATCTCCTTCTTCATGCCCTGATCGGCCACCATGCATTGCGGCGCGCCTTCGATCATGAAGTAATTCCGCCGTGGCGAATGGCGGGCGGTGTCGCGCATGACGCATTGAGTGAATGCGTGCATCCCGTCCGGCGTGATGGGCTGTTCGATGCGCTCGGGCAGAAAGCCCGGCGCCACCACGGGAATGAACGGCACTTTGCACAAATCGACCCACTCCACCCGTGCATCGCCCTTGTCGACCCAGTGCAGGATCAGATCGGCTTCGCCGTCGAAGAGGCGCTCCCATGGGCCGCCAACCGCCTCGAAATGCAGATGCAGGCGCGTGCCTGGGCATTGGGCGAAGAACCGCCCGAGCATCCCCAGCACCTGCGGGCGCGGGCAGAGGTCGCCAATCACCACATGGATCTCGCTTTCCTCGCCCATCGACAGCTGGGCGGCATGCACGCGCAGGCCCTCCAACTCGCGCAGCAGCTGATATGCCCGGCGGTGGAAGGATAGTCCCGCCTCGGTCGGGCGCACGCGATAGCCGCTGCGATCCAGCAGAACGAGGTCGAGCTGCCGTTCCAGCTTCGCGACGGCGGCGAACACCGCCGGGTGCGAGCGATGCAGCTTGGCCGCGGCGGGTTGAAAGCCGCCGGTGCGGACCACGGCATCGAAGCATTGCAGGTCGTGCAAGGTGAATTCGGCCATGTCAGCTTTTACTACAGAGATTGTCCTACCTTTGTAATATCAACAAAAACGCGACGTGGCTACGCTCTGCCTCATTCAACGTTCCAGAAGGAAGCTTCACCATGAATGAGCTGAGTTTCGTGACCACGGGCGACGGCACGCGCATTGCCTATCGCCTCGACGGCGATGCCGGCAAGCCGGTGCTGATGCTATCGAACTCCATCGCCACCACGCTGCATATGTGGGACGGGCAGGTCCGCGAGCTGTCCAGGCATTTCCGTGTCCTGCGCTACGACTTTCGCGGCCATGGCGGATCGAGCGTTCCGGCCGGCGCCTATTCGCTCGACCGGCTCGGCCGCGACGTGATCGAGCTGCTCGACGCGCTCGCCATTGAACGCGTGCATTTCCTCGGCCTGTCGCTGGGCGGCTTCGTCGGGCAGTGGCTCGGCATCCACGCGCCGGAGCGGATCGACCGGCTGATCGTGAGCAACACCTCGTCGCATCTTGGACCGGCAAGTTATTTCGACGAGCGGATTGCCGCCGTGCAGCAGGCGCCGGACATGTCGGAAACCGCCGAGACCTTCCTGGCCAACTGGTTCCCGGCGAAAATGGTGGCGGCCAACGAGCCCGTCATCGAGGAATTCCGCGCCATGCTGCTGACCGTCGACAGGCACGGCCTGGCCGGTCTGTTCGCGGCGGTTCGCGATGCGGACCTTCGCCGCACCATAGCGCTGATCTCCCGGCCGACGCTGGTGATCGCCGGCCGGCACGACACGGTGACATCAGCCAGCCATGGCGAATTGATCGCGGCGACCGTGCCCGGCGCGAAGCTGGTTGTCCTGCCCTCCGTTCACCTGTCGAATGTCGAATACCCCGCCGAGTTCATACAAGCGGTGCTTGGCTTTCTGCGTTGAGCGGAGGCACAATGAGGATCGCCTGTCACGGCTCCTTGCATATCGGCACTGGCTGCGGCGGCGGTGCCGGGTTATCCTTCCTGTATTGGGCGATGATCGGCTCGAGGGTTTTCTTCGGCCAGAATTTCGGAGCGCCGATTTCCTTCAGGCAGGAAGCGTTCCAATACAGGCTGGAGCCAGGCAGCGAGTGCCCTTTCGCCGCCTTCTGCGCGACGGCGGCGATATCGCGCGATTCAGGGTAGATGTAGAGCGTCGTCGGATTGTCCTTCACCATCGGGATGATCTGCCGTGCGTCGGCCGGCGACCAGCTGGTGCAGCCATTGCTGCGGCCGCCGGCGTAATCCACCAGCTTGCCGAACGGCACCAGACCGTCATGGTCGGCGTATGAGCTGTTCGGGTTTTTCCGCATGCACATGCCGCGCAGCACCTGGGCCGCGTGGCCGCCGATCACGCGCTGCCTTGCATTCGCGGCTTCGCCTTCGCCGTCGAACTGGATGAATGTGCGCAGGAAAGCCGAATCCTGTTTCGCGCCGATGCGATAGAAGCCCTTGAACGATGTCTTCGCCTCGCCGGTCATGTATTCGCCGCCAGCCGTCAGTTCCGAATCCATGGCATTGCCGAAGTTCTTCGCGCACCGTCTGCCGTTCGAAAAATCGGCAACGCCTTTCAGATTCCGGCCGCCGCCGTGGCCCGACGAAATCGCGCGGAACGACTGGCTGGCTTCGCAGACGACATAGTACCGGCGCCCCGGCACGCCATTGCCCAGATCGCCGGGGCGTGTCGCATCCATGGCGAAGTAGCAGGGATTCTTGACCGCGCCTTGCGCCACTTTCTTCAGGTAGAGCGCGCGGGCCCGCTCAAGGACTACTTGCGATATCTGACCGTCGCTGTCGCCGACATGGGCCCGCAACCAGGCCGGGATATCAGACGCCTGGGTTGCGCCAAAGGAGCGGGCCGACGTGGTCAAGGCGATGACGACGAGAAGAAGGCCGGCGACGACACCCAGAGGGACAGATTTCAACCGCACGGTATCAATTCTCCTGACGAAGCCGCTTTGTGACTCCTTACGGCGTTGCCGTCGGGAATCAATCCTAAAAGACCTCGCGCCAACCGGCGAAACACATCTTGTTTAGCGGAACTGCAAGGAAGGGGCGAGGACTCGGTCCGGCGCAAGACGTTCATAAGGCGACATGCGGGTTCAAGGCTTGCGGCGGACGTCTCCGCATCCGCGGACATCCCGCGATTTTCGGTCCGCTGCGATTGTAGTATGATCTGATTCCGGCGCGCCCACGCCTCCTCCCTCCACCGGGAAAGCATTCGTCATGCGGGGCAATCCGATCACCGAACCGACTGTTCGAGCACCAGGCATAAGGAGGGGTTGCGAAGACTGCTCGCACCGGGAGGTTTTGCGATGAGGTTGTCTACGCCCGTCTATCATCTGAAGCGTCAAGCCAGGCTGTTGTCCCGCGACGGGAAAATCCCGCTCCACCAGGCGCTTGATTGCATCGCCGTGCAGCAAGGTTTCGCCAGTTGGAGCCTGCTTGCGGCAAAGCTGTCCGAAACGACCGCCGCCGGCAAATTGTTTGCGCGGTTGGAGCCCGGCGACATGGTTCTGGTCGGTGCCCGGCCGGGCCATGGCAAGACCTTGATGAGCCTGGAACTCGCGGTCGAAGCGATGAAATCCGGCCATCGCAGCGCGTTCTTCACGCTGGAATATACGCAACAGGACATGCTCGACCGATTTCGCGCCATCGGCGTCGAGCCGCAACGGTTCGATGGGCTGTTCGAGTTCGACAATTCGGATGCCATCAGTGCGGGTTACATCATCAGGGCGTTGGGCTCGGCGCCGCGTGGCACGCTGGCGGTGGTAGACTATTTGCAACTGCTCGATCAGAGGCGGGAGAACCCTGAATTGATGGACCAGGTTCGCACGCTGAAGATTTTCGCGCGCGAGACGGGTGTGATCCTGGTTTTCATCTCGCAGATCGACCGGGCCTACGATCCCTCGAAAAAGCCGATGCCCGATATCGGCGACGTCCGCCTGCCCAACCCGGTGGATCTGTCGCTGTTCAACAAGACATGCTTCCTGAATAAGGGCGAAATCCGCTTCCAGACGGCACAGGCTTGAGCGTTGGACGAGGCGAGGGCGGTCGGCCCTATGTCGAGATCACCGCCAAGCCGGGCAATCCGGCAGGTTGTGCGGCGGTCTCGCTTTTAACGTCTGCGCTGCCCCTCATCTGGCTGCCGCCATCTTCTCCCCGTATAGTGACGGGGAGAAGGGCGCCTTGGCTTGGATTTCGCCAATCACCAGCGGTGCAGAAAAAGGCGCCGACGGACAGGCGGATGAGGGGCGGCGCCGATCGAACAATGTTCAATGCGCAGTCGCGCCCCGTCCTCACCCGTGCTCGTCGCCACAGAGCGCGTGGTCGGACAGGGCGGGGATGACGTAGCAGTCGCCGACCGTCTTGCCGGCGCAGCACGTGGCGATACGTTCGAGTTCCGCCTCCAGCCGTTTCAGCTGGGCGATCACTGTCGTACTCGGCCTGAAGACGGTGTTCCTGGTCACCACCATTGCCGGTATCACGGGCCTGTGGCCGGCGATCCTCGCCGATACCGGCGCCACTGTGCCGGTCACCGCCAACGCCACGCGCCTTTATCGACGTGTTGAAGCAGACGAAGGACGACTGAGATCCGCTATTCGGCGGCGGCCGTCAGCGGCGGCGTGGCGTTGCTGCGCGCTTCCCAGATCTGGGAGACAACCGCGACGACCACGGCGGCCACCATTGCAAAAGCGCCAAGCAGCGGCAGGCTGCGATAACCGTAGCCGGCATTGAGCATGGCTGCCCCCAGCGATGCGGCGAGCGCGATGCCGACGTTGAAGCCGGACGGGATAAGCGAGGAAGCGAGGTTGGAAGCGTCGGCGGTCCAGGCCAGGATGCGGGTCTGGATCGGCGTGCCGATGGCAAAGTTGAGACCGCCCCAGATGACGATGGCGACGACCATGGGCACGGGGTAGGGACTGGCGATGTAGATGACGGCGAGCGTCACCGCCTGCAAAGCAAGCATGGTGATCAACGACGGCATCAGCTTCCAATCGGATAGCTTGCCGCCGAGGAAGACGCCCAGCGTCGCGCCGACGCCATTGAGCAGCAGCACCCAAGGCACGAGGTCGCCGTCGAGGCCGGTGATCTCCAGCAGGGTCGGGGTGATGTAGGTGAACAGGCCGAACTGGCCGATCATCAGCATCAGCATCAGGATCAGCGAGGTCCAGACCTGCTGGCGCGCCAGCACGCGAACCTCGCGGGCAAAGCCGGCGGGCCTGGCCGACGATCCGGTGCCGCGCGGCAGCAGCGCCGCCATGGCAAGCGTTGCCACCACGCCCAGCGCGCACATCACCCAGAAGGTCGCCCGCCAACCCCAGATGTTGCCGATCGCGGTGCCGGCTGGCACGCCGATGACATTGGAGACGGTGAGACCGGACAGGATAACGGCGACCGCCATGCCGCGCTGGTCCTCGCGCACAAGGCCGACCGCAACCACCATGGCGACGCCGAAATAGGCGCCGTGCGCGACGGCGACGGCAATGCGCAGAAGCAGCATCGAGATGAAGTCGGGTGCCAGCGCGCAGGCTGCCTGGCCGATGGTGAAGGCGATGGCGAGGGCCAGCAGCAAGGTCTTGCGCGACAGCGATTTGGTGGCAAGCGCCAGCAGCGGGCCGCCAATGGCGATGCCACAGGCATAGCCGGAGACGAGATAGCCGGCGGAGGGAACCGAAACGCCAAGCCCTTGCGCCACCTGCGGCAGCACGCCGGCGATGACGAATTCGGTGGTGCCGAAAGCGAAGGCGGCGATGAACAGGGCGATGAGCGGAAGCGACATGGGAAACGCCTTGGCTGCAACGGCCTCAAACCACGGATGGGCTCAGCGGGCAATCCAGAAATTTTTGTCGCGAGTTTAGGTTTTCTTGAGTGAGGGTGCGAGGCGGTCGACCCCCCCAACCGCCCCCGGGGCGGGCCCCCACAACCCCCCGCGCCCCGGGGGGGGGGAGGGGGGGGCGTATTTTAAAAAT
>NZ_JAMYQP010000033.1:0-78485 GCF_040320945.1 Mesorhizobium sp. M0587
AGGCATCGCAATGCGCAGCGAGAAAACCGATCGCAACTTCTCCGCGATGATCTACGCATGCGCTGCCGTCATCAATTCTCGATGATTCTCAACAGCCCCTAGAACACCCGGACAAAATTCGCGAACAAGACCGATCGGTGGTCGAGAGCTACAACCGCGACGACTGCGTATCGACGCAGTGTCTTCGCGACTGGTTGGAAATGCTCCGCGCTCAGGCGATTGCTGCTGGTGAAAACATTGCCCGGCCCCAGCCCGGCGACGACGTCGCAAGCGAAAACGTCACGGCATGGCTCGCAAAGATCGGCCCGCTGATTGAGCGGCTAACGGCAGATGTATCGGCCGATCCGGAGGAACGCGACCATGACCAGCAAGCGCGATGGATACTCGCCAACATTCTTGATTGGCATCGGCGCGAGGCAAAGGCGACTTGGTGGGCGTTCTTTCGCCTTCGCGATCTGTCGGCCGAAGACTTGACGGACGAACGCAGCGGCCTGTCGGGCCTCACCTTCGTCGGCGAGGTCCCCGGGGCCGGAAAGCTGCCGACGCACCGCTATTCATTCATTCCGCAGGAAACAGACATTCGCGTCGAGGACGACCTGCACAACGTCGGCGGCGACAAGATTGGAACCACCGTTGCCGTATCGCAGGAGAACCGTACGATCGACATAAAAAAGACGGGCAAGTCCGCTGGTGTTCATCCCCAGGCGGTCTACGGCTCCAAGACTTTCGGCTCTGATGAACAGGCCAATTCCCTCGTGCGCATCGGCGAATACGTGGTGGACCACGGGCTGGCTGGCGATGGGCCATTTTGTGCGGCGCGCGATCTGCTGCTGCGCCTGGCTCCCCGCCTGCGGGGTGAGCCGATCAAGATTGATGGGGAGACAAGCTTGGCCGCAGCGATGCGGGTTGCCACGCTCTTCGATGGCGGCATCTTCCCAATACAAGGTCCTCCCGGCACCGGAAAATCGTTCACTGGCGCGCGGATGGTATGCGCGCTAGTTCGCGAAGGTAAGACTGTCGGAATCACCGCAAACAGCCACAAGGTCATCAGGAACCTGATCGACAAGGTCATCGAGGCAGCCGACGAGCATGGCGTCGACCTGACCTGCATCGTCAAGCCGAAGGAAATGGAATCCAATCAGCATCGCTTGGTTTTCGCGAAGAGCAATGCTGACGTGTATGGCGCGTTGAGCGGGTCATGCAAGGTCGCCGGGGGGACGAGCTTCCTCTGGTCGCGGGCCGATGCATTTGCATCAGTCGATGTCCTCGTCGTGGACGAAGCGGCTCAGATGTCGCTGGCAAATGTGCTGGCGATTTCGCAGGCAGCTCACACGGTTGTCCTGCTTGGCGATCCTCAGCAGCTGGATCAGCCGATGCAGGGAAGTCACCCGGACGGAACCGATGTGTCGGCGCTGAACCATATCCTTGATGGCGAGAAAACGATTGCCGCCAACCAGGGTCTCTTCCTCGAAGAGACATGGCGGCTCCATCCGGATCTCTGCGCATTCACGTCGGAACTGTTTTATGAGGGCAAGCTGAGGTCGAGACATGGTCTTGAGGGCCAGATCATCTCAAGCGGTCCGATAAACGGATCCGGCCTCAGGTACTTACCTATCGCCCACCGGGGAAATCAGAATTCCTCACCTGAAGAGGCAGAGGCCATTCATCGTCTCGTCGATCACGTGCTGCGGTCTGATACGCGTTGGATCAACAGGGAAGGCAAAGAAGCGCCCATCACCCTCAACGATATCCTGATCATCACGCCCTACAATGCGCAGGTCTTCGAACTCCAGCAGCGCTTGCCCGGCGCCAGAGTCGGTACGGTGGACAAGTTTCAGGGTCAGGAGGCGCCGATCGCAATTTATTCGATGGCTTCGTCAACGCACGCAGATGCTCCACGAGGCATGGAATTCCTTTACAGCCTGAACCGCTTCAACGTTGCGACATCGCGGGCCAAATGCCTGTCGATCCTCGTTGCGGCACCGGAGGTGTTCGAAGCGGAGTGTAAGACACCACGACAAATCCAGCTTGCCAACGCGTTCTGCAGATATCTTGAGATGTGCTCGGAAATCCCATTGCCTATGACGCGTCAGCATTGACCTCCCGGTCTTAGCCTTCGAGTAGAGCCACAGCTTGAGCTTGCAACTGCGCTGTCGCGCTCCGTGTTCGAAACTTGCTCACGCTGCGGTCCACGGGGCAGACTGCAAGCTGAAGTCAATAGATTCTGTAGACCATCGCCTCAGTTTGGGAACACTAACATGGCTGACGCACAAGCTATTCCGACCAGGCCAATTGACGTCTCCGATCAGCAACTTGACGAATTTCAGCAGCGGTTCTGTAAGGCCCCCGGGGGCAATCTGCGCCTCCTTGCTCCTGCTGGCAGCGGTAAGACACAATCTCTCTTATGGCGGTGTGCAGAGCTGTATCGCCGAGCGGATTCGAAAGGACGTTTCCTTGTCGTGACTTTCACGCGAGCCGCGCGTGACGAACTTCGCGCACGACTTTCAAACCCCGATTTCGCGTTTATGGCGGGTGCTGTCGAGGTGGTGACTCTGAACGGCTGGGGCTTCAAAAGGCTACGCGCCAATCATCACAGCCCGCGCCTGCTGGTAAGCGAATTCGAAAAGTCAGGTTGCGTGCGAAATACATTGCAGCCCGTCTGGCGCAAATTCCCACGGATTGAGAAGGCTATGGAGGCGCAGCCCTACGTTGTTGACAAGATTCTGAACGGCCTGATTGAACGACTGAAATCATTAGGCTTTGACCATGAAGCTCCGAGCATTTGGGCGGCCCACGACCAGATGGACTACCTCATGCGTCTGGGCTTGCTTTGGCAAATCCAAAATCTAATCGACCAGTTGGCCGAATGCGAGATACTGGCCGACAAACGCCTTGAATCCTTTATCGAAGATGTGCTGCCGTTTTGGGTCGACAGTTGTCAGACGATGATTGGGCAGGCTCTTTTTTCATTGGAAGATCAGAAATATGTCGCGTTCCTGGATCTGCGCCGGCAGATTGCGGAGGATCGCTTTCCCACCGGCGGTTCGCGGTACACACAGGTACTCGTGGATGAATTCCAGGACATCAATCCGCTTGACCTCAACCTCGTCCGAAAAATCGTCGATCTGCACAAGGCTGACTTGACGATCGTGGGGGATGATGACCAAGCCATCTTCGAGTGGCGGGGGGCGACGCCTCACTACATCCTGCAACCTGATCAACATTTCGATCGTGAATTTTCGACCCACATCCTGGAACGAAATTATCGTTGCCCCAGAAATCTTGTAGCGGCGTCACAAAAGCTGATCGTTAACAACAAGCGTCGAGAAGATAAGCGCGTCGTTGCGATGCAAACGGCAGATGCAGAGGTCCAAATCGTGAGGAGCGACAGGTTCGTCGAATCCATCGATGCTGTGATGGATGAAGTGCGGTCTTTCCTCGCAAGCAACAGACCAAATGCGAAGCTTGCCATTCTTTCCCGCAAACGCGCGCAACTTATCCCGTATCAGGTTTTGATGGCGAGCGAGGATTTGCCCTTTTGTGCAGCTGAGGATCTTCAGATTTTCATGAGTGGTGCCTTTGAAAAGCTGCGGCATGCACTGCAGACATGTGCAATGGCGCGAGCCAATTTCAGGCCGCCTGCGCTTGTGGACGACATTGTCAAGCTTTGCGACCTGGTGAAACGGTATCCGTTGAAAAAGGCGGAACGAGAAGCATTGGCCGCCCATTTGCGCACGAGCCGACCAAAAAGCTACAGCGACGCGCTCGATGCGATAGCAGCCTACCGCGGATCATTGAAAGGCCTCAACGAGGATGGGGCCGCCGGCCTCGTTTTCTGCCGGGTGCTGCGCGACCTCTTGGATGCGCCGACGGTAAGGGATGCAATCGCGGCATTGGGTGCGGGCTTTGCGGGGCTCAACCAGGATTATGGCAAATCGCAGGAAGACATATTCTACACCGACCCGCCCTTCCTCTACTTGGCGGAATTTGCGGGACGCTATGAGGACGACTTCCAGCGTTTTATTGATGATCTTGACAGCGCACGCGATACGCTTGCTCGGCTGCCGGGCGAGGAGGACGCTTCAGGCGCTGCCGACGAACTGTGGCGCCGACCAGTTCATCTGATGACAGCGTTGCGCGCGAAGGGCAAGGAATACGATACCGTCGTCATACTTGATGCCAATGATGGCATCTGGCCCTTGCGCCGGGCGGAAACGGCAGAAGCCAAGGAGAGTGAGCGACGCTTGTTCTATGTGGCCATGACAAGACCAAAGCGCCGTCTCATGATTACGCTTAGTGGAAGGATTGGAGACCAACCCGCCAACCCGTCGCCGTATCTGACGGAAGCGGGTCTCTTGTAGCGCTCCGCGTTCAAGCGACCTCAACGGCTTGAAGGATGGCTCCGAATGCGGATTCCGCTCGGAGCGCGGACACAAACCAGCCATGCGCTTCAGGCTCCTGACCCTCATATGGGGCGAATGCGCGAAAAGCGCTGTGTCTGAACACATAATGGCCCGATCTACCATTCCTGAATCGCTCAACGCCAGGAATTCCATCGATTGCGGTTTCAGCCTTCTTGTCCACCTCCGGCGGGAGGAATACCCTGAATTGCGGCTCGGACTTCGGCATCCGGTCGACGAAGACAAAGCGCTTGCCCCTCCGTGTAGTGACCGACAGTTCAAGCATCTTGGTCTGCGGACTTCTGCGCGGCTTGACGGCGAAGCCGAGCTCTTCAGCCTTTAGCACGAGCTTGGATTCGAGGGAGGGGGATATTTGCGGTTCCTTGCCAGATGACCTGGGAGAAGAATCGAATTTCTCCTCTGCATATCGGCGAGACGCTGAAGGGGGCAATGCAACGGACACCGCCTGCACTGTCGCGGCGTTCGACCGATTTAAGATAGCCGAATGCTGTTGCACGGCACGCATGGTTTCGACATCCAGATCGACCCAAGTAACGGGCCCGGAGGGACGTGTGAAAGGAACGGGCGCAGAAAACCGGTGGGCGTCTACCAGTACCCATGGTGTCAACCAGCCAGCTTGCGTCACCTCTTGAAGTCTGCTCGACGGGACACCGTGAAACTCGATGGAATCTGCCAAGCCGGACGCTGACAATTGCGGCAGGACGTCGACGAGTTTAACTACGCCTTCGATTTCTCGGCTGCCTTTACGAATGAGTGCGATCCTCCCGCGGATCGAGGTGGGCTGGGTTCGCAGCTCCCACGTCTTGTGGCCATCCAGGATCAGATCGATCCATGGCTCTCGAACGATGAGCGCTTTCATTTGCTTACTCTGATGTGAGGGATCGGATGGATCAATGCGTCGAGATGGTGGCCCCGAATAGAGCGCCCAAATCTCCATCCGACACGGGCGGCGCCAGCATGTTGCGCGAAAGCGAACGCTTTCGGCTCAGGAGGCGGTCCAGCGTGACGTCGAAGGACGCGTCGCCCAATACTGGATGAATCGCTATCGGCAGATGGATAGTCACCGGCTTGTCCTGCCCGATGCGATAGCAACGGTCATTGCACTGATCCTCAACCGCCGGATTCCACCAGCGGCTAAGATGAATGACGTGGTTCGCCGCCGTGATGGTGAGGCCAATTCCGGCCGCCTTCGGGGACAGCACCAGTAGATCGAAGCCCTTTTGCGCCTCCTGAAACCGTTTGACATATTCCTGTCGCCGATGGCCGGGCACTTCACCGTTGATGATTGTCGGTTCGGCGTGCAGATCGAAGAGAGTGACGACAACTCCAGCGAAGGCTTTCTGAACGGCACGGTCTTCGATGAAGATCAGCGCCTTATCGCCCGCTGATTTGACTTGCCGCAAGATTTCGATCGCCCGTGTCAGCCGTGCGGACTGACCGAGCCAAGTCGCTGCCGATTGGCTGTCATAAGGATCGACCTCCCTGGCTCCTTCGGGATGCAGGGAAATCCCGCGCAACGCGTGAATCGCCTTGAGCATCGCTCCATGCGAGCGCTCGCCTGCCTGGGCGGAGCGAACGGCCTCCATATAGGCCTCCGCTTGTGCACCGGGCATGTGCGTCTCGTAGGACATGATCTTCTTTTCAGGCAGCCCCTCTATGTGGTTTTCCTTCATTCTACGAAGCATCATTGGTGGCCCGTTGGCCTGCGGCTCGTCGAGCTTGTGCTTGAGCGCCCTGAGATTATCCGGCTGGTCCTCGGTATGAGCCTCGGAAAATCTCTTGAGGTCGCCTAGAAATCCGGGCGCCACTCTATCCATGATACACCACAGATCCTCGAGCCGGTTCTCGATGGGCGTTCCCGTCAGCCCCAACACGAAATCGGCGTTCATCGCCTTGGCGGCATGAGTATTGATAGTGCGTGGATCCTTCACCTTTTGCATTTCGTCGAACACCGCGACCGAATAGCCAACCCGCGCGAAAGCGCGATGATTGTCGGCAAGGGTTTCGTATGTGGTCAGGACCCAATCGGCGCGCTTCAAGGCGTCTGTGTCGAGGGAGTCCTCGGGAGACCAGGATTCCGATCGTGGCCGCTTCAGCCTCTTCAATCCCGGTCCGAACGCATCCATCCTGTCTCCCAGCGCATCCGGCGCAAGATGCTGTTCTGCCTCGGCGATCCAGTTGTTCAGAAGCGCCGTCGGTGCAACAATCAGGATCGGGCCTCGCTGCAGCGGCGTCAGCGATGCTGCTTGAGATTTCCGGTTCGCCCTGGTCCAGGCCAGAAAGCCCAAAGCCTGAAACGTTTTTCCCAAACCCATGTCGTCGGCCAATAGCACACCCGGTCGCCCCGCCACCCATGCATTGAGCAACCATGACAATCCCGTTTGCTGGTGCGGCTTTGCCCTGGTGCTCCCCATCAGTGCTGATGGCACTTCCAGCGGAATGGATGCAATCCGCCTAGGAGCAGCAAGCACATAGTCGGCGTCTTCCAGATTCTGCCTGATGAGAAGGACTTGCCTGTCGTCTTGTGTCAGTACCTCATCGCTTGCGGTCTGGCCGGGTTCTTCCCCCGTTTGGTCGATGCCGACCGGAGCAGAATCAACTGGCGCAATGTGAGCAAGCGCGCCCTCGACCCCGGATACGGAATAGTCCGTCCCCATAACGGCGACGGTCTCGTGTCCTTCGACCTTGGCGGCCTGAACCTCGTGCGACAGCTGCTCCACGCCCTCCTGGCTGAAGATGAGGGTCTTGTCGCGCAACTTCAGCGCGAAACCTTCTGGCAGCCACTGACCCGCCTTATTCTGCAACCAGGGAAGCGCTGGCCTTTCCCACACGCCAAGGCCGAGAACGCGTTCGGAATATTGTT
Source organism: Mesorhizobium sp. M0587 (assembly GCF_040320945.1). Classification (NCBI taxonomy): domain Bacteria; kingdom Pseudomonadati; phylum Pseudomonadota; class Alphaproteobacteria; order Hyphomicrobiales; family Phyllobacteriaceae; genus Mesorhizobium; species Mesorhizobium sp. M0587. Next base: position 7,285 of record NZ_JAMYQP010000033.1, read on the forward strand.
GTGTCTCGACAAAAAGCGACGCGGCGACGGCATCGGCCGCCTCCCCGCCCAGCGCTTCCGAGAGCGCCGGTCGAGGGTTGCGGATAAAGGCCCGTCGCGCTTCCCGTGGAGCGGAGCGCATCTTTCGGACCACATCCAGCGCCTGCTTCAGATCAGGATCAAGGACGACGAAGACATTGCGCCCAAGGACATAGGCATTGTGGGTGTGGCCGTTGGCCTCGTAGCGCTCGGAAACAAATTTCTGTTGCAGTTCCGGCGGCAGAAGCGCGTCGGCAATTTCGTCGCGAAGCTTCCCCGTTGGTTCGTCCTCATCACCTTCGACGGCGGGCGCCACATCCTCGAGGGTTGCCGCCTTGCCTCGGCTCATCAGGACGGGCGTAAAGTCGGGGCCGTTTGACGTTTCCCTGACATCGAGCGCGAAGGACCCTGCCTGATAGATCGTAAGGCTGGAGAGATATTGGTCGGATTTGACCTCAAGTCCCGTGCTCTCGCGCAACGCTTCCTGTACCGGTTGCCACAGACCGATGCGAACTTCGATCGGTTGCCCTGCGCTCGCATTGTAGGATTCAATGGCCTCTGTCAGCCGGAACAATGCACCGGTCAGCCTCCCCATGTCCTCACCGACCGTCACGAAAGCTCCGGTGCGGATTCCGAGAACGGGGCGGGTATTCGCGTCGTACCAGCGAACGCGGATTCGTCCGGTCGCCGAATCAATCCTGTCCTCGAAAGAGAGCGTTGCCGAGAGATGGGCCAACGGAGCTATTCCAAGCGTGCTGGCAATCGATGCCGGCAATTCAGTCACGGCAGCGTGGGACAACACCACCGAAGCCGGCTCTTCGCGAGCCTCCTGTCTGGCCGCCGCCGACAAGATCATGCGCGCCGCGACGGACTCAGCGCCGCTGAAGGTTTCCCACTGCGCCGGCGGGACATTCCTTCGTCCAAGCAATCCCTTCTGCTGCGCTTCTACATGGACGCCGTCCGGCGCAACGCGCGTACGGAAAACAATCCTCATCCCCTTACCTTGTAGCTTGACGAGGGGATTCGAATGCCAGTCATCTGGTGGATCTTGTTGGCCACCTTTGATTGCCAGCTATTCGCGCCGTCGTGCGGCCAGTGAGTTACGGCGAAGATGGAACGCTGGAGAGAATCGTTGCCATATGACCGAACTGCGTCCGGAACATACGAACGCCCGTAAAGTCTTGGGGCTGTGCGATCCTCTGCGTCATTCCATATGTGGCATTTTCCGTTGTGACTCCATTCAGCAACTACTCCGCGTCCAATACGCAAGAGCAGAACGGCATGACCTGATTGAACAGAGCCATCAAAAGTGGCGAAGGAAACCTCTTTTCCAAAAGCCCGTCGGGCCGCCCGGGCACCCGATGCGTCAAAGATAACCCAAGCTTCGGAGATAAGTTCGGCCCTGTAGACAGCTTCCCAGAAGGCTCGCCGGTAGACCCACATCCGTTCGAGCGCGACCTCGTCGACGATGTCAAGGAACTGTCGTAGCGACTGCTCGGTCAACCATCGGCGAACGATGTCAGCCGCTTCAGGCATCCGCGACCATCGCGCGCCCGGCAGCCGCGGATCCTTGAACAGTTCGAGGAGCAGCGAAAGGTATTGGTCTCGAACCTGTTTGGCGGGCAGCACCGCACCAAAGGGGAGCACCAGTGCGTTCGCTACGAGAGGCGCATGCTCCTCGAAGATGAGTCCCTCATTTCGGTCAAGCGCAAGGTTCTTCACGATTGCCAGTCGGGTGTCGGCGTGAAGCCCGGTGTCAACAGCAAGCTGTGACAGCGCTTCCGTGGCGCAGGCACGCGCATAACCCGATCGCGAGTCGAGGGCGCCAAGTCCGCCCTTCTGCAAGACGACTGTAGGCGAGACGCCATCTGTCAGCGCGCGGCGGCTAATATTGCGCGGTCCGGTCCGCCAATCGAACAGGTCATGTTCGTCGTGAAGGTCGGACCATGGCCGACCCAATCCGCTTGCAAGCCGGCCGAGCGCGGCGGACGCTTCCGCCATTCCGTTACGACCAGGTGCGAAGGCTGAGAGGAAAGACGACGCTAAGGCACGGCCGGGCGGCTTGCGGCCACAGTTTTCAATACGAGCAAGCGTGCCTTTGAGGATCTCGCTGTGATCGGAAAGGGCGGGAGTGGTCATCCAAAGGCACCACGCTGCATCACGAAGTTCACGCATGGTTACGTCCGACCCGACGCTCAGGCGATTGAGAAATGTCCGTGCCAGCTCGTTGTAATCCTTCGCCTCACGACGGAAGGCTTGCCCATCAATGCCACTGACACGCTCGGCTGCCGCCACCACGGCCGGAACATCCCGGAGTTTCGGGGAGGTGAGCGGGCGCGCCTTCAACTGCTGAATTACTCCCTTCAGATGGCTCACGGTGCACCTCCGATCGCGTCTATCAGGATCTTGATTTCTCCCTGCATGTCGTCCGTCTGCTTGCGCAACTGCTCCAACCGTTCGCGATTGTCGCTTTCCATAACGAAACGCAAGTCGATGCGTCTGTTGGCAGCCCGAGCTTCGGTCGTATCTGATTTGTCTGCAGGGCGCGTCGAGGAGTAACCGGAGACAGATAGGATTTCCTGATCATTGTGGTTCGAAAACGTTCTCAGCTCAGGAGCACTTGCGATCATTTGCTTGAATGTTTCCGAAGCGCGGGCGGTTGATAGCCGCCAATTGTTCTGGTCGATGCCGGTGCTGTCGGTGTGCCCTTCGATGAAAACGGTCTCAATGGCGGGTGCGTTGGTATCGCGACACGTGCGCATACCATCTTCCACTTTGCATGCAACATAGTCGACAAGCACCTCCCGAAGGATTTGTGCGATCGTCTCCACATTTCGTTCAGCCTGACCCTTTAGTGTCGACTCATCTGAGCCAAACTGGACAGCATTTTCGGTTATCCGCAGGACATCACTTTTAGGACTGATCACCACGTCAATATTTCGACTGGCAAGCTGGTCCCGGATCCGCTCCAGCAAGGTGCGTCGTGCTACCGCCGCTTCGTCCATCGCTGCGATGTGTTGGCGAACCTCGATCTGCAACGCCGCGACCTTTTTCGCCGCCTGCCTCGCCGCTTCCAGGGCAATCTGCTGCGTGTCCGTCTTCGTCCGGAAATCGAGGGCGAACACCATGAGCATAATGATGAAAATGAACAGGACGCCGACCATCATGTCGGTCATCGAAACGAAATAATTTTCGCCTTCTTCCGCGGCTGCGTGAGAATCTTCCTCGGTAATCATTCACGCGGCGTCCTATTCGGCGGCCTGCGGCAGCAACGCCGCCCGCAGTCGATCAACTTCCTCACTCAACGCAGTGGTGTTGTCGTTCATGTCTGTCAGGAGCGGGTTTAGCTTGTCGATGGCGCTCGCGAAGCCGGCGTCGATTTGCTGCACCCGCTGCGCAATGACCTCACCTTGGTCCTGGGCAGCCTTGGCCAAGCCTTCGACAGCACCGGCAAGGCTCTTGTCTACGCCTTCGAAGCGCTCCGCGTAGGACGACCAAGCCGTTGCTAGATGGTTGTGGTGTTGCGTTAGTGCATCAGCCAACGAGCGCGACGCAGTCTGGCCCGCCTGCAGAGCAGCGACCGCGGACGTAACCGCCTCTGCCATTTTGTCGGTCGCGCCCGCGATGCGCTCGCCGGACTGGAGCAATGGTGCGGAAGCCGTGCGAACTTCTTGGGCAGTACGCTGAAAAGCGTCGGCCACGGCGCGAGATTGGTCGGTCGTCTCCCGCATTGCATTTCCCTGAGCGACAAGCGTTGTTTCGGTTCCACGCATTGCCACAGCAAAGCGCTCGATCTCTTCGCGGATGGTGGCAAGGGCTCCTCCCAGCCCGTCGCGGAACGCCTTGGCGGCTTCTGCGGATGCGCCGCCAATAGCTTCAGCTGCACCTGCCTGAGCCGCCGCGACGCGCTCGCGCGTTTCCTCGAGCTGTTTCGACAATCCATCCTGGAAGCCACCGAGCCCGTTGTTGAACGTCGATACCTGTGCTTCCAGCCGTTCGAATACTCTCCCCATTGCTTCTTCGAGCCGTGCCGATGCGCCGGATGCCGCTTGGCCAAGGCTCTCGTCGACCTTGCGGTTCGCCTGCTCCATCGTCTCTCGCAGCGCAGCAACGACCTCGACCATTGCGACACGGCTCTGTTCGGAACTTGAACCGAGCTTGTCACCGGCATCCGAGACGAGCCGATTGAGGTTCTCAGCTGCCTCCGACAGCCTTCGGCCGAAGTCGGCGCCGCTGCCGTGGATTCCGCGCTGCGCCTCGACCAGCGCGCCTTGCATCGACTGGAGTGTGGAAGCCAATTCGCGTAGTTCAGTTCCGGCGCCCCCTTGCACGCTCTCGCTGAACCGAGTGACGAGTTCTGCGACGCCAGATTGGCTATTAGTGGAGAGCTTTCCAACAGCCTGATCGATGCTTGCCGTCACAGGCGCCATGGCGCTCGCAAAGGCAGTCTGGATCTGCGGCGAGAGGTTTTCGCCCATGCGAGCGAAGAAGTCAGCGGAATTAATCTGTTTCAACTCCGTGAGTTGCCCCGCCAGCGTTTCGTTCATCTCCGCAGTGATGGCCTGAGGCGCGGTGTAACGAAGTTTTCGCTCCACCGCTTTGCAGAATTTGTCGAAAACCGATTCGATGACTGAAAGATTGAGCTTGAACCAGAAGGATAAGAAAATCGACGCGCCAAGACCCGCGATCGAAGTCGAAAATTTGAATGTCGCAACCTGGAGCAACTCGCGCGTCGCTACCTGCATGCCTTCTGCATCCACGCTGTTGACGGCAGTTGCAGCCTTGTTGAGTGCGAGCACCAAACCCACAAAAGTCAACAGCAAGCCTATGCCGACAAAATACCCGGGGATGCTGCCGACGAGCTTCAACCCGAGCAGATGTTCTCGCGCGACCGACATGTTGACGAAGGCTTGTGGACGTACGGTGTTGCGATAGACGCCACCCTCTTCCTTTGGCGGAACAAGCGTCTCGTCGAACTCTTTCCAGGCGTGACCCAATAACGGGTGCAGTTCCAGCCGCTTTTGCATTGAGGGATAGGCCTTGGCGAAGTCGACCATATCCTTCGTTTTCTGTACGCGGCGCCTTATCCCGAAGATAGAAAGTGAAATCAAAATCGTGTGCATGACAGTGAAAGCGATAGCCAAGGCCGCTGCGAACGCCACCAAACTGCTAGCTATGGCGAACGCGAAACCTTGAGTGCTCACGCCCTTCAGGTCTCTGTTTCCCACTTCTATGAGGGTCGCCCAAATCAGATCAACATCTAACCAGGCGAATGTGGAGGCAAGCTTCCATAATACAGCCGCAACAATGGCCCAAAAAAAGATAAAGCGGATGGCGCCGTTCCACAGCAGCTTCGATGCGAAAATAGACATTTGAATCCCCGAGCCCTTCGCCTGTCAATACACCCCTCTCTTCAGAAGTTCTAGATTACCTTGCCGTGCTGGGAGTGGAGACACGAAATTTGATCGCGTAGTGCAGGACCCTGGCCCACTGGCTTTCTGGGCTGCAATTCACTGGCTCATTGGAACGTCTCTTTTTCGCCAATTCGGTAATTCGTGAGGGTCAGCAAAGGATTTTCACTGCCTTCGTCAATCGGCTGCCTTCCATCCATTTGCCCATTGGCAAACGACATATCGGAATAACCACCACCTCAAGGTTGATAAACGAATTCCATCCCGTACAAGATACGCAAGATTCGCTCTTGGGGGGCGGCCATGACAAAACCTTTTTACGCGGAGCCAATCCTTAATTCTCCATACTTGCCGCCCACGCGGCATCACTCGCTGGGGGATGACGGTCAGCCGCTGGAACATCCGCCGATCGAAGGGCGGAGACGATCGAAATATGTGACGCCGGTGCCGAAGGCGCGGCGCTCGAAGTCGGGTTCGGCGCGAGGCCAGACCTCGCTCGGCTTCGATGCCGAGGAAACCAGCGAAAGCGGCTACAACCCCACACCGATCATCAACGAGATCCGAGGCCACATCGAATCCTGGCGCGCACTGCCGAATCCCAACGACTGGGGCGTGACGCCGGTGACCCAGCGTCTGCTGCAGCATTGGCGGCATCACGAGTTTTCCAACCAGCAGCCGTTCTTCTGCCAGATCGAAGCGGTCGAGACGGCGATCTGGCTGGCGGAGGTTGCCCGCGGGCGCAAGCAATATGCGCACATCTTCCGTCACCTGCAGGAGGCGAACCGCGACGCCAATCCGGAACTGTTTAGGCTCGCGCTGAAGTTGGCGACGGGCGCAGGCAAGACGACGGTCATGGCCATGCTGATCGCCTGGCAGGCGATCAATGCCGCACGGCAGCCGAACTCGTCGCTCTTCTCGCGAGGGTTCCTGCTCGTCGCGCCAGGCATCACCATCAAGGATCGACTGCGCGTGCTGAATCCTTCAGACACGGACAATTACTACCGCACGCGCGAGCTGGTTCCAGCCGAGCTGATGACCGACCTCGGCAAGGCCAAGATCGTCATCACCAACTATCATGCCTTTCAGCGCCGCAAGGCGCACGACCTCAATCCTGTCGGCGAACGGCTGATGCAGGGGCGCACAGGCCAGCCGATCGAGAAGCAGGAAAGCGAAGGCGAAATGCTCGCCCGAGCTTGCGGTGAGCTCCTTCACCTGAAGAACATCGTCGTCATCAACGACGAGGCGCACCATTGCTACCGCGAGCGGCCGGGCACGGACGAGGAGTCAGAGGCGAAGGGCGAGGACAAGGAAGAGGCAAAGAAGAACAACGAGGCCGCGCGGCTTTGGATTTCCGGGCTGGAGGCGCTGAAACGCAAGGTCGGTCTGCGCGCCGTCTATGATCTTTCCGCCACGCCCTTCTTCCTGCGCGGTTCGGGCTACGAGGAAGGCACGTTGTTTCCATGGGTGGTGTCGGACTTCAGCCTCGTCGACGCGATCGAATGCGGCATCGTCAAGCTGCCGCGCGTGCCGGTCTCGGACAACGCTGTCAACGCCGAGGCGCCAGTCTACCGCAATTTGTGGGACCACATCGGCAAGGCTATGCCGAAAAAGGGGGCAGGCAAGTCCGGCGAACTCGACCCGCTTTCGATCCCCGCCCAACTCCAGACCGCGCTGATCTCCCTCTACAGCCACTACAAGACCGAATATGAAGAATGGCAGCGCGTGCCCATTCCAGTGCCGCCGGTCTTCATCGTCGTCTGCAACAACACGGCCAGTTCGAAGCTGGTCTACGAATGGGTCTCCGGATGGCAGCGTGAACGCGAGGGCCAGATGCAGACTATCCACCATGGGCATCTCGATCTGTTCAGCAATTACGACAAAAACACAGGCGAGCCGCTGCTTCGCATGAACACGCTGCTCATCGATTCCCAGCAGATCGAATCCGGCGAGGCGCTGGACCCCGGCTTCCGCGAAATGGCTGCGGGCGAGATTGAGCAGTTCCGCCGCGAGAAGCAGGAGCGCGATGGAGCGGCCGCCGGAAACATTTCCGATAGTGAACTCCTGCGCGAAGTGATGAACACGGTTGGCCAAAAGGGTCGCCTCGGCGAACAGATTCGCTGTGTCGTTTCCGTCTCCATGCTGACCGAAGGCTGGGACGCCAATACCGTCACGCACATTCTCGGCGTCCGCGCCTTCGGAACCCAGCTTCTGTGTGAGCAGGTGATCGGCCGCGGCCTAAGGCGCCAATCCTACGACCTCGGCGACAATACTGATCCCGTTGGAAATCGACTGTTCGATACCGAGTACGCCGACATCCTCGGCATCCCGTTCGACTTTGCGACCGAACCGCAGCAGGTAAAGAAGAACCCGCCCAAGCCCGTCACGCGCGTCGCCGCCGTTCGGGAGCGCGAGCGCCTCGGCATCCGCTTCCCCCGGGTTGCCGGTTATCGGAGCGAACTGCCGCCAGACCGCATCTCCGCAACCTTCACACAGGATTCGACGCTGACGCTGACGCCAGAGCTCGTCGGTCCCTGTGAGACACGCCTGGAAGGACTGGTTGGCGAGGGCCACGACATTTCGCCCGACGCCCTCGACGACATGCGGCCGAACACGGTTGCCGTGCATCTGACCAAGCGGCTGGTCGAGCGCTATTTCCGTGATGGTGATCAGGACCCGCCCTACCACCTCTACAATCTCATCCAGCCGATTACCCGGCGCTGGATCCAGAACCATCTAAGAACCACTGGCGGCACCAAAATCGGCATGCTGACCTATGCCGAGATGGCCGAAAAGGCGGCCGGCCTTGTCTACAAGGCGATCGTACGCGAGGCGAGCGCTGATGGTTCGCCGATCGTCAAGGCTATGCTCGACCCCTACAATCCGCACGGCTCGACGAACCACGTGGCCTTCAACACGACCAAGACGAATCTCTGGACGACGTCGCCCCTGAAGAGCCACATCAACTATGTCGTCTGCGACAGCGACTGGGAGGCGGAGTTCGCCCGCGTAGCCGAGAGCCATGCGTCGACGCTCTCCTATGTGAAGAACCAGGCGCTGGGCTTTGAGGTGCCGTATCTCAGTGGCTCCGTCACTCGCCGCTATCTGCCCGATTTCATCGTCCAGATCGATGATGGGCATGGCGTCGACGACCCACTTAATCTCGTGGTCGAGATCAAAGGGTTTCGCGGTCTCGACGAGCAGTTGAAGGCCCAGACCATGGAAACGCTGTGGGTGCCGGGTGTAAACAATCTCAAGACGTTCGGCCGCTGGGCGTTCGCCGAGTTCCGCGACGCCTTCGCAATCCAGGAGGAATACAATCGGCTCATGGCGAAACTGACACAAGCACGTCCAGTACAAGCATTCGCGATGGAGACGCATTAATTATGGCCGGATCGACATTCCAGACGAATCCTTTCGACCTCAACAAGCTTCTCGAGGACTGCCACCGCGGTAGCATGCAGTTGCCTGACTTTCAGCGGAGCTGGGTCTGGGACGAGGATAGGATCAAGAGCCTGATCGCATCGATTTCGCGCGCGTTTCCGGTTGGCGCGCTGATGACACTCGACACGGGTGGGAAAGTCGATTTCAAGCCGCGCCCAGTCGAAGGCGCCCCGTCTTCTGCGAAAGCAGCTTCTCCACTATCCCTTCTGCTCGACGGCCAGCAACGCATGACCTCGTTGTATCAGGTGACTCTTCGCGACCAGGTCGTGGAAACGGTGACGCTGAAAAAGAAGAAGGTGAGACGCTGGTTCTATATCGACGTTCGCAAAGCGCTCGACCCGTCAACGGATCGGGAGGAAGCCATCATTGGCGTTCCGGAAGATCGAATCGTCCGCAGCAATTTCGGACGCGAACAGACGCTCGATCTATCATCGCCAGAGAAGGAGTATGCCGCGCTTATGTATCCCATCACCAAGGTGTTCGATTGGGACCGCTGGCAGGATGGATTCGACAAGCATTGGCGCGGCGACGAAAACGAACGTGTCCGTGAGGAATTCCGTGATTTCAAACGTGAGGTTCTCGAGAATTTCAAATACTACCGCGTTCCAGTAATCGCGCTGGATCGTTCCACTTCGAAGGAAGCGGTCTGCGTGGTTTTCGAGAAGGTCAACACCGGCGGCAAGCCGCTCGACGCCTTCGAACTTGTCACAGCCATGTACGCTGCCGACGGACACGAGCTGCGCAAGGACTGGTATGGCGATGGCCACGCCAGTGCTGGGCGCCACAGACGGTTCGCATCGGCGCTACGCCTTTCGGACGCGGAAAAGGGAATCCTGGCCGGAGTCGGCAACACCGATTTCCTGCAAGTTGTTTCTCTGTTTCATACTCGCGAGAAGCGCAGGCAGGCGGAGGTCGAGGGCAAGCAAGGCAAGGAGCTGCCCCAGGTTACAGGCAACCGTCAAGCACTGCTCAATCTGCCACTCACAGCCTACAAGAAGTATCAGGCCCAAGCCGAGAGTGGCTTTCTGACTGCTGCCAAATTCCTGCAGATGCAACATATCTACCGAATCTACGACTTGCCCTACCAGTCGCAGATCATCCCGCTGGCAGCAATTCTCGCGGATATTGGAGATGCCTGGGAGCACGAGGCGGTCCGGGCGAAGCTGGTTCAGTGGTACTGGAACGGCGTCTTCGGCGAGCTTTATGGTTCGGCTGTCGACACACGCATTGCGAAGGATTTCATGGAAGTTCCCGCCTGGATCGCGGGGAAGTCGCCGCCGACGACTGTGAGTGAAACTATCTTCCGCGCCGACCGGCTCAAAACGATGCGCATGCGTCTGTCAGCAGCATACAAGGGCGTGAATGCGCTCTTGATGAAGGAGGGAGCGCAAGATTTCCGTTCCGGCCAGGGTTTTGGGCACACCGTCTTCTTCGGCGAGAATGTGGACATCCATCACATCTTCCCGCAGGCATGGTGCCGAACGAAGGGATTGAAGCCGGAGGTCTATGACTCCATCATCAACAAGACGCCGCTCTCCTACCGCACGAACCGTATCATCGGAGGAGAAGCCCCCTCCTCCTATCTGGCAAAGCTCCAAAACGGGAACGCTTCGACGCCGGCGATCAATGGCTTGAACCTCGACGCGTATCTCGAATCCCACTTGATCGACCCGTCCCTGCTCCGAGCCGACGCGTTCGACTCCTTCATGGCCGACCGCCAGAAGCGCCTTCTCGCCTTGATCGAAAGCGCAATGGGGAAAGAAGCCTACAAGGGCGACGTTCCCGAGGAAGGTGAGGACGACGAGCGCGACGACGACGGCATCGAAGCCGAGATGACCATCGCGGCGGAGTGAGGGGCAATGGTTTACAACGACCTCAAGACAGATGTGATCAAGCGCTTTTGGCTGCATATGTTCGGCCGTCACAAGGGTGAGATGCTGTATGGGAAGGCACAGCCAGTCGGCGCGCGCTGGCACGCCATGCCGGAACTGGGTCTGGCAATCAGCATCACCACTGGCATCGACTTCGTCCGCGTCTTCGTCCGCACGATGGAAGGCGGGAAAGCGTCGAAGCTGCGCGAGCGCCTGACACACTGGCAGGACGAGCTGCTTCCAGAACTTGGCGCTCCGTTGAAAAGCCCAGGCGAGAGCGACAGGTTCTTCTCAAGCAGGCTTGATCTCGACATGAACGACGAAGGCAATTGGGACGCCGCGGCCGATTTCCTGTGGGACACCTCACAGCGCTATGAAAAGGCCCTGCGCGAAACTCTGGGTGGGACCGAAGCATGACCGACCCGCGCGAGCCCCACTTCGTGACACAGGAACGCGCCTGTCAATCGACTTTCTTTGAAGCTCATCTTCCCGGCGAAGGCGGCTTCGAGGGCAGTGCCTATCGCCTTGCTCCTGCGAACCGCCTTTCGAACCTCAACCCCGAGATTCGCGACATCGCCGCCCGCTATTTCTCTGACAACGCCATCGCCTGGCATCAGCATGCGGCTCACGGCCTCTCGTCACAGGTTTGCTGCCTGAATTTCCTGATGCCTCTCGCGACGCGTCCGGAGATGTTGGCGCGTCTCGTCCAGAGCGCGCTTGGTGGCGACCTGCCGGAAATGCTCGAGGTCGATAAAGGACCGGACGGCGAACCCTGGTTCGTCGGCTTCGAATGGATCGGCCGTAAGGATTACCTCAACGAATGGCCTCGAACCGGATCGCCAAAACGCGGCGCCAATGTCACAAGCGCAGATGCCATTTTGCGCTTTCGGTGGGGAGGTCGGGTTGAGACCTTGCTGATCGAGTGGAAGTACACCGAATCCTACGGTGCTCCGCCCGAACCGAAGCGCGAAACGGAACGTCTTCGCCGATACCAGAACATTGCCTTCGCGCCGTTCGGCCCTGTCCGCAGCGATGCCGGCCTCAAACTCACCGACCTGTTCTGGGAACCGTTCTATCAGCTTTTCCGTCAGCAAATGCTGGCGTCTCGCATGCAAGCCACCCAAGAGGACGGCGCGGAGCGTGTCCGGGTGCTTCACATCGCTCCCGCAGCAAACAGACGACTGACTCGTGTCACCTCACCCGCAATGCGTCCGCTTGGCGATAACGCCTTCAAGATTTACCGCTCGCTGCTGATCGAACCCGACAACTTCATCAGCCGCTCGACTGAATCCCTTTTTTTGCCGCTTATCGCCGATGGGCCGACAGACGACGTCTGGGCGAAATATCTCTCCAGCCGCTACGCCTTCCTGGCCGACCCGGCCAGCTCCTCCACAAATGCTGGATGTGAGATCGTACCTCACTAGGCCTAACAGCGAATGCGAGTTCAAGATGAACAATATCCTCCCCATGTTGTTTGCAGCGCTCGTAGCTTTGATTGCGCCCCATGCGGAGGCGATCGAGATTTCCATGGAGAGGGGCAATGCCACGTCGAAGATCCTTGTTACCGGCCTCATCGGGCATGGCGACGCCGAGCGGTTCAAGGCCTACTGGGAGAAGAACGCCTACGACTCGTGGAATTTCATTGTGTCGCTGGACAGCCCGGGCGGAAACCTTATGGACGGAATCGAAATCGGGCGTTTCCTCCGCAAAGTCGGAGCGGACACAGAAGTGCGACGCTATTCACCCGCCGTTCCGGGCCGCTATTCAGAAGAACTGCCTGGCGCAGAATGCTATTCAGCTTGCGCGCTTGCGTTCATGGGCGGTGTCCAACGTGACGTTCCGGAGAGCGGGACGATTGGCTTCCATCAGTTCTATGGTGGCGGCGACTCTTCGGCCGATGAGGCAATGGAGCTTACCCAGCATATCTCGGCACTGATTGCAGGCTATCTCCGTGACATGGGAGCAAAGCCAGAGCTGTTCGAACTCCTGTCGGGAACCTCGCCGGACAAGATGTTCGTTCCGACACGCGATGAAATCGCGGCACTGAACATCGTTCCACAGCTTGGTTTTCACGACTTCCGGCTCATGCCGAAAGATGGCCTGATCGTTGCTACCGCAACGGACGAACGAAATCCGGGTCCGCTTGAGAAGGTCTACGAAATCGAAACGCTTTGCTGGAAGCAGTTACCGATCATCAATCGTTACGCCGCCAGCGATGGACAAGGACTGAAGCCAGAAATGGCATCTTCCTCGACCACCCACATAGACGGCTTCAGGATCGACACTGACTTCGGAAACTTCGAATATGGCAGTGACCGGATAAAGCTTTATCCGGAAGCAAGGCTGTTGGCCTCTCTCATCCTTGATCCCAATGTAGCTCGTGCTGTCGGGAGCGGTAACGCGATGGTGGTAGTAAACAGCTATACGGCCTCCGGCGTGCTGATGGGAGGTCGCATCATCGCACCGGGCGGCGATGCAGCTATCATGGCAAGCTTTCGAGGTTGCCTATGATGCATGGTCAGTAAGCGCGTCCGGTGCTTCCTCCGGCAAAAGAAGCTGACGGACTACAGGATCCTAACCATGATATCACTAGGTTGGTTCTGGTAATGGAGCATGGCTATGGATTGGAATGATGAGTTCAAAAGTAGTTTTAGCTGTAAGGCGATCATATGGGGATTAATGCCCCCGCATGCGATGTTGTTGATCAACACCGACGATATACCTTCTTTGCCAGAAATTGGAGCGTTCTTTACCAAAGAGATTCCTGAAGTTTCAAGCGTGCGAATAGTCACCCAAAGCGACAAGTTTGTTCATTTTTTCAAACCGTCGCGCCACGAAAACTGGCGCATTTCAAAATCCAGCGACAACTAGGACATGGTTTGCACCTGCACAGGGCCCCAAGGCTCGTTGGTGGCGGTTGCTACCTAATGGCGCATAAATACCAACTTCGACATTGACGGGACTGGTGATCTAAATATTCAGATGGACCACATGGGGGGGGAATATGGCAAACTACAAGGACGGCGTGATCCGTGACGGCTCATCCATCGGTTCCGGCACCGCGCTGGGTAAGAATGGGATCATCCGCAAGGGATCGTCGCCTGGATCCGGCGCGGCGCTGGGCAATGTCAAGGACGGCGTGATCCGGACCGGCTCATCGCGAGGCGCAGGAACGGCAACATCAAGGATGGCGTGGTCAGAAATGGGTCGAGCAAGGGAAGCGGCTCGATCATTCGCAAAGTCACGGACTTCACCATCAAGGGCATCGAGCGTGAGCGCGACGACGAGATCGTTGCCGTCTATCACTTCCTCATAAAGAAATTTCTCTGACGACCTTGATTGGACTGCCCTATGGCAAAGACGCCGACGCAGAAGAATATCGACGCGCTTACCCACGATCAGGCGCGGCGGATCAACAATCCGACCGCCGAAATGGCCTCGCTGTTCGAGCAGCAGGAAGAGATCCTGGGCAGCGTGGATCATTCCATTTCGCTAGCGCGCGCGCGGCCGCTGGCGGCAGGCACCACGCGCGAACGCGACGGCGACCTCGACCCACAGATTGTCTGGAACGGCGTGAAGATCAGGATCACCAAGGACCAGATGCGCAAGCTTGCCGAGACCGGTGAGATCGAGATTGGCGACGCCCAACTCGTCTGGAAAGGCAAGGATTCGCAGGACTGGTCCGACCTCGTCGTCAACGCGCCGCCAATCTATCGGCAGGAAGCGATTCACCCGAGGCACGTGATAGACGATCTGCGGCGCAGGTCCGACAAGGCGCGTGAAGAGAAGACCGACGAACCAAGCTTCTTTTCCGATTTCAACGGCATCACCGATGCGGAAGCGCGCGCGGAGTTCTACCAACATTCGCAGCACTGGACGAACCGTTTTGTCCTCGGCGATTCCTTGCAGGTGATGGCGAGCCTGGCCGAGCGCGAGGCGATGCGGGGCAAGGTGCAGTGCATCTATTTCGACCCGCCCTACGGCATTAGGTTCAACTCGAATTGGCAGGTTTCGACCCAATCGCGCGACGTCAAGGACGGCAAGAAGGAGGACGTTTCCCGCGAGCCGGAACAGGTGAAGGCGTTCCGCGACACCTGGAAGGACGGCATCCACTCCTACCTCACCTATTTGCGCGACCGGCTCATGGTCGCGCGGGAATTGCTGACGGAGAGTGGGAGCATCTTCTTGCAAATCGGAGATGAAAACGTCCACCTGGTTCGGGCGCTGATGGACGAGGTCTTTGGAGAGGAGAACTTCGTCGCACTAATCACCGTGGAGAAGACGAGTGCCCAAACCGCAGAGCTTCTCTCCTCAAGTACGGATTATGTCATTTACTATGCGAGGAGTCGTCGCGCTGCAAAATTCCGGCAGCCACTGGAGGAAAAGCAACCCACCGCCAGCATGATGGGGGAGTACGCCTCCTATCAGGACGACAAGCTGGAAAGGGTTTCCATACCCCGTGCAACGACGCAGGCCGAATGGCGTGTCTTAAATGATCAGTTCCGGATTTTCGCCAAGGACAATACGACCTCCAACCGCCCTCCCGGCTCCTTTCCTGTACACTTTCAAGGCAAGCCTTACACACCCGGAAATGGATATTGGAAGACAGGTGAATTGGGCTTTTCGCGACTTCTCAAAGCGAGCCGTCTAGAGCCGCGTGGTTCAGGGCTGCGCTATGTCCGGTTCTTCAAAGACTATCCTGTGTTCCCAGTGAACAACGTTTGGGACGACGTTAAGTTTTCGAGCCGCAGAGAGGATAAAACTTACGTTGTACAATCCTCGGAACTTTTGATCCAACGCTGCATCCTGATGACCACCGATCCGGGCGATCTCGTGCTCGACCCGACCTGCGGCTCCGGTACAACGGCGACCGTTGCCGAGCAATGGGGCCGGCGCTGGATCACCATCGACACAAGCCGAGTGGCGCTAGCGCTCGCCCGAACAAGGCTGATGTCGGCCCGTTATCCCTTTTATTTTCTCGCCGACAGCCCCGAAGGCCACGCGCAGGAACAGAAGGTATCGGGAAAAATCCAGACGCAAGCGCCAATGTCCCGCGATATCCGCCAGGGATTCATCTACGAGCGCGCGCCGCACATCACGCTCAAATCCATCGCCAACAACGCCGAGATCGACGTGATCTGGGAACGTTGGCAGGGTGTGCTGGAGCCGCTGCGGCAGGAGCTAAACGAGAAGCTCGCTTCAGGATTCGAGGAGTGGCAAATCCCGCGTGATCTCGACCAGTGGCTGGACGGCAAGGAAGGCGCCACCAAGTCCGGGCTGGTCAGCGCCCGCGTGCGCGACCTCCACAAGGGTTGGTGGGAAGGCCGCATCGCGCGCCAGAGGGAGATCGATGCCTCGATTGCCCGCGCCGCCGATGTCGAGATGCTCTACGACCGCCCCTATGAGGACAAGTCGAAGGTGCGCGTCGCCGGACCGTTCACGGTCGAGAGCCTGTCGCCGCACCGCGTTGTCACCGCGCGCGACGACACGCTGGCCAGCGAAATCCGCGCCGGAGAAGGTGGCATGCAACCCGACCCGAAAAACGTGCCGGAGATCGACTTCGGCCAGATGGTGCTCGACCATCTGCGCAGCGCCGGGGTGCATCAACAGGAGAAACGCGACACGATCCATTTCAATTCGGTCGAACCCTGGCCGGGCAATTTCCTTGCCGCGGAAGGCCGCTACAATGACGGGGACGGCCGGGAAAAACGCGCAGGAATCCTGATCGGTCCGGAATTCGGCACGCTGACGCGTAGCCAGATCACGGCCGCCGCCCGCGAGGCTTCCGATGCCCGCTTCGACGCGTTGATCGCCTGCGCCTTCAACTTCGAAGCCCAGGCAAGTGACCTGAACAGGCTCGGTCCGCTGGCCGTCCTGAAGGCGCGCATGAATCCCGACCTGCACATGGCTGAGGATTTGAAGAACACGGGCAAGGGCAACCTCTTCGTCGTCTTCGGCGAGCCGGATGTCGACCTGATCGAAACGGCGCAGGGCGAATTGCGGGTGAAGGTCAACGGCGTCGACATATTCGATCCCTCGACGGGCGAGATCCGCTCCGACGACGTGAAGGGCATCGCTGCCTGGTTCATCGACACCGACTACAACGAGGAGAGCTTCTTCGTCCGCCACGCCTATTTCCTCGGCGCCAACGATCCCTACAAATCGCTGAAGACGGCACTGAAGGCCGAGATCGACGAGGAAGCCTGGCAAACACTCTATTCCGACATCTCCCGACCGTTTCAGAGGCCGAGCACGGGCAGGATCGCGGTCAAGGTGATCAATCATTTCGGCGATGAAGTGCTGAAGGTGTTTGGGGTGTGATATGGGCAAGTTCTCTCTTCCGAAACCGCTCAACCACACTCAAAGGGTGTTCGCAGAACTTTGTACCAAAGGCGGTGGCATCAAGGGTGGTCCCGCTCGCACTCGGGTTCAGGAGCTGCTTAAGGATAGCGGTCAACAGCTAAATAAGCTGGCAAAGGAAGAAATAGATCAGGCGCTAGATGTCTGCTCAGACCGCAACCCGTGGCACGTTTGTTTTGCGGTCGGAGTAGCCTGGGGTCATTTGGCCATGTTGAACGACGATTACCTAGTCGCTGCAGTCAACTGTCTCGAAAACCTCAACGACGAAGATCTCAAGATCGCCAGAGCCTACCACTATGAACGAGGCGCGCTGCCCGTTGAGCAATCCCTCAAGGGCGGCTATCAGATCTTCTCCACTATTGCATTCCCCGACACCCTGCCGTCCAGCCTCAAAGGGATGCGATCGGCACAGGAGCGCTGGCTCGGTCGTATCCTCTCAAAGGACCGCCCCAAATACATTGGGAGTTGGAATGCAACGGCCATGTTCATGGTAGCGCTCATGTCCAACGACGCATTGAAGAGTGCGATGACGACCGCCGAAGTCATGCTTCCGCCGGGAGGCCCGATCCATTTGGCGCTTACGATGTTGCATCAGACACACATTCTGTCGAGAAAGCCCGAGGGGAGTGAGCTCGATGACGAGTCCTTCGAACCCGGGGCTATTCACGCGAACACCGGCCTGATGGAGGATCTAGCCAAAGGCTGCGCCGGGTGGGACCTTCTGGATGTACACAGTGGCCTATACCTCCTCGGCACCCGCTATCCGGACTCTGACAAGTGGCTGACGGAAGGGCTCCTCCGCGCATGATGTCGGGCCGTATTGGAGAAAAGCTTCGCGCTGCTCTGTCGAGACGTCAGGACGATGAGAACGAGCAGTCCGTTCCCCTCGGTGCCTCCCTGGCATCGCCAAGTACGTCAACATTCAGGCATCGTGATAGCGTTTGGGCGATGCTAATGCTCTCGGATCGATCTGAAGGCGAGCTACGAAGTTTTTTCGGCGATACGCTTAAAATCAGGCGCAATAAAATCATCAGGCGGATGCACCTAACAGTTTATCATTCGCGACGGTATCTTGCTGGATTACAAGATATCGAAGAATCTTGCGACATCGAGGTCTCGTCCTCCGAGTTGAGATTGATGGTAATGGCACCTGGTGGCGAGAATCCCCGGCCAGAATTTGATCCAAACGGTTTGCCCGTCGGCTTGCGGGTGCGACGCGCTGGTGGCGCGACGAAACCCATCGAAGAGGTCCGAGCACGATTTTACAGGTTCGAAACACCCGAAGTGCTCGGCGTGCGAGAGCCGAGCAACCGGATGCGCAATGCATTCGGGGCGCGGCATTTCCAACCACATATAACGGTTGTTCGCCCGGGCAACGGCATAGGAGCAGATCTAACAAGTCCCGGAAGACTCCTCAGGCAGGAGATCGACCGGCTGAGATTTGACCGCCTTGTGGTCCGGGTTCGGCGCGCCGAATACGAACCCGATGACAGCAGCGCGCGATAGACCGCAATGCCCACTATCCTCGCCGACAGCTTCACCGCCGCTCTCGCAAAACTCGCCAATGACGAGCAGAAGCAGGCGAAGCTGACGGCATTCGATCTGCAGGCGAATCCCGATCAGCCTGGGCTGCAGTTTCACCGTATCGACAAGTCCAAGGATCCAAATTTCTGGTCGGTCCGGGTTTCCCGCGACATCCGCATCATCGTGCACAAGGCGGGCGGAAGCCTGATGCTCGCCTATGTCGGCCATCACGATGACGCCTACTCCTGGGCGGTACGGCGGCGCATCGAGGCACACCCGACGACTGGTGCAATGCAGATCGTCGAGGTGCGGGAACTGGTCGAGGAGATCGCGCTGCCGGCGACGACCGCGTTCAAACAGGCCGACCTGCCGTTCGATGTCGCCCCTACAGAAGAGGAGCCGCCTGTTTCAGCCGCACCGATCTTCGCGAAACTGGCGCAGGACGACCTGCTCTCTGTCGGCGTTCCCACGGACTGGCTTTCCGACGTCGCCGAGGCGACCGAAGATTCCTTCTTCGCGCTTGCTGCCCGTCTGCCGCAAGAGGCGGCGGAGGCACTACTCGAATACGCCGCGACTGGAACCTTGAAGCCTGCAGCGGCGCCCGTCGAAGACCCGATGGCGCATCCGGACACGATGCGCCGCTTCCGCGTTCTCGAAGGGCTCCAGGAACTGCAGGCCGCCCTCGACGCGCCGTTCGAGAGGTGGGCGGTTTTCCTGCACCCTCTCCAGCGCGGCGTCGTCGAGCACGACTATTCCGGCCCAGCGCGCGTCGCCGGATCGGCCGGCACGGGCAAGACGGTCGTCGCGCTTCACCGAGTAATGCGGATTCTTCGCCTCGATCCAGATGCTCGCCTGCTCTTGACCACCTTCTCCGATCCGCTGGCAGCTGCGCTCCAGCGTAAGCTGGCGGTGCTCTCCGGCGGCCGCGCCGAAATTGACGACCGCGTCACCGTCGCATCCTTCCGCAGGATCGCAGAGGAACTGTTTGCGCTAACTACCGGGCGCAAGGCGCATATTGCGAAGCGCGATACAGTACGCGGGATGATCGAAAAAGCGGCGGACGATGCGGGAGTGCGAGACTTTTCCGCTCGGTTCCTGATCTCCGAATGGGAGAACGTTATCGACGCCTGGCGGATCGATAGTGCCGATGCCTACGCCGCGGTGCCGCGCATGGGTCGCAAGAACCGCCTGGGTCGGAAGCAACGCAACGCGCTGTGGCAGGTCTTCTCCCGCATCCGTGATGCCCTCGGGCAGCAGGCGCTATTCACTCCAGCTTCGCTGTTCGCCGCCGTGACCGAGACCTATTCCGCGAGAACCGAACAACCCTTCACCCACATTGTCGTCGACGAAGCACAGGATCTCGGCGTGCCGGAACTACGCTTCCTCGCGGCTATCGCACCCGACAAGCCTGACGCGCTCTTCTTTGCCGGCGACATCGGCCAGCGGATCTTCCAGCAGCCGTTTTCTTGGAAAGGCCTGGGAATCGACTTGCGCGGCCGCTCATCCACGTTGAAGGTCAACTACCGCACATCGCATCAGATCCGAGCGATGGCCGATCGGCTCATCCCGAAGACGATCCGCGATATCGATGGGTTCGAGGAAGACCGCCGGGGCACGGTATCCGTCTTCGAAGGGCTGGAGCCGACGGTCGTCATCGCCAATGATCAAGATTCAGAGCGGAAGGCGGCTACCGCCTTCATCCGCGAGGCGCTCGAAGACGGCATGACGGCGGATCAGATCGCTATTTTCGTCCGTTCGGCCGCCGAGCTTCCGCGCGCTCGTGCCATCGCCGAGGCTGCAGCGTTGCCGTACCGGACGATCTCCTCCGGAAAACCTGGCGAAGACGCAGCGGCGCTGGTCGGGACCATGCACATGGCCAAGGGAATGGAGTTCCGGGCCGTCCTTGTAGTTGCCTGCGACGAAGGTATTCTGCCACTCGCTGCCCGGGTGGCGGACGTGGCCGACGAGTTCGAACTCGACGAGGTCATCGCCACGGAACGGCAGCTTCTCTATGTCGCCGCCACCAGGGGTCGGGACAGGCTGTTCGTCTCTGGAATCGCGCCTGGATCGGAATTTCTTGAGGACATGACGGTCTAATTTCCGGCCCTTGCATTCGAAACCGAATCATCAGACGCTGTGAACCAGCCGCCGCACGTGGGTTTTTGACTTTCGCGCAAGCGGTGGGAGCGCCACCCCAAAGTTATGCACAGCTTTGATCCTTCCGATCTGGAAGGTTTCGATCCTTGCACGATTTCGAGCGAGTCCTTTTCGCATTGGACTCTTAGCTATGTCTCCAATTTTGCCGACAGTGAACAAAAGAGAACAATAGAACCAAGAGCCCTTGACCAACAGGAATATGTTCCTCATTTCAGGGTATGCCCGAGACCTACGCGCCGAAGGACCGCGACTTTCCGCTATCCAAGCTGAACGACACGATGCGCTTGGTGCGCGTGCGATGCCGGTACTGCAAGCGGCTGCACAATTATGCGCCTTCCGATCTCATCCAGATCTTCGGCGACGTCGACTCCCTCGCTTTCCGGATCAAGTGCGAGAACGGCAATGACCATGGCAGGCTCGAGGTCGAGGCCTTTGTGCCGACCGGCGTGAAGCGGTCGGCTTGCGCATCGACGCCTCGTGGCAATCAAGATCAACCGCGTGCCGATCTGACGTGAGGATCCGGCGTAGGCCGGCCATCCACATGTTCCGAGTTCAATCCTTCGTTCGGCTGACGTCGATTCCGCCGGCGAAAATCCAAGGACTGAAATCTTCAGGCAAGCGTTCGCGACCGCCAGGGACATGTGAGCATTCTGTAAGAAACAAGGTTTAAGTTCTTGATCGCGGCGTCGTTTTCACTTGCGCGACCCCTTCGTGCCGGCTATTTCACTGTCCATCGACGTCCTGAGCCTATCGCGAATGCGGTCTGGTTAGTGGGGCTGTCAACCTCCCGGCATGCCGGGGCCGCTGCGGCGGCACAGGGCGCTCGACGCTCAAAGGTTTCACAGACAGCATCTTACGAGAGCAGTCCTTCTGGGCTGCGACAGGACCCGTCATGAACGCCGCAGCGCGCCTCAGTACCCAATTCTTGTTGATGGCCCAATACGGCGCCGTCGCGATCATTCCCGTCGAGCAGGTTTGCCGGGACTACTTCAGCCACCTGACCCCGGAGAAGTTCCTGCGGAAGGTCGGCGCCGGCGACATCGCCATTCCTGTCGTCAAGCTTGAAGGCTCGCAGAAGGCTGCCCGCGGCGTGCACATCCAGCACCTGGCCGACTACATCGACGCGCTGAAGGAAGCTGCCTACGAGGACTGCAGGAAGCTCAACGGCCGGATCGGGTGATCCCCCCTGCTCCGGTCTCCGGCCAGGGGAAATCGAACCGCCCCACGTAGTAGGTGTCGTGCAGGTAATTGAGATCGCTCTCCCAATCAGCCACGGCGTACTCCATGAGTATGCCCCGCCTCTTGGCGTTTCTGGTAAGCGCGGCGATCGTGTAGGCCATCTTCCTTAAACGGCCGTCGGTGCCTGGCGCAGCCCATTCGAGGCTGGTTGGAGCATCGAGAACCTCCACCATGAAAAGCCGTGCCAGCGTCCTGCGTCTGGCAGTCTCTGGCTCTCCCCGCGTGCGTCCTACCCTGTACCCTGTCTCCGCCAGAACGCCGAACGCATCGGCCTCGAAACTCAATTGGCCCTTGCCGCTCTCGGCCACCGTCGTTGGCCACCGGAAGTATCCACCGCCGGGCAGCGGGGATGACGCATTTGGTCGCCTCCGCTCTCTTTCGTTTTCGATGGCTGTCAGAACCTCCTTCGCGGCCAGCCGTAACTCCTCCTTGGGGTGCGACAGCTTATCCTGAGCGTTGGTCCAGACGATGTGCAGCTTGTCGAGCGGCATATCGTGGAAATTAGCTGCTGCCTTCGCGGCCCTCCTCGTCGCCCTCTGTCCCGGGGTAGGCCTTCCATCGGCCAGTCGCTTGGCTTCTTCGATGCGATCTTCCAGCGACCTCACGGCGGGTGTCTTCGTGACGTCCCGCTGCTGGGGCTGCTGTGGGGTGATGACCGGCTTCTTTGGCGTTGGCTTCGTCTTCCCTTTTATGCGTTTGATCTTGGGCTCAATCTCTGCCGACAGCTTCCGGATGGCCTTGGGAGTGAGTTCTCGCAAGAAATCGAAACCGTCATCGGTGATGATGAGCGGGCCCTTCTTCCCGTCCCGGACGACCAATCCGGAGCGATGCAGGTAGGCCATGGCCGCATCTGCCTTTGCCCTGAAAGTGCAGTTCGTCCCTGGCGGGTTCGCCACATCCAGCATGTCCCGGGGAAAGCCATGCATCTCGGCTACAGCCGGGATCAGGGTCTTCGAGAATGGTCGATCGCTCGTCATCAGCAAGATGTCTGGGAGCAGCTCTGCGGCGCGAGGAATTTTTTCGGCCATCATCAAACCTGCTCCTTCAGCGCCGAGGTTCGATCCACCGGGTGTATCGCCTGAAGAGCGCGCCGAAGTCAGGCTTCTCGACTTCCTGCGGCCGAACGACGTCCTGCGGCGCCACGGTGTATTCGATGCCCGGCCTTCCGTTGCATGCCAGCTGGAGGTTCCGGATGAACAGGCTGACGTCGCCGAAGTAGTTGGGGTAGGTCGAGACCAGCTTGTCGATCTTGTCGACTTCGACGAGGACGACCGACTCCTGGCTCTCGCCTGCCTCGATCGCCCTCTCGGCGAGACCCAGCGCGCTGGTGGCGGCGAACATGTCGCCGTACGTCTCGATCTTGACCGTGTGGTCGGGCCTGTAGCGCAGGAGGTAATAATGGCCGCGGTCGTAGGTGAAGTTCTCGGCGAAGTGCGTGGCCGCCTTGATGTTCTCGAGCATGCTCACCGCGCCCAGCCGGGTGTTCAGGTCCTTCAGCTCCCGAAGGCGCTCCGCGCGGTCGGGCACGCCCTCCGGGAGCGGACGGCGCTCGACGTGCGCGAACTCGGCGGAGGATAGCGCGAACAGGCGCAGCCAGTTCGCGTCTCCCTTGTGATGCTTCAGGTCCTGGTTCCTGTAGAGGCTGACAGCCTCGATCGCGGTCGCCCACGAGTGCTGAAGCCGGGTCCTCACCTGCAGTTCGATACGCCGTCCTGCGTAGGACTCGTCTCCCCTCTGGCCAGGCTTGAACTCGAGCGAGAAGTGGTGGCTGCGGTAGCCATCTTCCTTCGGGGTTTCGATGTAGTCCCACTCCCGGCGGATCGCGTGCGGGAAGCGCTCGCGGACGCGGTCCACGAGCCTGTTCACGCCGTCGATGTCGTTGAGGATCGCCCTGCACCCTCCGAGGTCCTGCATCTGGTCGAGCCTGATGGTGGTCTCCGCCAGCTTCCGCCGGATAGAGGACATGCGCTTGGGTCGGGAGGCCATGTCCCCCGTTATCGAGGCCTGCCGCATGTGGCTGCGCACCGACGCGCGGACGCTGCGCATGGGGAGGATGTGCGAGTCCCGAAAGGAGTTGGCGACGGTGAAGATGTCGACGGCCTCGGCGAGGTTGTGGCCGTCGAAATGGACCTTGCCCGCCAGCCTGACCCCGGCCGCACGGACGTCCTTCATGCAGTATTCCAGCCGGGGGTAAACGGACATCGCGCGAATCACCAAGCCTCCAACCCGCCATTTTGGATGCAGCCCGGCCCGGCTGTCTACCCCAGCGGAAGGTTGTCCACGGGGCCGCATACGGGTGGAAGGCTTGTTGATCTCGTCGCCGGCGACAACGCTTTCCTTGGGACAACAGGAGGCGGCACATGGGGCGCTCAGAAGCTGCGGAGTTCCACGAACTCCAAGGAAAGACCAGCAGTATGACCATGCTCACAATACCGCACCGGGAGAATGGTACCGGATCGAGTTCAACTACAGCATGCTGGAAGAATCCGTGGTCAATCAGATTGCGCGGTTCGAGGTGGAGGGGCAGTGGTGACCGAAGATCCGTCCCTCCTGCCATGCCCCTTCGACGGCCAGCCCGCCCGCCTTGAGCGGAAGGGCGACCATCATGGGGACTACTTCACCCTCGGCTGCTCGAACGAGGGTTGCCCAGCGCACTGGCTGTTTTATACAAGCCCGGGGAGGCTGCCGCCGTTGCCGCATGGAACACCAGAGCGGCGTGATAAAATGCTACGGATATGCTACGGAGGTTTTGTAGCACCGCTGAAATCCTTGCAACGCAAGGCACGCAGCCTCTAGTCCGTCCAGTCCATCATAGGCGCCACGGCCACTCTATGACCTTGTTTTTTCAGCATTTTTTCTTTAACATCAAATCGTTAGAACCTGGCATGATCAAGTTCGTCGCAAAGGTCGCTACGTCAGCGAGACCTTCCTGCGCTGAGACGACGCTGGGCAACCGAAACCGAGCGCCAAATCGATCGCGGTGAGACGCCGACCAAGTCCCGTATAGCGCGCCTGAAAACTTTCGGCGAACTCATCGACTTCATATCGACGATATGTGCGATGTAGGCAAGCCCCCTCGCCGCTCCAAGGCCGCAGCCCTCGATATGCTCCATTAGACATTTGGGGAAGTGCAACATCGCGGCTCTCGATCGCGAACGGCTCATTTGTTTTGATCGCGACCGGGCCGCCCAAGGTGGCGGACCGATGACTCTCGGCATCGACATCGGCTTTGTAAAACTTATTCTGGCTCATGCCGCTGCGGTGCACGGTCTGCCCGTCAAGGTCGAACCAGTCGATCTCGAGCGTATTGCCCTAAGGAGGCTTGGCCTCGTTGGTAAAGGCAATCAGCGCGACAGGAGACCGACCCAGGATGAACTCGAACGTCCCACCGCGTCATTCTTGCTGGCGGCAGCAGGCCGTTCGAGGTCATCGAAGGGGAATGTCGACGACGATGTCACCGCTGCCGGGGCGGTCGGATAGGTCGCTAGACCTCGCTCGACGACGGGCTACGCATCTGAACCAGCTTCGCTATCCGTTGCGCAGCGTCAGCAAGCGCAGCGCAATGCTTATCGAAGTTGCGGTCGATGATCTGGCCATATGGCCCTGTCAGACCAACGGCATAGGTGACTTTCCCGTTGGCCGGACGGATCGGGAAAGCTATCGAACCGAGACCGGGAACGTGTTCCGCAAGATCGGTGGCGTAACCGCGAGCACGGACCTCGGCCAGTTCCTTCATAAGCTCCGCGATCTTGGTCTTGGTTTTGTCGGTGTATGTACGCGACTCCGTCGCGAGGATCTTCTTCACGATCTCGTTCGGGTGATACGCCAGGATAGCTTTGGCCGAAGCGGTCGCGTTCACCGGCATCGCCATGCCCGGCATCACGTAGGTGCGCACGGGAGTGTCGGGCGCGACGCAGGTGATCGAGTGAACTTCGTTGCCATCGAATTTCGACAGGAAGGCGGACTGCCCTGTCGCATCGGCTACGTCCTGCAGCGGCTTGTTTGCCAAAGCCACGAGCCAACTGCTGTCCGGCGACATTTGCAAGAGCTTGAGGACACGGTCGCCAAGGCGATACGTACGGTTGCGGACCGTGTCTGCGTTGACCATACCGCTTTCGACCAGTGCGTTCAGCAACCTGTTGATCGTGGTCTTCGGCAATCCGAGTGCCGTCTCAAGTTCCACGGCCGTCAGACCGTGTTCGAACGGCGCCACCGTTTCCATGATCGAAATGTACCGCTCGAGCGGACTGTCCTTGAAGCCTTGGTTGTTCGATTTCGTGTTCAAAGCCACCATCCACAGAATTCAGTACACAACTACGGGAACCTTATCGTGCGACGCAAGGTAGGCGGGCAAGGCTTCCCGACGAAATCGGTCGATAAAGCGTCCTGCCATGCAAACGAAAAATAAGACCGAAATCCGGATTAAGTACCGATTTACGGCATCTGCAATTGACTCGCTTTTAAATCCTGTTAATCGGGTCATAGACCGATTTTCGGAGAATTTGAATGCCAGCAATTCCACGTGTCACCTATTCGAACATCGGCGTCGATTTCTCGCCCGTGCACTCCCACCTCGACGCACTCATTCCTGGATTCGAGCGTGACGTGTTGGGACGGGAATGGTCGACGCCCTTCGCCACCGGTGCGAGAAGTTCTTTGGCGAGTCCGATCGATGCGAGGCTTTCACTGGGCCAGTTTCCGGTCTCCACGACCGCTGATGTGGAGTCGGCGATCAAGGCTGCCCGGACCGGGGCCAAGATCTGGAACCGCTCGTCCCTCGATCAGCGCCTTGCATTCGGAGCACGCTGGCGGGAAGCACTTGCCACCCGGAAGTACGATCTCGGCCTCGCCGCGCTCTACGAGATCGGCAAGTCCCGCATCGAAGCGATCGGCGAGGCCGAAGAATGCGTCGACATGGTCGACTACTACGCCTCCGAACTGAGGGCGAACAACGGCTTCGTGCGACCGATGAACGAACTGGTGGAGAACGAGACTGCCACCAGCTTCATGAAGCCGTACGGCGTGTTCGGGGTCATAGCGCCGTTCAATTTCCCGCTCGCCTTGTCCATCGGCATGGTTTCCGGCGCTCTGTTGACCGGCAATGCCGTCGTCTACAAGCCGTCCCCGGGCTGTTCGCTGACCGGACTCATCATCGCCGAGACGCTGAGGGAAGCTGGTCTTCCTGAAGGCGTGTTCAACATCGTTGTCGGCGACGGAGAAGTCGGTCGTTTCCTGGCGACGCACGAAGGTATCGATGGCGTTGCTTTCACCGGATCGCACAAGACCGGAATGAGCATTTTGCGCCATATGGCGACGTTACCGCATATGAAGCCTGTCATCGCTGAGATGGGCGGCAAGAATCCGGCATACGTGACAAGCAAAGCGGATCTCGAGCGCGCGGCCCAGGGCGTCGCCCGGTCGGCCTTCGGACTGCAGGGACAGAAGTGCTCAGCGTGCTCGGTCGTATACGTCGACGAGAAGGTCAAAGCCGAGTTCATCGATAAGCTCGTCGCGTTTTCCAGCAAGCTTGTCGTGGGTGATCCGCGCAAGAAGGAGACCTTCATGGGTCCGATCTACGGCGATGCAACGGTCGAGCGTTTCAAGGCCGCCGTCCTCGAAGCCGGAACGACTGGCAAGGTCCATTTTGGCGGCGCCGCTCTCGGTCAAGGATTCGCGGAGAACTACGTCCTGCCGACCATTGCCGAACTGGACGGGCCCGGTCGCCTGACCCGCGAAGAACTCTTCATGCCCTTTGTCGTGGTGCGCGGCTTCGAAAGCCTCGACGCCGCGATCGAGGAAGGCAACGACATAGCGTACGGCCTTTCGGCTGGCATCTTCACCGAGGACAAAGCCGAGCTGCAGCGGTTCCTGGATGCGGCGGAAGCTGGCGTTCTCTATGCCAACCGCGCAAGCGGAGCCACCACGGGCGCATGGCCAGGCGCGCAGCCGTTCTGTGGCTGGAAGGGAACTGGCGTCAGTGGCAAGGGCGGGCTCGGCTCCTGGTTCCTGCCGCAGTACCTGCGCGAGCAGAGCCACACCATCATGACCAGGTGATCGGACTGCGGATCGCGGCTCTTCGCGACCCGGGCCACCCCAGCAAAGGTTTCGCAAATCATGCGCCATTATCCAGAGTCCATGCCCAAATCCCGCGAGATGTTCGAGCGGGCCCGCAAGGTCATGCCGGGCGGCAACACCCGGACGACCGTCTTCATCGATCCGTTCCCGATCTACGCGCAACGCGGAGAAGGCTGCCGTGTGTGGGACGTAGACGGAAACGTCTACTACGATTGCATCAACAATTTCACCGCGATGATCGACGGGTACTCGCACCCAGACGTGACGGCCGCGGTCATCGACCAGATGTCGCACGGCACAGCGTTCGGCGCTCCGACCGAAAGCGAGCTGGAGCTGGCCGAACTGCTTGTCGAGCGACTTCCCTCCGTCGAGCAGGTCCGTTTCGCCAACTCCGGCACCGAAGGTGTCATGATGGCGATCAAGGCCGCCCGGGCTTTCACTGACAGGTCAAAGATCGTCAAAATCGAGGGTGCCTACCACGGTTCATATGACTTCGCGGAGGTCAGCCTCGACAGCTCGCCGAGTAACTGGGGTGATCTCCCAGCCTCGACCGCCTACGCCAAGGGCACTCCACGTGGCGTCCTGGACGATGTCATCGCCGTTCCGTTCAACGACATCGAAGCGCTTCGAGCCGTCTTTGGCGCTCACGGCGAGACGATCGCTGGTGTCCTGATCGATCCGATGCCCAACCGCGCTGGACTGATCCCCGCTCGCAAGGACTATCTCGTTGCGATGGTGGAGATCGCGCACGCCGCCGGATCGCTGGTCATCTTCGACGAGGTGATCTCGTTCCGGCTGGGCCATTCCGGGGCGCAAGGCCTCTGGGACATCAAGCCGGACCTGACCGCACTCGGAAAGATCATCGGCGGCGGTTTTCCTGTTGGCGCGGTCGGCGGCCGCGCCGAGGTCATGGCGGTCTTCGATCCCACGCGCGGGAAGCCCGCCCTGCCCCATGGCGGCACGTTCACCGCAAACCCGATCACGATGCGGGCGGGCCTGGCGGCGATGCGCGCACTCACCCCGGCGAACTTCGATCACCTGGATAGGATCGGTAAGAAGCTGCGGGACGGGATCACGGCATCGCTGAGGCGCCACGGCCTCGACGGTCAGTGCGTGGGCCTTGGTTCGCTGTTCAAGATCCACTTCACCTCTCTGTCGATAACGGACTACCGCTCGGTCTATCCGGGTGCGGCCGAGCGCAAGAAGCTTGACTTGCTCCACAAGGAGTTGCTCGACCGGGGCGTGCTTTCAGCGAGCTACGGCCTATTCGCCCTGTCCACTTCGATGACCGACGGCGACACGGACGAAGTCCTGACAGCCATCGACGCGGCGCTCGAGGTGGTCTCCAGGAAGTAGCGCCGCCATCGCCTCGTGCCAGTGATAGGCATCGAATGACAGCCATGGAGCAATCGGAATTCAAATGACAGCCTCACCACGTGTCGTCGTTATCGGAGCAGGAACGCTCGGCATTTGCTCGGCGCATGCTCTTGCGGAACAGGGTGCACGGGTCACCGTCATCGATGCGAACTCGGTCGCATCGGGTTCAAGCGGGCGCTCGGTCGGCGTGGTCGGGACACAGTTGACCGATCCGTTCGAGATCCAGCTTCGTGTCCAGTCCGTGCGCCGTATCCGGAATTGGGAGGAGCGGCTGGGCCTCAACTTCAATCACATCGGATACCTGCGTCTTGCACGCACGTCTGCCCAGATGGACCTCTTTGCCAAGTCGGTCGAAATCCAGCGCGAGGCCGGGTTCAGATCCCGCGTCTATCAGGCGGACGAGCTGACGCAACTTGTCCCGCATATCAGTAGCGATGGTCTGGCGGGCGGCATCTTCGGCCCGGACGACGGCTTCCTAGACCCTCATGAGATGTGCGCACTGCTGGCAGCGGAGTTGAAAGGGCTGGGCTCCAAAGTCCTCCAGTTTTGCGCTCTCCTCGGCGTCGATAAAACTCGCGACGGATATCGACTGGAAACCGGACGCGGCACTCTCGAGTGTGACTTCGTGGTCAATGCCGCAGGCGCATGGGCACCTCTGGTCGCGACAATGTTCGGACAAGAACTCCACGTCCGCCCCGAGCGTCACGAGGCGCTGGTGATCCGACTGGACGAACCCCTGCCCTACACGATGCCGATGGTGATGGATCTCGTGAACGGTGAAGGGACGGGTCTCAATTTCCGTCACGAGAAGGCGGACGAACTCATCGCCGAGATCCACAAGGTGAAATCCACCGTTCCCGAAAACCCGGACGATTTCAACGATCAATGTGACGAAGATTCCAAGGTCTCGCTCGCCGAGATGCTGCTTGAGCGCGTTCCCGATCTTCCGGGTGCCCGGCTCGGCCGCGGCTGGGCTGGCCTTTATCCCGTTACAGCAGACCATCGTCCATATGTCGGGCCGATCGATCCATCGGAACCCCGCTTGATCTCGGCTGCAGGCGCTGGTGGCTATGGGATTCAGCTGGCCCCTGTCATCGGCTTGATCACAGCGGACTGGGTGCTGAGAGGTACGCCAAACACTGTTCCGTATTCGCACAAGCTGGCGCCCACACCGGACCGGAACGTCTCGGCCGGCCATGCAGCAGCCGCGTAACCCCGCGCTCCATCCACAAGGCGCTAGCGCAAGGACACCGAGCCGTGCCTGAATCAGAGACCATCGTCCGTATCAAAAACATCAATGTCACCTACGGTGGTCAATACGCCGTCAAGAACGTCTCCCTTGATGTCAGTCGCGGCGAAGTCGTCGCGATCGTTGGACCGAGCGGAGCTGGCAAGAGCACGCTGCTGCGCGCGATCAACATGCTGGAGCAGCCCTCGTCCGGCACGATCGAGGTCGGTGCGTTCAGTTTTGCCGTCGACAATAGGCTGACCGCCGGCGAGCTTCTCAAGCTCCGCAGGTCGACGGGTATGGTTTTCCAGTCCTTCAATCTTTTTCCCCACATGACGGTACAGCGCAATATCTCGCTGCCGCAGATGCGGGTGCTGGGACGTCCCAAGGCCCAGGCGTATACGCGCACGGCACAGCTGCTCGAACGCGTACACCTCGCCGACAAGGCGCATTCGTATCCCGCACATCTATCGGGCGGTCAGCAGCAGCGCATCGCGATCGCCCGCGCGCTGGCCTTGGACCCAAAGGTCATGCTGTTCGACGAGCCCACCAGCGCTCTCGATCCAGAACTCGGACTCGAGGTGCTCGCAGTGATGCGGGAGCTGGCCGACGAAGGCATGACGATGATCATCGTCACGCACGAGATTGCTTTCGCCGCAGACGTCGCCGACCGCGTGATCGTGATGGCAAACGGCGAGATCATCGAGCAGGGTTCGCCTGACGCCGTGATCCGCAATCCTTCGTCGCCGCGGACCCAACAATTCTTCCGAGCGGTAGTGGATCGCAAATGATCGACCTGCTTGTCGCGCTCATGAAGGGCATTCCGGCGACGCTGACGGTTACGGCAGGCGCGTTCGCGGTCGGCGCGTTCGCGGCGGTCCCGCTGGTGCTGATGCGGCGCTCTCATTCGCCCCTCCTCAAGATTCCGGCTCGCATCTACATCGATGTCGTTCGCGGCATACCGCCCATCGTCTGGCTCTTCATCATCTTCTTCGGCTTGGGCAGCGGACTGCTTGTCCTCAGCTCTTATCAGGCTGCCATCATCGGAATGGGCCTGGTTTCGACGGCCTACCTCGCGGAAATCTATAGAGGCGGCTTCCTTTCCGTTTCGAAGGGACAGGGCGAGGCGTCGAATGCGCTGGGAATGACCCGCGTCGACACTCTTCGCTATGTCCTGGCGCCACAGGTGCTGCGCGTGTCGGTCCCGCCGATGGCGACCTTCATGGTCAGTCTGCTCAAGGACACGACGGTCGCGTCTACGATAGGCGTGCGCGACGTCATGATGTACGCGTCTCAGCATGCCCAGGGCGGAGGCGGCAGTTTCGCGCCGTTCATCTTTGCGGCCCTGCTCTACATCGCCCTCTCCATACCCGTCGCCGTGCTTGCGCGCGCAATGGACGAGAGACTGCGCGCGAGGGGGGCGAGATGAACGAGATGCTCTCCAACTGGGTCGACTGGTCGCCTCAGCTTTTCCAGGGACTTCTTGTGAGCCTTCGACTGGCGGGTCTGGCGTTGCTCTTCGGCCTGCCTTTTGGCCTGGTCCTCGCCCTCGTTTCTTCCAGCAAGAACAGGCTTTTCCGATACTTCGCAGTTGTCCTGGTGGAGATCGGGCGCGGTGCGCCTGCACTGGTCGTCCTGCAGATGGTTTACTACGGCCTCCCGGCCTCCGGCATGACGGTCAGCGCCTTTACGTCCGGCGCGATCGCACTTGCGCTGACGACGGGCGCTTATTCGAGCGAAATCCTCCGCGCCGGACTGAACGCCGTACCTCATCGCGAGATCGAGGCGGGCCGGGCGCTTGGCATGACCTACAACGATATCCTTCGTTTCGTGGTGATACCGCAGGGCATCCTGTTCGCAGTCCCTGCCCTGATGGGCTTCGCGATCCTGATCTTCCAGGCGACGGCACTGACCTACACCATCGCCATTCCCGAGCTTCTGGCGCGCGCCTACCGAGTGGGTGCCGCCACCTACCTCTACCTCGATGTCCTGATTCTGGCGGGCTTGTTCTACCTCGCCATCACCGTCCCGTTCGGATGGCTGGTCTCGTACACCGAACGTAGGCTGGGCAGCCATCTCGGCTGAACGGCGATCAAAATCAATTCGCATCAGAGGAGAGCATAATGAACAACTGGTACAAGATCACTTCGGCAGCCGCCGTTGCTACGGCACTGAGCCTCGGCGCCGCGTCCGCACAGGACTGCAAGCCCCAGCACACTTTCGAGACCGTGTCCGCTGGCAAGCTCACAGTTGCCCTGACGAACACCGCCCCCTACTCCCTCGAGAAGAACGGCGGAGTCGCCGGAATCGACGGGGATCTCGTGAAGCGCTTCGCGAAGGAGAACTGCATCGAGATCACCTACGAGATATTCACGTATCCGGGTGCCGTCTCGGCCGTTCAGTCCCGTCGTGCCGACATCGCCATCGGCGGGTTCTACCGCACGGCCGCCCGCGGCAAGGTTGTTGCCCTATCGACCCCGGTCTACCTCGACCAACTTTCGGTCACTTCCGCGGACGGCATCGACACGGTCGACGGCCTCCTTGGCAAGAAGGTCGGCACCGTGGAGGGCTACCTTTGGGTCCAGGACATGGAGAAGCTCTACGAAGGCTCCAAGACTTACCCGTCTTCGCTCAACCTGGCGCAGGACCTTCATGCGGGTCGCATCGAGGCCGGGCTTGACGGCTTCGGTTCCGCAGTCATCCAGAACGAGGGCCAGAAATACAAGGTCCAGGTCCTGAAGCAGGATCCCCGGATCGAGGCTACACTGAATCCTTCTCAGACCGCGTTCCTGCTCGACAAAAGCAACGAAGGGCTCGTGAAGGCAGTAGATGAATCCGTCGAAGCCTACCGCAAGGACGGCGCCATAGCCGAAGCGCTGAAGGCATACGGTCTCGACCCCTCGGCCGCCAATGTCGGCGAAGCTCGCGTCATCGAGTAGTCTACCGATAAGGCAGCCCTTTCGGCCACCCCGAGAGGGCTGCCTGGGCCCCCTGCGACATTCAAGACCAAGCCCATCGCAGGTCTCAGATGGGTATGGGAGGTTCCAGCATTCTTCCTTTGAAGACGGTCGCCGTCATCGGCAAAGGGGTTACCGGGCATGAATCGCCGAAGGCTTCACAGCTTCCATATCGACGTCGTTCCTCATAGGACGCACCGACGAGAGCTTGGATAGAGCAGTCGCGAAGATCGGCGAAAGCCTCGAAGAATTCGACCGACATCACCTTCTCGGATCGGCCCCTGCCGAAATCCTGAAGCGCATCACGACGACGACAGATACCGGACGGCCGCTGCGGCTCCGAGCAGGTGATCGAGCCGGTGTCGGAAGCCGCTGAACCTGGCCTTATTCGAAGATTTCGACCGTATCTGGCCACGAGAAGCCATCCTGGCTTATCGCATCGGGCCGAACGCGGACTGACCATTGCGGATTGGAACTTATTCTACGGCCGACATGAGGCGCCTTGCAGACTCGCACATTCTGAGGCCGGAAGCTGACTGTCGACTATTGGGAGCAATTGGTCCAAAGCGGTCGTTCCGTTCTGATCCGAAGCGGTCCAAGAACCAGATCGGCCGCCCCACTAAACGTGCCCGAGGCCACCTCTGGGAAGTAGTTTTGAATCCACCAACACCGCAACAGGTCACCAATGCAGCCGTTGACACCGCTCGATCTCGACCGGCTACGGTTATGCGGCCATCATTGTCGCCTATCTCGGCGGCCTGCATCCGATCGGCATAATCTTTTCCGCGCTCTTTATGGCTGTTCTCTACATCGGCGGCGACAATGCGATGGTGTCGGCAAACTTGCCGATCGCCGCCGTCCGCGTCTTCCAAGGCAGCTTGCTGCTCGCTTACCTCGCCGCTGTGGCCTTCGTGCGCTACCGCGTCGAGTGGCGCCGCCCCCATCACCGGAGCCAGCCATGAACGCCGTCGAGTTCATCATTTCGGGCATGCTCGCAGCCGCAACCCCCTTTCTCCTTGCCGCGCTCGGCGAGCTGGTGGTCGAGCGCGCCGGTGTCCTTAACCTCGGCGTGGAGGGCCTGATGGCCCTCGGCGCGGTGCTTGCGTTCATCGTCGTCTACCACGGCGGTGGACACCTGCTGGGCTTTGTTGCCGCCGGCCTCGGCAGCGCCGTCCTGTCCCTCGTCTTTGCAGTGCTGGCACTCGGATTCCGGGCAAACCAGGTCGCCACGGGCCTTGCGATCGGCATCCTCGGCCAGGGCCTTTCGGCGCTGTTCGGCAGCTACGAGAGCCTCACGGTCAAGGGGCTCCCGAAACTTGCCTTTCCCGGCCTCTCGGAATCCCGGTAGTCGGCAGGCTGTTTGTCGAAGACATCGTCGTATGGCTTTCCCTTGCCGTGACGTTCGCGATCTGGGCGATGTTTGCCTATACGAGGGTCGGCCTTGTCGTGAGGGCAATCGGCGAGAATCCCAAGGCTGCCCACGCCATCGGTTATCCGGTCATCGCCATCCGTGTCGCGGCGATAGCCTTTGGTGGCATGATGGCGGGTTTTGCCGGCGCCTATGCGGCGGCGGTGTACACACCGCTTTGGGCGGACGGTATGATTGCCGGACGTGGCTGGATCGCGATCGCACTCGTTGTCTTTGGTACCTGGCTCGCTGGCCGCATCTTCCTGGGTGCCTGCCTCTTCGGCGCGGTTTCGCTGATGAGCCTCGCCGCCCAGGCGACCGGCCTGGACGTGTCGTCGCAACTGCTTTCCAGCCTTCCCTATCTCGTTACGATCATCGTGCTCGGTGTCATCTCGGCGGACCGCCGCCTGCTCAGGCTAAACGGCGTCGCCTCGCTCGGCGAACCCTTCGAACGCTAACCCCGATGCAATGTGATTTGCGAAACTCGGCGCAAGTTGAAGCATCCTGGCGCTGCGATCGGATGAGACGAGTTCCGCCTGGCGAGAGAAGCTGGACCCGCTGCTGTCGATGAATGTGGCCAAGCCGCAGCGTGAGTTGCTGACGCAGATCATTATCTTCGAGGAGCTTCGCTGCCCGGGCTACGTGGCGGTAGAAGAAGGCATGGTCAAATCAGACTCCGCTGGTTGGGCCGTCGCGGTCTTACCACGCGCTTTGGCGACCGTGCTGCGAAGATTTGCTCTGCAACATTCCGCGCCGCTTTTTGCGTTCTCGAAATGCCGAAGCCGGCCGCTCAGGGGTGCCCGCTCTGCTGCCAGGAGCTTTCTCCCCAGACTTCATCCGAAGACTTCATCCGACTAGGATGAGACCACAGGCCCAAGCATGCGAGATGGCCGGGCAGCGGCCCCGACCTTTGTTCCTCGTCCAACGCCTGTGTGGTGCCAGTCAGCTCGTGACAAGGTTCGTAGCGTCGAGTCGTCCGGACACGATCGCCGAGGTTCCCTATGCCAGGACGGATCACTATTTTTCGTTTTGTATTGATGTTTCAAACGTCAATGATACCATGAGGAATGTCATTTATCATATTCAGCCGCTGATACCTCAATGATCACTGCTTCCCAGCTTCGTGCCGCGCGCGCCCTTCTCGACATCGCCCAGAAAACTCTCGTTGAAATGGCAGGTGTCTCGCTGCCGACCATCCAACGAATGGAAGCCAGCCAGGGCATGCGAGGCGTTGTTGATCGCTTGATGAAAGTGATCAACGCGCTGAACCGCGCCGGCATCGAACTTCTCAGAGAACGTGTGTGCAGCGGCGATAGCGGCGGCGTCAGGTTCCGGCACGCAGATACGCGGTTGGGCAGGCCAAACTAGATCATACAAAGCCCTTGGCGCCACGCATTCGCCGTCCTTCGTCCTCCTTTCTTCCAGAAACACCCAATGAGCCTCTCCCGGCACGTCAGCTTGCGGTCCCGCCTTTCCGCTTGGAAAGGCAAGGTTCGCCCATGATCATGTATCTGCGCCGATTGACCGGAAAGGAACGAAGCGAAAGAGCCGATCGGCATCTCGCCCGTTTCCTGACCTTTGTCGCAGGGGCTGCCAATGCCGGCGGCTTTCTGGCGGTTCAGCAATACACGTCCCACATGTCCGGCATCGTTTCGTCGATGGCTGATCATTTGGCGCTCGGCAACGTCGAACTGGCGCTTTCCGGGTTGGGGGCCTTGTCTTCGTTCGTCGCAGGTGCGGCCTGTTCGGCAGTCCTGGTCAATTGGGGAAGGCGGCAGAGTCTGCAGGGCGAATATGCGTTTCCGCTGGTCCTGGAAGCGATCCTGTTGATCTGCTTCGGTCTGCTCGGCAGCCATCTTGCGCGCCACGAAGCCCTATTCGTGCCAATGACGGTGATACTGCTTTGCTTCATCATGGGCTTGCAGAACGCCATCATCACCAAGCTGTCGGAAGCCAGAATTCGAACGACGCATGTCACTGGCCTGGTGACTGACATGGGCATCGAACTTGGCAAGCTGCTTTATTGGAACATCTCAGGCAACGACTCGAACGAACTGTTCGTGAAGGCCGATCGAAGGAAACTGAGACTGCTTGCGTCGCTTGTTGCGTTGTTCTTCATCGGCGGCGTCATCGGCGCTGTGGGTTTCAAACACGTCGGCTTTGCGGCGACGCTGTTTCTCGCAGCCATTCTGCTGGTGCTTGCCTCCATGCCCGTCCTGGAGGATGTGTCCGTTCGCGTGAGGCGGCTCTGGCGGTAGTTCGACAGACCTCTGCCACACGCCGGATTTTGCCGTGCGCCAGATTTGGCAGCGCTGCTCCACCAGCTTCACGAACTTTCTTTCTCCGAGCACCTGGAGGGGGCCCTCGTCATGTGCCGCTTCGCACAGGCTAGGCACCCAATGAGCAAAGCCCGTGCAGCGGCAAGATAGATGCGTCACGCATCATTATTTGAATGCTTCACATTTTAATATACGCTGCAACTCGGAGAGATAATATCTCAAGCTGGTTAAAAGGGGATGCGACCGTGATAACTGCTCCACAGTTGCGTGCCGCGAGGGCGCTCCTTGGCATCGATCAGCGCAGGCTTGCCGAATTGTCCGGCCTTTCCGTGCCGACAATTCAACGCATGGAAGCCAGCGAGTCGATTATCCGAGGCAATGTCGATTCCCTCATGAAACTGATCGGGGCACTCGATCTCGCCGGCGTCGAATTGATCGCTGAAGGCGCCTCTAGCCAGATGGGCGGGCGTGGCGTGCGGCTGAAGGCAGACTTCGATCCTGCCAAGGTTCTGGGCGGGGTCGATGCGGGCGCCAAAATTCCCGTGAGGAGCGTGGCGTGATTTCGGGGGCCGCGGTCCTCCTGTGGAGCGTTGCTGCGCTCCTGGGGACTGCGGTGCTTGCGATTGCGGAAAGCCGCAGGTCGGGCTCGGGAACACGCCTGATCTACAGCTTAACGCTCGGTATTTCGGCGGCTGCGCTCCTGGTTCTCGCCAGCCGCATCATCGATGATCCCGTCACCCCGTCGACTGCCGCGTTGCCTCTTGGGTTGCCATGGATCGGCGCTCATTTCCGTTTGGATGCGCTCTCCACCTTTTTCCTCGCAGTCGTCAACTTCGGCGGCGCCATGGCCAGTCTCTACGGCCTCGGATACGGCACGCATGAATCCGCGCCACATCGGGTGTTGCCGTTCTTCCCGGCTTTCCTCGCAGGAATGAATCTTGTCGTGTTGGCCGATGATGCCTTCACCTTCCTGCTTTCCTGGGAATTCATGTCACTCGCCTCCTGGGCGCTCGTAATGGCGCACCATCGCGAACAGGACAATGCGCGGGCGGGGTACATATATCTCGTGATGGCGAGCTTCGGCACACTCGCGCTGCTGCTTGCGTTCGGCCTCCTGTCAGGCCCTGGCGGGAACTACACGTTCGAAGCGATGCGCGCTGCCGCTCCCACCCCGTTCGTCGCAGCTTTCGTCCTGGCTCTCATGTTGCTGGGCGCGGGCTCCAAGGCGGGACTAGTCCCGTTACACGTCTGGCTCCCGCTCGCTCACCCGGCCGCGCCAAGCCACGTCTCGGCTCTGATGAGCGGCGTCATGACGAAGGTCGCCATCTATGGCTTCATACGCGTTACCTTCGATCTGCTCGGTGAGCCGGCATGGTGGTCGGGCGTTGCAGTGCTTTTTCTGGGAGGCCTGACGGCGGTTCTCGGCATCCTTTACGCCTTGATGGAAAAGGACCTGAAGCGGCTTCTTGCCTATAGCACCATCGAAAACGTCGGCGTGATCTTCGTAAGCCTTGGTCTGGCACTGGCCTTTAAGGCGAACGCGATGCCATCGGCAGCAGCGTTGGCCCTCACCGCCGCGCTGTTCCACGTCCTCAACCATTCCTTTTTCAAGAGCCTGCTGTTTTTCGGTGCGGGCGCCGTGCTGACGGCAACCGGCGAGCGGGACATGGAGAAGCTTGGCGGCCTCATACATCGCATGCCCCTAACAAGTTTTGCCTTTCTTGTCGGCTGCGTCGCCATCTCGGCACTTCCACCTTTCAACGGGTTCGTCTCCGAGTGGCTGGCCTTCCAGGCCATATTGCAGAGCCCCGATCTGCCACAATGGGGGCTGAAAGTCATGGTGCCTGCCGTTGGTGGTCTGCTGGCACTCTCGGCGGCGCTGGCCGCGGCCTGTTTCGTGAAGGCGTTCGGGATCACTTTCCTCGGCAGGCCACGCTCGGCCGCAGTTGAACGCGCGCACGAGGTCGATCGGTACTCGCTGGCGGCAATGTTCGCCCTCGCGGCACTTTGCCTGTTTGCAGGAATACTTCCAGGTCTTGTCATAGACGGCCTCTCGTCGGTGACGCTCCCGCTGGTTGGCAGCCGAATGCCTGTGCAGATGGCGCAGGCCTGGCTGTCGATAGTGCCGATTGCGGCGAGCCGCAGTTCCTACAACGGCCTGCTGGTGTTCCTGTTCATCGCCTTTTCCGCCTCCGCCGCGGCATATGTGATCCATCGCTTCGCGTCGCATGCAGTCCGCCGGGGGCCGGCCTGGGGTTGTGGTTTTCCGGATGTGATTCCAAGCTCGCAATACACGGCCGTCAGCTTCGCACAGCCTATCCGCCGCGTCTTCGGTACATTCGTATTCCGGGCGAGGGAAACGGTCGAAATGCCGACCCCTGGCGAGATCGGCCCAGCTCGTTTGAATGTCGAAATGCATGATGTGATCTGGGAGGTGGTCTATCAGCCTATCGCCAGGGGCATCGACTTTGCGACCGACCACCTCAACCATCTGCAGTTCCTGACGATCAGGCGTTACCTGACGCTCGTCTTTCTTTTTCTCGTGGCCTTGCTTCTGGTGCTCGCATTATGGCCCTGATCCTTGAGTTGGGCGTTCAAGGTGCGCAGATGGCGCTGGTGCTTTTGCTCGCACCGCTCCTGACCGGCTTCGTGCGCAAGGCAAAGGCACGACTGTTGCGCCGCCAGGGGCCCTCCCTCATCCAACCCTACCGCGATCTCCTGCGGTTGATGCGCAAGGAAGTCGTTCTGGCGGACAATGCATCCTGGCTGTTTCGCGTGACACCCTATCTGATCTTTGCCGCTACCTGGGTCGCCGCCGCACTCATCCCGACATTCGCCACCGGCCTCACATTCAGTTGGACGGCCGATCTCATAGCCATCGTCGCACTGCTTGGAAGCGCACGGTTCTTCCTGGCGCTGGCGGGGTTGGATGTCGGCACGAGCTTTGGCGGCATCGGCGCAAGCCGCGAGGTGATGATCGCTTCCCTGGCCGAGCCCGCCATGCTGCTGATCGTGTTCAGCCTGGCGCTCGTCGCCGGCGCCACGCAGCTATCCACAGTCGCTGCCTTCATGGGCTCGCCGCAGGTTGGCCTGCGGGTATCGCTCGGGATGTCGCTCATGGCTCTCGTGATGGTGGCGATCGCCGAAAACGCCCGCATACCGGTGGACAACCCATCGACCCACCTCGAACTCACCATGGTTCATGAGGCCATGGTGCTAGAATATTCCGGTCGCCATCTGGCGATGATCGAGTTCGCGGCCTCCCTCAAACTTCTGCTTTATATGTCGCTGATTTCCTGCGTCTTCCTGCCTTGGGGGCTGGTGACCGCCCGAGCCGAACCGGGATCTTATGTTCTGGGCGTCGTTTTCTATATCGGCAAACTTGCCGTGAGCGGCACTCTCCTCGCCCTGTTTGAGACTGCCATTGCCAAGATGCGAGTCTTCCGCGTCCCGGATTTCCTGGGCGCCGCTTTGATGCTGGCCCTGCTCGGCACGCTTCTGCTGTTCGTCTCGCGGAGCCTGTGATGCACAGCCTCACATTCGACATCGCCCACCTGCTCGCCGGCGGTCTGGTGCTGGTCAGTTTCATGATGCTCTATCAGGATCGCCTCTTTGCACTGATCAACGTTTTTGCGCTTCATGCGATCGTCCTCGCCATGTCCGTGGCCTGGCAGGCATACATTCAGGACGCCCATCATCTCTATGTCACTGCGGCGATCGCTCTCGTTTTCAAGGCGATCGTAATTCCCGTTGGGCTTCATCGCATCATTCAGCGGCTTGGCATCCATCGCGACATCGAGACCGCCGTCGGCATCGGTCCGACCATGCTTGCCGGAATAGGCCTGGTGACGCTCTCTATGGTCCTGATGCTGCGGGTCACTCCCGAGGCTGACCCCCTCGCCCGTGAGGACCTGGCCTTCGCCCTGTCCATCATATTGTTGGGGCTCCTGGTGATGGTCACCCGCCGCAATGCCGTCAGCCAGGTTGTCGGCTTCATGTCGCTCGAGAACGGTCTGGTGCTGGCCGCCACGGGAGCCAAGGGCATGCCGCTGGTTGTCGAGATAAGTGTCGCCTTCTCGATCCTAATCGCCTTCATCGTCATCGGCGTCTTCTTGTTCCGCATCCGCGAAAGGTTTGACTCCGTGGATGTCGGCGCGCTCGACGACTACCGGGGCGAACGTCGATGACCGCGTTTTCCTTCGATGCCGTGGCCGCCATTTTGGTGATACCAGTCGTCGCGGCCGGGCTTCTCGCGGCGCTGCCGAACTATCGGCTAACGGCCGGCCTGAATGTCGCTGCGAGCTTCCTGACCTTACTTGCCGCGCTGTCACTGTTCATGATGGATCGGCCAGAGCCTGGCCAGTATCTGCTCGTCGACGATCTCAACATCGTATTCATCGTGCTCAACACGTTCGTAGCTTTCACGACCAGCGTCTTCAGCGCCTCCTACATTGCGCACGAACTGCACACCGGACGACTGACCGCGCCGAATTTGCGGTTCTACCACGCAATGTACCAGATCATGATGTTCGGCATGAACCTCGCCTTCGTATCGAACAATATCGGTTTGATGTGGGTGGCGGTGGAGCTTGCCACGCTGACCACCGTGCTCATGGTCGGCATTTATCGCACGCATGAAGCACTGGAGGCCGCCTGGAAATATTTCATTCTGGGAAGCGTCGGCATAGCACTCGCGCTCTTCGGCACCATCCTCGTCTACATGGCCGCACAGCCAGTTGTCGGCGAGGGCACCAATGCCATGGTCTGGACAGTGCTTATCGAGCACGCGGCGCATTTCGACCCGGCTTTGCTGAATGTCGCCTTCGTCTTCCTGCTGCTCGGCTATGGGACGAAGGTTGGCCTTGCGCCTTTGCATGCCTGGCTGCCCGACGCGCACGCGGAGGGTCCGACACCGATTTCCGCGGTGCTGTCGGGCTTGCTGTTGAACGTGGCGCTCTATGCCGTGCTGCGTTTCAAGCTGCTGCTCGCGGCAAGCCCCGAAGCGATCGCGCCTGGGCCACTGATGATCACGATGGGGCTGACGTCGCTCGTTTTCGCGGCCTTCATGCTCTACCGCCGCCGCGACATCAAACGCCTGTTCGCGTACTCCTCGATCGAGCACATGGGCATCATCGTGTTCGCTTTCGGCATGGGTGGTCCGCTCGCCAACTTTGCCGGCCTGCTGCACATGGTCATGCACAGCCTGACCAAGTCGGCGATCTTTTTCACCGTCGGACACATTGCGCAGGTCAAGGGAACGCAAAACATAGCGGAGATCCGGGGACTGACGGAGACGCATCCAGGGCTTGGCTGGGCGCTCGTCATCGGCGTCGTCGCCATCGCCGGCCTCCCCCCGCTCGGCATCTTCATGAGCGAATTCCTGGTCGTGAGTTCGACATTCGCGAGACACCCCCTTTTGGCGATGCCGTTGGTATTCGGGATTCTGCTCGCTTTCGGAGCCTTGCTGCTTCGGTTGACCGGCGTCGCTTTCGGCGAACCGCGCGGCAGCACGGCGCCAGCCAAGGCGTCCTACATTCCGATGTATTCCCATTTGGCGTTGGTGTTTGCCGCCGGCATCTATCTGCCACCCCCACTGGTCACATGGTTCCAGCATGTCGCAAGTATCCTGGGATGAGCCGGACGGGAAAAAGAGCATGCTCGCACTGATCGACTTCATCCTCGCTGGCCAACGCGTCGAAGATCATGCGCCGTGGCCTCGTGCTGTGGTGACTGCGAGAAAATGGAGCTTTGCCGTTGAGCAACTGGTCGAGGGTCACTGGAGCTTGCTGGGTCTCTGGGGTGAGCCAAGCACCGTCCACATGGCGCTGCTCGATGAAAATGCCAAGGACGTCGGCGTTGTCAGCCTGGAATGCGCGGATGGCCGCTACCCGTCGGTCGGCCGGCTTCATCCGCCCGCGTTGCGCCTCGAACGCGCGGCCGCTGACCTGTTTGGGCTCTTGCCACAAGGCGCGCCCGATACACGACGGTGGCTTGATCATGGCCACTGGGGTGTCAGCTATCCATTGGGCACCCGCGTCCGGACATCTGCCCTGACAGCGTCCGCCTACCCCTTCCTTCCTACCGAGGGGGAAAGCCTGCATCAGATCCCTGTCGGGCCCGTGCATGCCGGCATCATAGAGCCGGGGCATTTCCGGTTCACGGCGAGCGGCGAAACGGTCGTCCGGCTCGAGGAGCGCCTCGGATACACCCACAAGGGCATAGAAGGTCTGATGGCGGGGTCC
Organism: Mesorhizobium sp. M0587; assembly: GCF_040320945.1. Classification (NCBI taxonomy): domain Bacteria; kingdom Pseudomonadati; phylum Pseudomonadota; class Alphaproteobacteria; order Hyphomicrobiales; family Phyllobacteriaceae; genus Mesorhizobium; species Mesorhizobium sp. M0587. The sequence continues at coordinate 50,872 of NZ_JAMYQP010000033.1, forward strand.
GACATCGATCGCGCCGCCAAGCTGGCGGGCAGAATCTCGGGCGACAGCACCGTGGCATACTCCCTTGGTTTTGCCCGCGCGGTCGAAGCGGCGCTGGGTATCGAGGTTCCATCACGCACGGTCTGGTTGCGAGCGCTCATGGCCGAGTTGGAGCGCCTGGCCAATCATCTGGGCGACATCGGCGCCATCTGCAATGATGCTGCATTCGCGCTCATGCATGCCCACTGCGGGGTGCTGCGTGAGCGTGTATTGCGGGCGAGCGATGCTGCTTTCGGCCACCGTTTGATGCGTGACCTTATCGTACCCGGAGGGCTGGCAAGCGATTTACGCGAGGAGGGAGAGCGCTCGGTTCGGTCGGTGATCGCGGAAATCAGGCAACGCTTTCCTCACCTGATTGAACTCTACGACAACACCGCGTCGCTGCAGGACCGGACCGTCGGAACCGGCCGACTGAAGGTGGAACTCGCTCGGCAATACGCAGCCGGCGGCTATGTCGGCCGCGCCTCTGGTCGCGAGTTCGACGCGCGGCGCAGTCCGAGCTACCCCCCTTACGATGAACTCACTTTCGACGTAGCTGTCCTTAAGGAGGGCGATGTGAACGCCCGCGTCTGGATCCGCATCCGCGAGGTCGAACAGAGTCTGTCGCTCATCGAGCAAATCCTGGAGCGGCTGCCCGGCGGTCCGATCCGCGTTGATCTCGTCGTGGCAGACGGGCCGCGCGAGGGCATGGCCCTCGTCGAAGGTTTCCGGGGCGATATTCTGGCCTGGCTGCGCATTGGCAAAAGCGGCTTGGTCGAGCGCTGTCACCTGCGCGATCCGTCATGGTTTCAGTGGCCCCTCCTTGAAGCTGCGATCGAGGGAAACATCGTCGCCGACTTCCCGCTGTGCAACAAATCCTTCAACTGCTCCTATTCGGGCCATGATCTCTGAGGGAACGCTGTCATGCGCAAGCTGCTTTTTGAAAGCCTGATACATCCCCCGCTCACAGAGCGTCCGCCGGTGGCGAGCGACACGGCCCTCGATGAGCTCGCGCGTGCCCTTGATGGCGCTGCTCACAAACGATTGGGGCGAAGCCTGTCGATCCGGGCAGTCGATGCCGGTTCCTGCAATGGCTGCGAGCTTGAGATGAACGCGCTCGGCAACGCTTTCTACGACATCGAGCGTTTTGGAATCCGCTTCGTCGCATCGCCGCGCCATGCCGATGTACTGCTCGTCACCGGGCCGGTGACCAAGAACATGCGAGAGGCATTGAAGCGAACCTACGATGCAACTCCCAATCCCAAATGGGTGGTCGCACTCGGAGATTGTGCCAGGAATGGCGGCTGCTTCGCCGGTAGCTATGCCGTGATGCGCGGCGTGTCGGAGGTTCTGCCTGTCGACCTGCACATTCCGGGGTGCCCGCCACCGCCAGTCGAAATTCTGAAAGGCCTGCTCGCCTTGCTTGAGGGCGTGAATTCAAAGAGTGGTGGTCCCCGAGGTTGAATATCGCTGGCGCTTGCCTTGCGCTCCGGATCATCCCGCGTGCGGTCGGCAGCGAAGTTTTCGGTCAACCTTAAGGGGCTGACAGAATGGTGCGCAGCGCTGATCAACCGCGTTCGACCGAAGGTCTCACGTACTACTGCGATATTTAGGGACACTTATGGTGACGCCAATTGACGGCGGTCGAATTTCGTGACACAGATAGTGTCGTGAAATTTGGAACGAGCCGCATGTCTAGTGTCCGTGCCTACAACAGCCCCGTGCGCGAAGAAAAAGCGCGTGAGACACGCGAGGGGATCCTAACCGCACTGTTTGAACTCATGGATTCGGCGAGCGCCGCTGACGAGATCAGCATGGAAGCCATCGCGTTGAGGGCCGGAGTGCAGCGGCGGACCGTGTTTCGCCACTTCGCGACCAAGGACGATCTGTTGGCCACCTTCTGGCCTTGGCTGAATGCCCGGATAGGAGTCTCCGCGACACCTGAGAACCTGAAGGAGATCGTCGATGGCCCACGACAAGCCTTCCCAAAGTTCGACACGCACGAAGCGGCGATCCGCTCCTCGCTACATTCCCGGACCGGCCGCGAGATGCGGACAGGTACGGTTGCGAAGCGGCGTGCCAATTTCGCTCGCGCACTCGCTCCCGTCACCGCCTCCCTTCCGCCCGCCGAGGCCGAGAAGATCAAGTCGCTTGCCCATCTTCTCTTCTCGGCCTCTGCCTGGGAGGTCCTGAAAGACTACGGCGGTCTCACCGGAACCGAAGCTGGCGAGACCGCATCTTGGGCGCTTGAGGTGATTCTGTCCGCAGTCACCTCGGGCCACTCTCCCGCGGACGTTGCATCGCAAATGAAAGAGACACGCAATGAAGATTGACGTCACCAACCCCAACGACGGCCAGACCCTCTGGGTCGTCGCCGATCGCATCCGCTTCCTGGGCGGCCTCGTGGGCTCGAACCTCGAACTCGTCGAGGTCGAAGTCCCGCCGGGCTCCGGCACCCCGCCGCACAGCCACGCGTCGCCCGAACAGTTCTATGTAATCGACGGCGAACTTACGGTCCGCCACTTTGCCGCGGGCGGCCCGCCCGAGGTGACGATCGCGGGCCCCGGAACTTCGGTGCGCATCGGGGCCAGAGAGCCGCATAACTACTCGAACGACAGCAGCCACCCGGTGCGGATGCTCGTGCTCATAGAATCTTCTATGGTCGTCTTCTTCCGCGACATCGGCACGGCCGAGCCGCAGACGCAGCCCGACTTCGCGCGGATCGGCGCGGCAATGCAGCAGCACGGGATAGAAATGCTGACGATGGCGGCCTGAGTTGCATCGCAATTTCGAGGGCTTCGGGGCTCTTGCGTCATATCCGGCGATGAGAGTCCCCGAAACCATCGGACCGCCTCACGCCGCGCGAGTTGTATGACAGCGTTCAATATTTTGCCCCAGCGACTGCTCCTCAGCTTGCCAGCGGCATTAGCAACCAATCGGCGGAACCAAGGGGAATCCGCGCGAACTTTGCTTTCGATCAATGAATGTCCGGGTTTCGGGTTGGTAGGGTGTTTGGGATCGACTGAGTCAGGTGGCTAAGCGAGATGATTCAACTAATTGCTGCCTAGACGACCATAGAAAGCGGAATCTGATACGACACCCGCGGTGCCTTGTCTGAAACAGCCGCAGTCCGGTAGCCGAAAGGAAAGAGTTGGGTTTGGGAGGATAAGCATGGGCGAGGATCTATCCGGTCATCATGCCGATCGCATACAGGCCGCAATTGCTTCGGACGCGGCGGCGAAATCCGCGCTGGTCGCCTCCTGGCGACGTTCTTCAAATTTGCATCGGCTTGACCCTACTGATCGGAACCCGCCGCAGTACCTGACCGAGCCCGAACTTCATGGGGCCCGACAACGGATCGAACCGCTCGTCCGGGCTGCCCAGTCGAGCCTCGACCGGCTTTATCTTGCCGTGGGCGGCGTCGGTTGCTGCGTCTTGCTCGCCGATCGCGACGGCGTGCCGGTCGAGCGACGCGGGGCGCCTGTGGATGATGAGACGTTTCATTCCTGGGGATTGTGGACTGGCTCAGTCTGGAACGAACAGAGCGAAGGCACCAATGGTATTGGCACCTGTCTGGTGGAACAGCGCGTCCTGACGATCCACCGTGATCAGCATTTTCACACGCGCAACACCGGGCTGAGCTGCACCACGGCGCCGATCTATGATCACCGCGGAGATCTTGTGGCTGCCCTTGACGTATCTTCCTGCCGGGCTGATCTGACCGAGGTCTTCTCCAACCTTATTTCCATGGCCGTGGTCGACGCGGCGCGTCGGATCGAGGCGGAGAACTTCAAGATGGCATTCCCCAAAGCGCGCGTTCTGCTGGCGCCGGTGCCTGACAAGGGTTCGGGCGCGCTGATCGCGGTTGATGCGGACGACCTCGTCGTCGGCGCGACCCGTTCGGCTCGCCTGGCACTAGGAATTACGCAACAGTGTCTCGACAGGCCGATGCCTGCGGCCGATCTTCTTGGTTGGGCGGAGAGCGGCCCCGAAGTCCTCGCCGAGGCGGAGCGCGGCGTTCTGCAGCGGGCGCTGGCGCGGGCAGACGGAAATGTCTCGGCCGCGGCCCACGCTCTTGGCATCAGCCGCGCCACGCTTCACCGCAAGCTCAACCGCCTGGACGTCCACAGGGCTCACTGACCTTCGAACCGGCGCATGAGTGTCGCAATTCTGCGACACACCCCGCCCGCCCACTATCCCCCGCGCATTGCAATAGCGATGGGAGATCGCAAGTCTCTTTCCGACGCGTCGCATTCCGCGACGTCAGCTTTGGGAGGAAGACACATGAACAAGGTAGAATTCTCGCGCCCGGTCAAGGCGCCCTTCGACAAGCGCTACGGCAATTTCATCGGCGGCAAATGGGCCGAGCCCCGCTCCGGCCGCTACTTCGAGAACTTCTCGCCGGTAAACGGTCAGCTGCTGTGCGAAGTCGCGCGCTCGGATGCCCAGGACATCGAAGCAGCCCTGGACGCAGCCCATGCCGCCAAGGACGCCTGGGGGCGCACCAGCGTTGCCGAGCGCTCGCTTATCCTCAACCGCATTGCCGACCGCATGGAGGAAAACCTCGATCTCCTCGCATGCGCCGAAACCTGGGACAACGGCAAGCCGATCCGCGAAACGACCGCCGCCGACCTGCCTTTAGCCATCGACCATTTCCGCTATTTCGCCGGCGCCGTGCGTGGCCAGGAAGGCAGCCTTTCGCAGATCGACGACGATACGGTCGCCTATCATTTCCATGAGCCGCTCGGCGTGGTTGGCCAGATTATCCCGTGGAACTTCCCGCTGCTGATGGCCTGCTGGAAACTTGCTCCCGCACTTGCCGCCGGAAACTGCGTGGTCCTGAAGCCTGCCGAGCAGACCCCGGCCGCCATCCTGCTGTGGGCCGATCTTATCGGCGATCTGCTGCCGCCAGGCGTCCTCAACATCGTCAACGGCTTCGGCCTCGAGGCCGGAAAGCCTCTGGCGTCGTCGCCGCGCATCGCCAAGATCGCTTTTACCGGCGAAACCACGACCGGCCGGCTGATCGTGCAATATGCCAGCCAGAACCTGATCCCCGTCACCCTGGAACTGGGCGGCAAGTCGCCCAATATCTTCTTCAAGGACGTTGTGGCCGAGGACGACGATTTCTTCGACAAGGCAATCGAAGGCTTCGTCATGTTCGCGCTGAACCAGGGCGAGGTCTGCACCTGCCCGAGCCGCGCGCTCATCCATGAATCGATCTATGACAGGTTCATGGAACGTGCCCTCAAGCGCGTCGAGGCGATCGTGCAGGGCGATCCGCTCGATCCGGCGACGATGATCGGTGCCCAGGCCTCGTCCGAGCAGTTGGAAAAGATCCTTTCCTACATCGACATCGGCCGCCAGGAAGGCGCCGAGCTGCTGACCGGTGGCGCCCGCAATGTCCTGCCCGGCGATCTGGCCGGCGGCTACTACGTCCAGCCCACGGTGTTCAAGGGTCACAACAAGATGCGCATCTTCCAGGAGGAGATCTTCGGGCCGGTGGTTTCGGTCACGACCTTCAAGGATGATGACGAAGCACTCAGCATAGCCAACGACACGCTCTACGGCCTCGGCGCCGGTGTCTGGACACGCGACAGCAACCGCGCCTACCGTTTCGGCCGCGCCATCCAGGCGGGCCGCGTCTGGACCAACTGCTACCACGCCTACCCCGCGCATGCGGCCTTCGGCGGCTACAAACAGTCCGGCATCGGCCGTGAGACCCACAAGATGATGCTCGACCACTATCAGCAGACCAAGAATATGCTGGTCAGCTACAGCCCGAAGAAGCTCGGCTTCTTCTGATCGTATCTTGGACGCGCAGGCGCGGCTCCGCGAGGGGCCGCGTCCCCACATTGGAGATCGGAAGAGACCGTGCAAGCGAAGGTCACAGCAACACCGGCGGCCATCGAACTGATCGCCGAGATTGTCGCCGAGCACGGTCCGGTGCTGTTTCATCAATCCGGCGGCTGCTGCGACGGTTCTTCGCCCATGTGCTATCCGCGTGCCGGCTTCCTCGTCGGCGACCAGGATGTGCTGCTCGGCCACATCGGCGACACGCCCTTCTACATGGGGGCGTCGCAATTCGAGACCTGGAAGCATACCGATCTCATCATCGACGTGGTGCCTGGTCGCGGCGGCATGTTCTCGCTCGACAATGGACGGGAGAAGCGGTTCCTGACGCGGTCGACGATCTGCGCCGTATAGGCGAAATCTGCCGGTTTTGATTTCGAGCAAGGAAGGCGCCGCGGCAATCTCTACCTTCCGAAGATGATCATCAATCTGCTCATCGGCACCGTCGTCATAAGTCTGACGGTTTTGATCCACACGTTTGGTCTGATCGCCATCACCCACGCGATGGGACACCTGGTCGCTCGGTTTCGCATGCACGGGCGCCGCAGCCGCATCGTCGCGATGATCAGCGTGGTGATGGGCCTCTTTGCCGTCATGACCGCCGAGGTCTGGCTCTGGGCCGGGCTATACCGGTTGCTCGATATCTTCGCCGATTTCGAAACGGCGTTGTACTTTTCCACCATTACCTTCTCGACGGTCGGCTATGGCGATATCGTGCCCGCTCATGCGTGGCGGGTCCTGGCGGCGCTGGAGGGCGTGAACGGGTTTCTGCTCATCGGCTGGTCGACCGCCTATCTGATCGCGGCCGGCACCCGTATCGGGCCGTTCAAGGTCGGCGAGCATTTCTGACCGGGCCCGGCGCTCATACCGCTACTGAATGCCTTGCTTTTCCTGTTTCGAAATATTTGTCGAACTTCGCGGCGACGCTTCTGACAAAGGGACGGCTTTCCGCAGGCACGACGAAGCGATCGCCATCAAGTTCAAGCATACGCGCAGGATCAAGAACGGCAGTGGAACTTGCTTTGCCGAGGAGCCTTTGGCCAGCTTCGCCAAAGCGCTCAACCAGGTCTATTGCCGAAAAGCCGAAATCGCACATGAGTCGTTCGATGATCCAGCCGCGAGCGCGATCGTCGTCGGAAAACGCGATACCCCGCACAGCGGCCAGCCCGCCGTCAGCAACCATGCGTCCATATTCGCCGGTCGAAGGCATGTTCTGCGCATAGCCCTGCCGAAACTGGCTGATGGATGATGGACCCAGCCCGATCAAGGTTTCGCATCGATCCTCGGTGTAGCCTTGAAAGTTCCGGTGTAGAGTTCCTGCGCGAGCGGCAAGCGCCAGTGTATCGCCAGGTTTGGCGAAATGGTCGAGGCCGATTGCTTCGTATCGTTGGTCAAGAATGGCGTGGGCTGCCAGTTGCGATTGGGCAAACCGCTCCTCCGGCCCTGGCAACCACGCCTCGTCGATCATCGTCTGATGTTTCTTGAACCACGGCACATGGGCGTAGCCAAAAAGCGCTATCCTATCCGGCTCCAAGGTCAACGCCTGCGCAACGGTGGAAGAGACGCTTTCCCTGGTCTGGTGTGGCAGGCCGTAAAGCAGGTCGAGATTGACGGATTCGACGCCACGCGAGCGAACACCGTCGACTACGAGTTTGGTCTGCAAAAAGCTCTGCTCGCGGTTGATCGCTTTCTGCACCTTCGGGTCGAAATCCTGGACCCCGAGGCTCGCCCTTGTCATGCCGATTTCGGCAAGCGCGTCGAGGCGGGCTTCGTCCATGTCGTTGGGTTCGATTTCGACGCTGATCCTGGCGTCGGAAAGAAATGCGAAGCTGTCGCGCAGAAGGTTTGTCAGCGCCGCCAGGTCCTTGGGCTTGAGTATAGTGGGAGAACCACCGCCAAAATGCACCGCACGCACCCGGCCCTTATCCCGGACAAGACTGGCGACGGTTGCGATCTCGGCATGCAGTGAGCGGAGATAGACGGTCACCGGTTCGTAATGCCGGGTCTGCTTGGTGTGGCAGGCACAAAACCAGCAGAGCTTGTCGCAGTAGGGGATGTGCAGATAGAGCGAGATCTCGTCGCCATCATTGAGCGCCTGCAGCCAGCCACGGCAAACGGCAGCATCAACGCCGGTATGGAAATGCGGCGCTGTCGGGTAGCTGGTGTAGCGTGGAACGTTCTCACCGAGCCTGGCAACTAATTCTGGCCGCATGTCGCTATCCGATCCCCTTTGCATGGCACGACACTGGTCACATCGGGCGCCGGCGGCCTTGATTTCGGTCAAGGCCCCGCAGACAAACTGCCGCAAGGCTTTTTTCTCCGGCGATGGTACGTTGCCGGCACATGGAATCCTTTGGAAGATCAAGATGACGGTGCGCCAGGACATTCACAGTTCCGGCATCCCAGTGCTTTGCCAGTCTTGCGAGGCACGGCACCGCGGCGTTTGCGGCGCGCTCGATCCCGAGCAATTGGTAGGCCTCGCCAAGATCTCATCGAAGCACAATGTTGAACCGGGCGTGGAGCTGATTGGCGACGCGGAGACCGTCGACAGTTATTCCAATGTGCTTTCCGGCGTGGTGAAGCTCACCAAGAGCCTTTCGGATGGACGCCAGCAGATTGTCGGCCTGCAGTTCGCCCCCGATTTCCTGGGAAGGCCCTTCAAGGTGGAAAGCGCGATCAACGCCGAAGCCGCAACCACCGTTTCGCTGTGTTCGTTTCCAAAGGCCGCCATCGAGCGCATGATGAAGGAATCGCCACAGCTCGAGCATCGTCTGTTCAAGCAGACGCTCAATGAACTCGACGAAGCACGAGACTGGATGGTGACGCTGGGTCGCAAGAGTGCTTCGGAAAAGGTGGCGAGCTTTCTCCTGATGATCGCAAGAAACATCGATCCCGCGCTTGACCCGGCGGCCCAGTCGACAACCTTTGACCTGCCGCTGACGCGCGCTGATATCGCCGATTTTCTCGGCCTGACGATCGAGACGGTCAGCCGCCAACTGACCAGGCTGCGAACAGACAGCGTGATCCGGATCGACAGCACCCGGCACGTGACGGTGGAGAACATGGGCCGGCTGGAACGCCGCTCCGGTGCCTAACTGTCGTCGTCGACCCCGATCATCGGCAAGACGTGCTCGCGTTCGAAGGCGATATGTCGGCGCAAGCTTTCGAAGAAGCCGCGCAGCATGAAGCCGACAGCCTCGGCATTGTCGACTTTCTCGCCGTGGCCGATCGCCAGCAGGATTTCAGTCACCTCGCCGGCAAAGCATTCGTCCTCGACGTGCTCGGTGCGCAACCGACGAGTTGAAGCAAGGTTGGCGTCGCTGCCGGTCAAAGCAGCCTCGTAGGCCGGAAAGATAACCGTCTCCTCGTATTGATGAATGTTGCGTAACAGCGGAACGATCGCGTTTGCTGCTGCCAGGCATGCCAGACTATCGACCCTGGGCAGGGTGTCGCCTATTCTTTCCAAGGCATCGCAGAGCTTCAGCTTTTCCAGATGCGCACGTTTCATAAGCGCCGCTGGAACTGCTTCTCTGCCAGATCGAACTGTCGGTATCGAACTGTCACGGCCCGTGTCGAACAGCGACGATCGCAGCTCCCTCTCCCTGTTCAAAGACAGTCTCCTGATCGTTTGCCGGAGCGACGCTGCCCAATCCAAAAACAAATGGCTTTGACATAGATCAAGGCGGCGACAACGCGGCTGCTGAATTGGTGTCAAGCGGATTGGCATCCGCGCATCGGAATCCGACGTCGGGGACAAGTCATGAAGTTCGGCACGCAAATCTTCGCCTTGGGCCTGTTCACATTTGCGGCTCTCGTGGCAGCGGGGTTCGGTGTGGACGAGCCATTCCGGCAGCATATGTGGGTCCTGTTTTTCGTGCTGCTCGGCTTTGTCGCCATCCTCATCCGCAACACGAATTTCGAAGTGGCTGCTCCCATCGACCCGTCCGCCTACATGGATGGGCCAATCCGCTATGGCGCCATCGCCACCATGTTCTGGGGTGTCGTTGGCATGCTGGTCGGGGTGGTCATCGCGCTGCAGCTCGCCTACCCCGACCTCAACATCCAGCCCTGGTTCAATTTTGGCCGTTTAAGGCCATTGCATACGTCGGGCGTCGTCTTCGCCTTCGGCGGTAATGCGCTGCTCTGCACGTCATTATACGTTGTGCAACGCACCTGCCGCGCCCGGCTGTTCGGCGGCGATCTCGGCTGGTTCGTGTTTTGGGGCTACCAACTGTTCATCGTCATGGCCGCGACCGGTTACCTGCTCGGCATCACCGAGAGCCGCGAATACGCAGAGCCCGAATGGTATGTGGACATCTGGCTGACCATCGTCTGGGTCGCTTATCTCATCCTGTTCCTCGGCACGATCCTGAAGCGCAAGGAACCGCACATCTACGTCGCCAACTGGTTCTACCTGTCCTTCATCGTGACCATCGCGATGCTGCATGTGATCAACAACCTGTCCATGCCCGCCTCCTTCCTCGGCTCGAAGAGCTATTCGGCTTTCTCCGGCGTCCAGGACGCCCTGACGCAATGGTGGTACGGCCACAACGCCGTCGGCTTCTTCCTGACCGCCGGCTTCCTCGGCATGATGTACTATTTCGTACCCAAGCAGGCGAACCGGCCGGTCTATTCCTACCGCCTGTCGATCGTCCACTTCTGGGCGATCATCTTCCTCTACATCTGGGCCGGGCCGCATCACCTGCACTACACCGCCCTACCCGACTGGGCGCAGACGCTCGGCATGGTGTTTTCGATCATGCTGTGGATGCCGTCATGGGGCGGCATGATCAATGGCCTGATGACGCTGTCCGGCGCCTGGGACAAGCTGCGCACCGATCCGATCATCCGCATGATGGTGATGGCCATAGCCTTCTACGGCATGTCGACTTTCGAGGGTCCGATGATGTCGATCAAGACGGTCAACTCGCTGTCGCACTATACCGACTGGACCATCGGGCATGTCCATTCGGGCGCACTCGGCTGGGTTGGCATGATCTCGTTCGGCGCGATCTACTACATGGTGCCGAAGCTCTGGAACCGCCAACGGCTCTATTCGCTGCGGCTCGTCACCTGGCACTTCTGGCTGGCGACCCTCGGAATCGTCGTTTACGCCGCAGTGATGTGGGTGTCCGGCATCATGCAGGGCCTGATGTGGCGCGAATACGACGAGCAGGGCTTCCTGGTCTACTCCTTCGCCGAAACCGTGGCCGCCATGCACCCCTACTACATCATGCGCGCCATCGGCGGGGCCATGTACCTCTCCGGCGCCCTGATCATGGCCTGGAACATCGCCATGACTATCCTCGGCTACCAGCGCGAAGAACAACCGATGCCGGGCTCCCTGCCCGTCCCGCAGCCTGCCGAATAAGGAACCAGACAATGGGCTTGATGGACAAACACGCGCTGATCGAGAAGAACGCCACGCTTCTGCTCGTTGGATCGCTTCTCGTGGTCACCGCGGGTGGCATCGTGGAGATCGCACCGCTCTTCTACCTCGACAACACGATCGAGAAGGTGGAAGGCATGCGCCCCTACTCGCCACTCGAACTGGTCGGGCGCAACATCTATGTGCGCGAGGGCTGCTATCTCTGCCACAGCCAGATGATCCGCCCGTTCCGTGACGAGGTCGAGCGCTATGGGCATTACAGCCTGGCGGCCGAGTCGATGTATGATCATCCCTTCCAATGGGGATCGAAGCGCACGGGACCGGACCTCGCCCGGGTTGGCGACCGCTATTCCAATCCATGGCACGTCGATCACCTTTCGGATCCGCGTTCGGTGGTGCCAGAGTCAATCATGCCGAGCTATGCGTTCCTGAAGGACACGCCGATCGCGGTGAAGGACTTCTCGACGCATCTGGTCGCCAACAGGCGCGTCGGCGTCCCCTACTCCGATGACATGATCGCTCACGCCAATGCCGATTTGATGGCGCAGGCCGACCCCAACGCAGACGCGTCCGGCCTTGAGGCCCGCTACCCGAAAGCCAAAATCGGCGACTTCGACGGCAACCCGCAACAGGTGACCGAAATGGATGCGCTGGTCGCCTATCTGCAAATGCTCGGCACACTGGTCGATTTCAAGAATTACGACGAAGCCGCCGGCTACCGCTGAGGAGTTTTATCAATGGATTACAATTTGATGCGGGAGTTCGCTGACAGCTGGGGTCTGGTCGCCATGGCTCTGTTCTTTGTCGGCGCGATCGCGTTTTCCCTTCGCCCTGGCAGCCGCAAGCTGGCCGACGAAGCTGCCCGGATTCCCCTTGAGGACGAGTGATCATGAGCGACGAGCACATCGACGAAATCTCCGGTATCTCGACCACGGGCCACGAATGGGACGGCATCCGCGAGCTGAACAACCCGCTTCCGCGTTGGTGGGTCTGGACGTTCTACATCACCATTGCCTGGGCGATCGGATACACTATCGCCTATCCGGCATGGCCGTTGCTGCATTCGGCAACAAAGGGCGTGCTCGGCTATTCTAGCCGCAACGAAGTCAAGAACGAGCTGTCGGCGGCGGAAGCGGCGAAGGGCAAATATGTCGCGGCAATAGAGTCGAAAAGTGTTTCGGAGATCGCGGCCGACGATACGTTGCGCGAATTCGCCGTCGCCGCCGGCGGCGCCGCGTTCAAGCTCAATTGCGTGCAGTGCCACGGTTCCGGCGCCCAGGGTTCCAAAGGCTTCCCCAACCTCAATGACGACGACTGGCTGTGGGGCGGCAAGGCGGACCAGATCCAGCAGACGGTCACGCATGGCATCCGCTTTGCTTCCGATCCGGATACGCGCCTGTCGGAAATGCCGGCCTTTGGCGACATAATCACCGCCGACCAGATCAAACAGGTCAGCGCCTATATTGCCAGCCTGTCCGGAACTGTCAGCGATCAATCGTTGGTCGAGTCCGGGGCCAAGGTCTTTGCCGAAAATTGCGTCGCCTGTCATGGCGACAATGCAAAGGGCAACAAGGAGCTCGGCGCTCCTGATCTGACCGATGCCATCTGGCTTTACGGACCGGGCGAAGCGGCCATTGCCGCCCAGGTCACGGCGCCGAAACAGGGCGTGATGCCGGCCTGGGGCGCGCGTCTGGGCGAAACAAGGGTCAAGGAGCTGGCGGTCTACGTGCATTCGCTAGGCGGTGGAGAATAGGAACGGGGGTATTCTCCGGCCCTTACCGCCCAAGCGACGAGGCCCGGCTCTGCCGGGCCTCGATCTGTTTGCGTGTAGCCGGCGATTGACCTGCATCAACGCGGCGCAATCCAGTCGGCGGCACAATTCGCTCGACACCGTATTTCGCTGACCTGTCTGTAGCCAGTCAGGACATCTGCCCGGCGAAATCACAAGCTCCGCGACGGGAGAAATCAGTGCTGGACAACACGAAGGTAGAACGGCTCGAAGCCGAAGCGGTCAACTCCGCCAAGGTGCGCCAGCCAATGTATGCCGCGCGCAAAAAGATCTTCCCGAAGCGCGCCTCGGGCAGCTTTCGCCAGTTCAAATGGCTAGTGATGGCAATCACGCTTGGCATTTACTATCTGACGCCGTGGCTGCGCTGGGACCGTGGGCCGTTTGCCCCGGACCAGGCCGTGCTGCTCGATGTCGCCAACCGGCGTTTCTACTTCTTCTTCATCGAGATATGGCCGCAGGAATTCTACTATGTCGCCGGCCTCCTAGTCATGGCCGGCGTCGGTCTTTTCCTGATCACATCGACTGTCGGTCGTGCCTGGTGTGGCTATACGTGCCCGCAGACCGTGTGGGTCGATCTGTTTCTGGTCGTCGAGCGGGCCATCGAGGGCGACCGCAATGCGCGCATCAAGCTCGACGCTGGTCCCTGGACTGGCCGCAAGCTCGTGCTGCGGGCATCGAAACACGCCATCTGGCTGGTCATAGGGGTGCTGACCGGTGGCGCCTGGATCTTCTATTTCGCAGACGCGCCGACGCTGCTTGGCGAACTCTTCACCGGCACGGCAGCACCAGTCGCCTACATCACCGTCGCCGTTCTGACGGCGACGACCTACACGTTCGGCGGGCTCATGCGCGAGCAGGTCTGCACCTATATGTGCCCATGGCCGCGCATCCAGGCGGCCATGCTCGACGAAAGTTCGCTCACCGTCACCTACAATGACTGGCGCGGCGAACCGCGCACCCGTCACACCAAGAAAGTCCAGGCTGCCGGACAGCCAGTCGGCGATTGCGTCGACTGCAATGCCTGCGTGGCTGTCTGCCCGATGGGGATCGACATTCGCGATGGCCAGCAGCTCGAATGCATAACCTGCGCGCTCTGCATCGACGCCTGCGACGGCGTGATGGACAAGCTCGGCAAGGAGCGCGGCTTGATCTCCTACACGACACTCTCCGACTACAATGCCAACATGATGCTGGCGACCGCGGGCGGCGCCTGTTCGGTCAATCCGTCATTGGTCAGGACGGATGACGGCCTGTTTTCGGACAGGGTGGCGCATTTCCATGTCCGTAAGATCTTTCGGCCACGCACCTATGTCTACATGGCCATGTGGTCGCTGATCGGCCTGGGCCTGGTCTTTTCGCTGCTGACGCGCGACCGGCTCGAGATCAATGTCTTGCACGACCGCAATCCACAATTCGTGACGCTGTCCGACGGCTCGATCCGCAATGGCTATACCGTCAAGCTGCTGAACATGATCCCCGAACCAAGAACGATCATCGTCAGCATTGGGGGTTTGCCAGGCGCAGAGATGAGCATCGTCGGCGTCGACCTCCCCGCCGATCGCTCTTTCGCGGTCCAGGTCGAACCCGACCGGCTGAAGATGTTGAAGGTTTTCGTGCGCCTGCCTGCTGATCAGATCCATGGCGAGGCGCAGACCTTCACACTCCGTGTCGAGGACAAAGCGAGTTTCGAGTCGAACGAATACACCGCCACCTTCAACGCACCGGAGATCGCCAGATGAGCGCCACCACGCGAAAATCCCGTGAATTCACCGGCAGGCACATGTTGGCCATCGTCCTTGCTTTTTTCGGTGTGGTCATCGCGGTCAATCTGACGATGGCGACGCTCGCCAACACAAGCTGGACCGGCCTCGTTGTCGAAAACACCTATGTGGCGAGCCAGCAATTCAACAGGAAGGCCGAGCAAGGACGCGCGCAGGCAGCCCTCGGCTGGACCGGCAAGCTGACCATTGCATGGGGCGAAGTCCGCTATGGCGTCACCGATGCCGCCGGCAAGGCGGTTCCCTTGCATGGCGTCAAAGTGCTGTTTCGCCATCCCGCTTACGAGAAAGAAGATGAGTCCATCACGCTCGCCGCCGCCCCAGGTCAGGAGTTTGCAGTGCAGCACATGCCAAGGGACGGTGTGTGGATCGTCGAAATCGACGCCGATGCCGGTATGGCAAGGCCTTTCCGCGACGTGCGCAGGATCATGATCTCCGATGGAGCGCTAAAATGAGCTGCTGTGCACCGGGCGCGGAAATGGCGATGGATCTGGTCGGCACCACTTCAGCCCTGCCCTCCAGTCAGGAAGTCAGGCTGGCGAGCCGATCGCTTTGCGATGGTCTCCATCAGACCGACCTTTCCGTCCCGACGGTTCATTGCGGCGCCTGCATTCAGACGATTGAGACGGCGTTGGGAGAACTTGATCATGTCGAGGCCGCACGCGTCAACCTGTCAACGAAGCGTGTCTCGGTCCGATGGCGCGGAGACGAGGTTCCACCATTGGTCGCCGTGCTGGGGCGGCTCGGCTACCAGGCGCATTTGTTCGAAGCCGACACCGATGCAAAGGACAAGACGCTCTCGGAGCTCATCCGCGCCGTCGCTGTTGCCGGCTTTGCGGCAGGCAACATCATGCTGCTCTCGGTATCGGTCTGGTCCGGCGCCGAAGGTGCGACCCGCGACCTGTTCCACTGGGTCTCGGCGCTGATCGCCATACCCGCACTCGCCTTCGCCGGCGGCATCTTCTTCAAGTCGGCCTGGAATGCACTCCGCCACGGCCGCATGAACATGGACGTGCCGATCGCCGTCGGTGTGTCGCTGGCCTACGCCATGAGCCTCTATGAGACGATCACCCATGGCGACCACGCATATTTCGACGCATCGGTGTCGCTGCTGTTCTTCCTCCTGATCGGCCGTACGCTGGATCACGTGATGCGCGAACGCGCCCGCACCGCCGTCAAGGGCCTCTCACAGCTCGCTGCGCGTGGCGCCATGGTGCTGCGCGGTGATGGCGCACGCGACTATCTGCCCGTGGGCGAGATCGAACCGGGCATGCTGTTGCTGATTGCGGCCGGCGAAAGGATTCCCGTCGATGGCAAGATCGCGCGCGGGACATCGGACGTCGACTGCTCTCTGGTCTCGGGCGAGAGCACGCCTAGAAGCGTGGCGCCAAAAGATGCCGTGCAGGCCGGCGTACTCAATCTCACCGGCCCGCTGACGATCGAGGCCACAGCTGCCGCCAAGGATTCGTTCCTGGCGGAAATGGTACGACTGATGGAAGCCGCCGAAGGTGGTCGCGCGCATTACCGCCGGATCGCCGATCGCGTTTCAGCGCTCTATGCCCCGGTGGTGCATCTCACCGCCTTCGTGACATTCCTTGGCTGGATTGCGGCGACCGGCGACTGGCACCGGGCCATAACCATCGCCATCGCCGTTCTCATCATCACATGCCCATGCGCGCTCGGCCTCGCTGTGCCGATCGTCCAGGTGGTCGCCGCACGGCGTCTGTTCGAGCATGGCATCATGGTCAAGGATGGCTCGGCCATGGAGCGCCTGGCAACGATCGATACAGCGGTGTTCGACAAGACCGGAACGCTCACCCTCGGACAACCACGGCTCGTCAACGCGGCTTCGCTCGATCCGGAAATGCTGGCGATTGCGGCCGGCATGGCCGTACATTCGCGTCATCCCTTTTCAAAGGCCATAGCCGGTTTTGCCACTGCTGGCGGGCAACACGAATTCGACGCCGTCAGCGAGCATCCCGGGTTCGGTATTGAAGCCACTAAAGCCGGAACCACCTGGCGACTGGGCCGGCGCGGATGGGCTGGATGGAAGGCTCGGACCGGTGGCGAAGGCAAGCACGGCTATGGCGGAACGGTTCTGACAAGGAATGGACTGATTGTTGCCAACTTCGCTTTCCACGATGCACTGCGTCCCGACGCCAAGGCGGCTGTCCAGCAATTGAACGACGCTGGGATTTCGGTGGAAATACTGTCGGGCGACACCGCAGGCGCCTGCGCCGAAGTCGCGAAAATGCTGGGTGTCGGCGACTTCGTTCCGTCCCTGCTGCCGTCCGGCAAGGTCGAACGCATCGAGACCTTGGCGAAAGACGGACATAGAGTTCTGATGGTTGGCGACGGCCTTAACGACACGCCAGCACTCAGCGCGGCACATGTCTCGATCGCTCCAGCCACCGCAGCCGACATTGGCCGCAACGCAGCCGACTTCGTGTTCCTGCGCGAAAGCCTTCTGGCTGTGCCTTTGGCGATAGACGTCTCGCGCAAAGCGGGAAGCCTGATCCGGCAGAACATCGCGATCGCCATCGTCTACAATGCTGTCGCGGTTCCGATCGCGATCCTCGGGCACGTCACCCCCTTGATCGCGGCGATCGCAATGTCGGCCTCATCGCTGCTTGTCATTGGCAATGCGCTGCGTTTGCAGGGTTCCATGCCAAGTTCGCTGGCGAAAGAAGTGCGGCCCTCCAGACGGTCCAACATCAACGAGTTGGCCCAATCCTCATGACAACCCTTGCCTATCTCATCCCTGTCGCCCTCTTCCTTGGCGCACTTGGCCTGGGCGGCTTCCTGTGGGCGTTGAGGAGTGGCCAGTACGAAGATCTTGACGGAGCCGCCGAGCGGATCCTCATCGATCGGGAAGACCGGCCGGAGCGCTGATCCGGTCCGCTGGCTGGCACTAGGTCTGGCGAGTCGCGCCAACACCTCTTCCCTCCTGCTGGATCCCGCAACTGCGCTTTTCGTCCCGTTTCTTCCTCGACACCGAACTCCGCCAATTTGCGCCAGCGCAAAGAGACGCTGCGTCAGGTCAGATACTGTCTGCTCATCCGCAACGGTTGAGAGATAGGAGACGGACATGTTGACGCGACGCGAAGCCCTGTTTGGAGCAGCGATTGGCGCTGCCGCCGTGGCGACACTGCCGGCATTTTCGGCAACGGTGACAAAGGCCGAGATTCGCGGGCTCGCCCGCGAAAGGATCAAGCTGGTGGCACCGCCTTTTGTGCATGCGCACGACCAGATCGCTAAGGGCGGACCGAAGATCTTCGAATTCACCATGACGGTCGAGGAGAAGCCGATGGTCATCGACGCGGACGGGACGCAGCTCAACGCGATGACCTACAACGGCTCGATCCCGGGCCCGCTGATGGTCGTCCACCAGGACGATTATGTCGAACTGACCCTCGTCAATCCGGACACCAACTCGCTCGCCCACAACATCGATTTTCACGCAGCCACAGGTGCGCTGGGCGGCGGCGGCCTCACCTTGATCAATCCAGGCGAACAGGTGACGCTACGCTTCAAGGCGACGCGGACAGGAACGTTCGTCTATCACTGTGCACCTGGTGGCGCGATGATCCCTTGGCATGTCGTTTCCGGCATGAACGGCGCCATCATGGTGCTGCCGCGCGACGGGCTCAGGAACGACAAGGGCAAGCCGGTCAAATACGATAAGATCTTCTACATCGGCGAGAGCGACTTCTACATTCCGCGCGACGAGAAGGGCAACTACAAGACTTACGAGTCGGCAGGCGACGGTTACGACGACATCGTCAAGGTCATGCGCGGGTTGATCCCGACGCATGTGGTGTTCAACGGCAAGGTCGGTTCGTTGACCGGCGACAACGCGATGAAGGCGAAGGTCGGCGAGACCGTGCTGATCGTCCATTCGCAGGCCAACCGCGATACGCGGCCGCATCTGATCGGTGGCCACGGCGACTATGTCTGGGAACAGGGCAAATTCGCCAACCCGCCGGCCAAGGATCTGGAAACCTGGTTCATCCGTGGCGGCTCTGCCGGCTCGGCGCTCTACACGTTCCTGCAGCCCGGCGTCTACGCTTACGTCAATCACAACCTGATCGAGGCCGTGGAACTCGGGGCGACCGCTCACTTTATGGTCGAGGGCGAGTGGAATGATGATTTGATGACGCAGGTCGAGGCGCCCAAACCCATCGCTACCAACTGATGGATCTCCATTTGCCCGGACAGTGTCGCTGTCCGGGCAAGGACAACAGCCATGTCCCCTTACATCCTGAAATTTGTCGCGGTCGCCATGGCAGCGACTTCCGTGCCGGTGGGCTTGTCGATCAAGGCAGCCAGTTGGCACCGGCCGCCCCACGCCGTAGCTGTCACGACGACTTTGCTGTCCGGCTCCATCACCTATCCGATACCCGGCGAGTTCCTGAAGGACGGCCACCCGCAGGCCAATCCTCGCCTTAAACGCCAGCTCGACCAACCGCTCGAAATCATGACCTATCAGGTCAGCGCGGAAGACTATGCAGATTGCGTCGCTGAAGGCAGCTGCCAGCCGGCACAGGAGACGCACACGATCCCCGTCAGCGCTCCCGTGACCGGCGTCAGCTATCTCGATGCCAATGCATACGCCCGATGGTATTCGCAAGCGACCGGTGACCAATGGCGGCTGCCATCCGACGAGGAATGGGCATTTGCCGCGGCGGAGCGGTTCGCAGGCGAATTCGAGGGTGTCGAAAACGACGCCCGCAACCCCGCCAGACGTTGGCTCACCAGCTACAAGGCCGAGGTCGACCTCAATCGCAAACCGGACCCGCTGCCAAAGAGCCGTGGCTCGTTTGGTGTGAATTCCCTGGGGCTCGCCGACTTTTCCGGCAACGTCTGGGAATGGACGTCGACCTGCTACGTCCGCACCACGCTGGCTGCAAATGGCGGCAGTGTTGCGAGTTCGGTCGACAATTGCGGCGTCCACGTCCTTGAAGGCCTTCACCGGGCCTACATGTCCAATTTCGTCAGCGACGGAAGAAGCGGCGGCTGTGCCGTCGGCACGCCGCCCGACAATCTGGGGTTCAGGCTGGTCCGAGCCTCGCCAGGTTGGGCGAACAAAGTTCTCGCGCATCTGGGCGTGATCTGACGGGAAAGTCCCCGTCAGAGTCTGGCAATCCGATCTGCCGGTGACGCCAGAATGTTTCACAGGCCAGACCTATCGGCCGGGCGACAGCATCCGCTTGAGCGTGCCGTCACGAAGCCAGTACTGGTGAAACAGTGCCGCCAAGGCATGGACGGAAATCAGGACCATAAACACTGGCTTGTTGAGCGAATGGATGTCGCCCCATGGGTCGCCAACGTAGAAGGCAAGAAGCCCCACAAGGGGCGTTGCGAGCAAGAGCAGATAGAAAAGGCCGTGCGAGATCTGCGCGGCGATCTGCATCCAGCGAGTGCCGCCTTCCGCAGGCTTGGGAGTACCCGACACCAGGCGCATGACCAGCCGGGCTATCACGAGGACCAGGATCGAAATCCCGACCCAGTAATGGGCGGAGCCCAATGTCTGGTCGGCTGGGGAGACCGCGGTTCCCTCTTCAGCCGCGTCAACCACGGTTGTCATGCTCTCGCCGAAGAACAGCTGGAATAACACCAACGATGCTATGATCCAATGAAGCGCGATTTGATAAGTTGAATAGCCAAGTCTGGTTTCAGACATTTTGATTCCCTGACGATTAAAACAGCTGCGCAGTCGCGATACTGATTAACATGGGAACCTTGGCTCAATTGGGCTCGAATCCTCCCGCAATTGTGGCCAAAAGCTTACAGATATGGTGTAGGCCCGCAGACGTAGAATTGCCGTGACTTGCATGTCCAAAAGAAAAGGGCCGGATGAACCGCCGCCTCGGTCCGTCCGGCCCGCGCCCACCGTATGCGGCAGGCATGGCTGTATCGATTGGGTCAGTTGGCCGGAACCTGGGTGAACAGGTCGGCGAACACCGTTTTTGCCTTCCCAGGATGCTTGACCGCCTTGGCGGTATCGAGATTGACCGGCTTGCCGACAACGATCAGTGCGACCATCCCCATGCCGTAGTGGGGTGCGCATTTGACGCCGTAGACGCCCTCCTTTGTCAGCGTGACGGTAATTTCCTCGCTGGGCTTTCCCTTGAAAGGCTCAGCGCCATCCGGAACCATACCCTTGATCGACTCGGCGTCATGCGTCTTGTCGGTCGGCACGAACTTGACGGTGTCGCCAGGTGCTGCCTGGACGAAGGCCGGCTGGAAAACCATTGCGCCTTTTTCGCCCTTGTTGAGCATTTGCACCACGTGCTCTTCAGCGCTTGCGCCGCTTGCGAGCGCGAGGAGAGAGATTGCGGCGGCGAGGATGGAGAGTTTCATCGAATTGTCCTTTGTTTCGAGGTCGCGGCGTCCGCCGTTCGAAGCCACTTAGCCCGAGTGCCCGGGGAAGAATTTGCGCTGGCGCAAACTGGGGATAAGAAAGGAGCTCCCGCACCGCTGATGCGGAACATCTGGTCGTGGAGAAATCCGCTTGGCCGCGCTGGACTGATCGCTGATGTCGCAGTTGCCCCTCTTCTAGGGCTTGCTGCCCGACGAGCAGAACGAGATACTCCCAGCGTTGACATTGTCGGCTCTGAAAATGATTCAGATCAACGCGCGGCTCGAGCGACCTCGATAAGCAAAAAGGGAAACTATCCGAGGAGGCAGCGATGCAAGCCGCAGCGATAATGACCACGCCGGTCATCGCAATAGACCCGTCCGCATCGATCGCCGAGGCGGCAGCGCTGATGCTGTCCAACAAGATCAGCGGTCTTCCCGTCATTCGCAACGACGGTGCGCTGGTGGGTATTGTCAGCGAAGGCGATTTCCTTCGCCGCCGGGAACTGGGCACGCAGCGCAAGCGCCCACGCTGGCTGGAGTTTCTTGTCGGCCCTGGAAGCCTGGCTCAGGAATATGTCCTCGCGAATGGACGGCTGGTCGAAGAGGTGATGACCGACAGCGTCATCACGGCGTCTCCAAACACAACGCTCGAGCAGGTCGTCGAACTGATGACCCAGCACGGCGTCAAACGCATCCCGGTCGTCGACCATGAAAAAGTCGTTGGCATGATTGCCCGCTCTGATCTCCTTCGTGCCCTGCTGCGCATTTCCTCAAACTCGGCGTCGAACACCGTCAGCGACGACCAGATCCGGCAGAACATCATCGCGGAGCTCTCGACACAGAAATGGGCAAACGCCGAATTGATTAAGGTTGCCGTGGAAAATGGCGTTGTGGAATTGAGCGGCGCCATATTCGACGAACGTCAGCGCCAGGCAACCATTGTCGCCGCGGAAAACGTTCCAGGCGTCAAGGTCGTGGCGGATAATCTTTTCTGCGCCGGACCGATGTCCGTGCTTCTTGTTTCCTGAGCCTTTGACCGGAGCGTCCAGGACGCACCGCGCTACAGGTGCAAACCGCGTCCGCCCCCCATCCCGCTGATCGCAATCGACTGGTGGAGCCCTACTCGATCGCAGCACGGGCGCACGCTGGCGCTCAACCGGCTGATAGGTCACCCTTGATCGATAAGGTGAGCAACGCCAAACTTGCGGTCAGGGCGCCGACAGAATGCCTGAACTTGACCCGGTGCGTTGCGGTGTTGGAGCCGTTACCCTTCGCCAGATACGTGTAGCAATCGTGCAATCAGGTCGCGGTTGCGGCAATAGTCCGGAGGCTCCTTGGCATCTTCGTGTTGATCGAGCCAGGTCATGCATTCGCCCTGATGGCCGCAGGCGCGGCAGCGATTCACCGCTCGATCGATCACGGCTCCATGATCCGCCACGACTTTCAATCGTCTGTCGACGCCTAGCCTTTGCATCATGCGACCCATCAAGGCCGTCCTGGCGTCGACCGAAATCAGGTAGTCGAGAAAACTCATGGCACCCACTCCTGGCTTGGCGATCATTGCGCGGCCAGCAGCCCACGACATTGATCTCGATCAACCGGCACGTTTCAGAGGCTGTCTTCGAGGATCGGTTCGACTTGGACTGTGTCTTCGCCCCTGTTGAATGCGACAGCAAGCCGGAAGCCGTGAGCGATGCGCAACGACCGTGCGATGAAAATTGCTGCCACTGCGGGCGGGCAAACGCGCATGGGCTGGTCGGAATGATGCACCAGACCGTCAATTCGACATGAAGCGATTGACTCCGCTCGCTTCGATCAGCGTGCGCGTGACGCCTCCGAACGCCCATTCCCGCAATCGGCTGTGGCCATAGGCGCCAGACACGATCAGGTCTGCACCGGCAGAGCGTGCGAATGACAGCAAATTGTCGCCGTCAGCCTCGCCGGCGATCAGTTCGGTTCGCGGCATAATACCGTGATGTTCCAGAAATACGGCAACGTCAGCGAGACTGTTACGAACGTCACGATCAGTGTCGATCGTGGCGACGATAACCTCATTGGCCTTGGCCAAGAGAGGCAATGCATCGGTCAGCGCTCGCCGAGCCTCCCGGGTGTCTTTCCAAGCGACCAAGACTGTTTTTGCAAGGTCGTGGTCGACATTGTTCGCAACGACAAGGACCGGTCGCCCCGCTCCGAGCACCAAACTGCCTATATCCACCGCGCGAAACACATTGTCTCCTGCCTCGCTGGTACGATGAGGTCGGCTGCTCTGGCGGAAACCCCGAGGAAGCGAGTCGGGCCGCAGACCGCCTGTCCCCATTCGCTTTTAATCGAGGTCGGAACCAATCTCTCGAATTCGGCTCGCAATGCTGCAAGCCGCTTTTCGATCTCCGTGCGCTGGATCTGCATGATCTCGCCTTCGTAGACCATGCCATCGCCTGTCGCGACCAGTGGCGGAACATCGGCTGCCGCCAGGCCGACAAGATGGGCTCCAAACCGTTCTGCAAGCTCGAGAGCCAGCTTCACTATGGGCGCAGGGGATGCATCAACGGTCAGGTTCACGATAATTGACTTGTATGACATCAGAGGCGCCTTTCGCTGAAGCGATGGAATGAGCGATCAGTCTCATTCGCGAGCGTCCGATGCCTTGACGCGCATCAAAGGGATCTGCGCTCGAAAACTTTGGCCTCGCTCCGTTTTGCGTGCGCAGCGAGAAGTGGTAGTTAGCCCTCCTCACAGGCAGGTCGAACCCAGGGATTTCAGGTGAGCCAAGACGAAGCGCCTATTTTGTCGGCCGGCGGAACGGCGCTGCAGTCCGTATTGTCGGAAATGTTTGAACAGGCCCCGGGCTT
Source organism: Mesorhizobium sp. M0587 (assembly GCF_040320945.1). NCBI lineage: Bacteria > Pseudomonadati > Pseudomonadota > Alphaproteobacteria > Hyphomicrobiales > Phyllobacteriaceae > Mesorhizobium > Mesorhizobium sp. M0587. Next base: position 74,908 of record NZ_JAMYQP010000033.1, read on the forward strand.
CATGGCCATCATGCGTGAGCCGGATCATGTCTTTGAACTGACGAATACCGCCTACCAACGGCTCATCGGCGACAGGCAAGTGATTGGGAAATCGCTGCGCGAAGCCCTTCCCGAACTCGAAGGCCAAGAGTTCTTGGAACAGCTGGACCATGTCTACAGGACTGGCGAGCCATACAGGGGCCAAGGCATGAAGGTCGGTCTTCGCAACAAGGACGACCAGCCGCTTGAAGAGCGTATCCTCGATTTCGTCTATCAGCCGATCAGCGCCGACGATGGCCGCATCACGGCCATCTTTGTCCAAGGCACTGATGTCAGCGAGTTGTCCTTCGCAAACACAGCCCTTCTTTTGCGCGAGGATCATTTGCGTTCGATCCTGGCAACGGTGCCCGATGCCATGGTTGTCATTGACGAACGAGGCAGCATCCAATCGTTCAGCACAGCTGCCGAAGCGCTGTTCGGTTATCAGGCCAGCGAAGTCATCGGGGGAAACGTCAATATGCTGATGCCGTCGCCCTACCGCGACGAGCATGACGCCTATCTGCTTCGCTACCTGACGACCGGTGAGCGCCGGATCATCGGGCTCGGCCGCACGGTCACTGGAATGCGAAAGGATGGTTCGACCTTTCCGATGGAGCTTTCCGTTGGCGAGATGCATGCCGGAACCGGGCGTTTCTTTACCGGCTTTTGCCGCGACCTGACCGAGCGCCACCGGGCGCAAGCACGAATACAGGAACAGCAATTGGAGCTGCTCCACATGGCCCGGTTCACCGCGCTCGGCGAAATGGCTTCGACGCTTGCCCATGAGATAAACCAGCCGCTCACGGCGATCACAAACTACCTCAAAGGCAGCCGCCGGCTTCTTGAGAAGAGTACGGAAGAGAACGCACCGATCCTGAGGGAGGCTGTCGAGAAAGCCGCTGAGCAAGCTTTGCGAGCCGGAGAGGTCATTCGTCATCTTCGCGACTTCGTCGCCAGGGGCGAGAGCGAGCGTCAGGTCGAACGCTTGCCGGTGCTGATCGAGGAAGCCGCCTCTCTGGCTTTGGTCGGCGCACGGGAAATAGACGTGCGTGTCAGCTACAAGCTTGATCCGGCAGCCGAACTGGTTTTGACCGATCGCATCCAGATTCAGCAGGTTCTGCTCAACTTGATGCGCAACGCGGTTGAAGCCATGCAAGGCGCGCCACGCCGTGAATTGCAGGTCACAACTACAGCCCGGGATGGTGGAATGGCCGAGGTGAGCGTGATCGATACCGGCCCCGGCCTTGCGCCGGAGGTCTCGGCACAACTTTTCCAGCCATTTGTCACCACCAAGAAGCAGGGCATGGGTGTCGGCCTCTCGATTTGCCGTACTATCGTCGAATCGCACGGTGGTCACATCTGGACCGAGCCAATGCCGGCCGGAGGAACTGCTTCCGGTTCACATTGCGCATTGTGGAAAAGGAAGAGGTCACAAATGGCCGGCAGTGATCTGGTGCACGTGGTCGATGACGATGTGGACGTGCGAAAATCGCTCGGTTTCCTTCTGGCAACAGCCGACTTTGCGGTGCGGTTGCATGAATCGGCGACGGCTTTTCTAGCTACCGCGACGGGTAATCTTGACGGTTGCATCGTGACCGATGTGCGCATGCCCGGCATTGACGGCATCGAGTTCCTGCGCCAGCTCAGAACCCGCGGACACACACTTCCGGTGATTGTCATGACGGGCCATGCCGACGTGGCGCTAGCCGTTCAAGCGATGAAGGAAGGGGCTGCAGATTTCATCGAGAAGCCTTTCGACGACGATATCCTGATAAGTGCAATCCGCTCCGCTTTGGATAAGCGCAATCAGGCGAATGCAGCGCACCCACAATCCGCGGAAATCAACGGCCGTCTGTCGACGCTATCGGAGCGAGAGCGACAGGTGCTGGATGGGCTTGTTTCAGGTCTGCCAAACAAGACGATCGCCTATGACCTCGGGATCAGCCCGCGCACTGTCGAGATCCATCGCGCCAATGTCATGAGCAAGATGAGCGCGAGCAGCCTGTCGCACCTCGTTCGCATGGCATTGATCGTTGAATCCAAGCCTTAGGGACGGTCGCCAAAGGGATTGTCGTCGCGAGCCGGCACCCTGTCAGACTCCCAGTCGCGCCAGTGTGTCGGGCGGATGTCGACCCGCACGCCCGTGGCGGTGTTCCTCCAGCCTTCCCGCTCCTTCATGCAGGGAAACACGAGCGCATGCTCGCCATCCTCGTCAAGAACGGCCAGTTCGAGACTGCGGCCAAACGGAGCGCTTAGGATTGGCTTCCACATCCCCTCATGATCCGCGGAAGCGCCGGATCGCGCCTTGATTTGAATCATTTTCGAAATGCCAATGCGACATCGACCTCACTTGCACGCGGATCTGGTTCGCTTTGGTCACTCATCAATGTGACCAGCTCTTTGATTCTAATCAATGACCGCCTTGGCGAGCGGAATATGATCCGGCACGAAGGAGAGTCGTGATGCTGGATATCAAGGTCGACGAGGAACTATGGGCGTCCAGCATGCTGCCTGAGGGCATTGTAGAACGCTGGTTCATTGGCAGCGGCACGACGATCAAGGCTGGTGAGAGAATAGCGGAAGTTCGAATTGAAGGCGCATTGCACGAGATCATCGCACCGCTGAACGGGCGCGCGACTATCGTAGCGACAGCAAATGCCATCATCGAACCTGGTTCGGTTCTGGCCACTTTGGAGGCGTCATGACCTCGCCGGCGGCATTTTGGGATCAAGGGCTGAAGAGTGGAGGCGGCGAAGATACCGCAGAGGAAAGAATTGTGACTGGAAATTCCGACATGAACTACCAGCGGTTCTTCGAAGAAGCGATCGACCAGCTCCATGCGGAGCGTCGCTACCGCGTCTTCGCCGACCTCGAGCGCATCGCGGGCAAGTTTCCGCGCGCCATCTGGCGTGCCAACGGCCGCGCCGAGGAAATCACCGTCTGGTGCTCCAACGACTATCTCGGCATGGGCCAGCACCCCGACGTCATCGCCGCGTTCCAGAATGCGGCCGGCAAGATGGGTTCGGGCGCTGGCGGCACCCGCAACATTTCGGGCACCTCGAACCCGCTGGTCGAGCTCGAAGTCGAGCTTGCCGACCTGCACGACAAGGAAGCGGCACTCGTCTTCACTTCCGGCTTCGTCTCCAACGAAGCCTCGATCTCGACCATTGCCCGGCTTCTGCCCAATTGCCTGATCATCTCGGACGAGCTGAACCACGCCTCGATGATCGAAGGCGTGCGGCGCTCGGGCGCCGAGAAGAAGATCTTCCGCCACAACGACGTCGCGCATCTGGAAAGCCTTTTGCAGGCCGCCGGCCGCGAACGCGCCAAGCTGGTCGTCTTCGAGTCCGTCTATTCGATGGACGGCGACATCGCGCCGATCAGAGCGATCGTCGATCTCGCCGAGCGCTACAATGCCATGACCTATATAGACGAGGTCCATGCCGTCGGCATGTATGGACCGCGCGGCGGCGGCATCACCGAGCGCGAGGGCCTGGCCGACCGCATCGACATCATCGAAGGCACGCTCGCCAAGGCATTCGGCACGCTGGGCGGCTATA
>NZ_JAMYQP010000034.1:0-77806 GCF_040320945.1 Mesorhizobium sp. M0587
CCAACCGCTCCAAGCGGCGGACATCCCTTGCCCGCAGCTCAAGTGCCCGCAAAATCGCTGCTGCCAGCCTCGCGCCGAAAGACTGTGTGAGATATCCGGGCTAACTCGTCGCCTCATCCCTCGCGCCGATCTTGCGCACGAGTGCCGCCGTCGCCAGCATGGCGCCCATGTCCGATATCATCGGCGCGACATGCCTGACGTAATCGAGTGGCACCGAAATATCCGGCAGCTCGAAGAAGTTCTTCGCCTGCGGCAACAGCAGGAAACCGTCGCTGCCGTTGAGGGCGACGCGGGCTGGTTCGTCCGGCCAGGTTTCGCCCAGCCATTTCAGCGCCTGCGCCAGCCGGCCGGCCACCAACGGCCGCGCCGCCTCGACATTGTCGGTGCGGAACTCGTAGACGGCATCGAGTTCCGGCACGCCGGACGGCAATTCCTGCATCTTGGCTGCGAACATGCCGCGAAAGAACCCGACGACCGCATTGGTCCGGCGCGTCGCCACCAGCACCCCTGGAAACGGTTCGATCGCTTCGAAAGCGACAATGACACCCTTGAAGACTGTCGATGAATCCTTGCCCGACCCTATTCGCAGTTCTGCTTCGTAAAGCTCGAACGGAAACTCTTCGTAGCGGCCCGAAACGACATCGTCGAACGACTGCCGGTTGAAGGCGCCGACCGCCTCGCGCGGCAGCCGGTCGAAAGAGTTCGGCTTCCCTCCATGCTGGTAACGCATATCCGCGATGAAGCCGAAGATGATCGGCAGCAGCGTCTCGCGGAACGATTGCTGCAGCCGCGTCGCCGGTTTCATGGCCTCGAAATAGAGCACGCTCGAAGCCACCAAGCCGATGCCATAGAGAAACACATGTGGCGTCGAGAACCATTGCTCGTTGGGATCGGCGACCTTGTTGAACAGCCAGGCGACAAGCGCCACGAACACCAGCGCCAGGCCGACGAACAGCGGCACCCGCCAGCGCACCTGCCGCACAGCCGAGGCCCGCGCCGCCTCATAGCTCTCGATGTCTTTCCGGATGCCGGCCGTGACCGCCTCGCTCGGCATGAAGCCCGCTGTTTCCATCGCCACCCCCGCAAGCCTCGACAAGGTCATAATAGCTGGTTTTGTGCACTGTATCGACGGCAATGCTGCGATACGGTGCCTGTTAGAAGAACGCCGCGCCGCCCCTCATCGCCCTGCCGGGCACTTCTCCCCGTATAGTGACGGGGAGAAGGACGCTTCCGCGAAGGATTTCGCCAATTTCCAACGTTGCAGAAAGGGTGCCGAGGTTGCGGTCAGCCCCTTCTCCCCGTCGCTATACGGGGAGAAGATGCCGGCAGGCAGATGAGGGGCAGCGCCATAATAGGCGATTGGCGAATGCACCTATCCTTCCGCTGCAACACTACGGAAAGATCGCGCCCAGCCGCCTCTCGACCTGTCCCCTCATCGCACCCTCCAACCCCTCCACCGGCACCAGCCGCTCATGATCCCCGCTCCGCAGCCGCACAAAGGGATGCAGCCGATATGACGCGATCCTGCCGCGGGTGCCGGCATCGGCGCTGACATCGACGACGAATATGCCACCGATACGACCGGGCCATGGCTGGCGGGCAAAGGCGGTCCCCAGGAAATCGCCAAGTCCATAAGCGGCGACCGTGCCGTCGATCCGCTCCACCGGCTGAAGGACATGGGCATGATGACCGACGATCAGCCCGGCGCCCTGCCCGGCCAGCCGCCTGGCCAGCGCCTGCGTCTCGGCGTGCGGGAAATGCCGGAACTCCCAATCCCAATGCGGCACCGCGCAAAGAAGATCGAAACCGTCGCGCGGCCATCCCGCCGGGTCGCTGTCCATCGACACGCGGCCGGCAAACAGGTCTTCATCGGCATTGCGCCACAGCGTAAAAGCGGCAAAACCCAATGTCAGTGGTCCGATTTTGACAGGCTGCACCGGGCCACCAGCAGCCAGGCCGATGGTGCGGATGCCGAGCCGCTTCAGCGCCGCCACCGTCTCGCCGAAGCCGGCGACGCCCTGGTCGAGCACGTGATTGTTGGCCAGCGACAAAACGAGTTTTTCGCGAGCAATGCCTACCACCGCCAGCGCCTCCGTCAGAAACCGTTCGGTCATCGCATGGCGCGTGCCAAGCAGGGTGCCAAGCACAGCGCTCGGCCGGTCTACGATCGGACTTTCACAATTGCCGATCACCAGATCGGCGGAGCCCAGCAGCTTCGCGATCGCCGGATCGCATTGCGGCGCGCTGCGGTTGGCCACCGCCGAGATGTCGCCGATGAAGGCGAGCCGCACCGTCCGATCTGGCAGGGTTGCCATCAGCGTCCCCTCTGCCGGCGCAAACGTATCGATGTCACCGCCAAGCGACGGCTTCAGGAAACGCGGCAGCCAGGACAGCTTGTAGGAGAGCGGATAATTCGACACGCCATGCCCAATTTGTTTGCCCTGTTTAGACCGTCCGTCGCACGGGTTGAAGCGCATCCGTCGACAATCGTATCGCAGCACCGCCAGCGAGGCGCGATGGCGGAAATCTGTGTATGGTCGTTCACGGTCAATGCATGGGAGGGGAAAGATGACACGAATAGCAAGCCTGCTGGCATCGGCTTTCATGGTGCTCGTACCGCTGTCGTATGCGTCGGCGGCCATGCCCGAAGCGGCAACCGCTTTGTTCGAGGCAAAGACCGTGGCCGCGCGCGACAGTGCCCTGGCTACGCTCGAGGCCGCCGCCTCAAAAGATCCCGCATCGGCCTATGCCGCCGGCGCGGGCGAATTCTTCACCGCGCTGGAACTGCTGGCCAGCGGCTTGCGCCGGCATGGTTTCGAAAGTCCGCGATCCTTCATGCTGCCTTTGATGCGCCTGCCAGTGCCCGACAATCCCAATCCCGAACCGCTGACCTACGAACAATTCCGCGCCATCCTGGTTGCTTTCCGCGACCGGCTGGAAAAATCCGCCGCCACGCTTGGGGCGGTGCCGGCCAATGCCGATATCGGCATGGTCATCGACCTCACCCATGTCGGCATCGACCTCGACGAAGACGGCACGATCGCGCCGGATGAAAGCATGGCCGCGATCATCGCCTCGCTGTCGCGCGGCGGCAGCGCGCCGGACGATGCGGCACTCGCGCTTACCTTCCGCTTCGACCGCGCCGACGGTTACTGGTTGCAGGGTTACGCCGAGTTCCTGATGGCGCAGGCCGATTTCTGGCTGGCGCATGATTTCAAAAGCACCTTCGACGGCTCCTTCCACATGCTGTTCCCGCGCGCCAAACTGCCGTTGCAGGATATCCTCGTGCCGCCGAGCGGCGACATGGGCAGCAGCATCTTCTCCTCGGAATGGCGGATCGCCGATTTCATTTCGCTGGTGCATCTCGTCAACTGGCCAGTGGTCGAGCCGGAGCGCCGGCAAGCGGCGCGCCGCCATCTGCTCGAAATGATCCGGCTGTCGCGCGAGGACTGGAAGGCGATCCGCGCCGAGACCGACAATGTCCGCGAATGGCTGCCCGGCCCGCAGCAGAAGGGCGAGAACCAACTGACGGGCCTCGAAGTCGGCGAAGAGCAGGTCGCGGCCTGGCTCGCCGCCCTGACCATGGCCGAGGACCTGCTCGAAGGCCGCATGCTGCTGCCGCACTTCCGCATCGCCGGCAAGGGCATCAACATGAAGCGCTTCTTCGACGAACCGAAGCCCTTCGACCTCGTTCTGTCGATCACCGGCCCAGCCATCGCGCCTTATCTCGAAAGCGGCAGCATCCTCTCGAGCGACGATTTCGACCAGATCCAGCGCGAGTTCGGCGGCAGTGGGTTCCTGACTTTTGCGCTGTGGTTCAACTAAGGCCTCGCCGCGGAATTTCGACACCTGTCGGCCGCCTTGGTGCCGGCCAATTTCCTGCTTTGTCTCCAGCCGTCCGGCCGCGGAACTTGTGGCCCGCGGACAACAGTTTCGCCGGTGCGGCAATGTTTCGGCGATGCGGATTGGCAAGCGTTCCTGGTCGCATGACTCGCCGGATCGCCCTCCGCATATATTAGCAATGACTGTTTTGCTTGACTTGGGCGTCAAAAGCGGGCAGCAAAACAGCCTTGGATGGGCTGCAATACCGCGTTCATGGTCGTGGACAAGCCTTCTTTGGCACAAAGTCCACGTCTCTCGTTTGGTTTTGAGAGGGATTGGTTAACCAACTTTGTCCATATTTTGAAGCAGTCGGCAACTAACGACAGGCGCGGCAAACGCGTCGGGGACCACCTGGGATCACTCACAGAATGGTCGTCGCGGCTATCACAGCCGCGGACGTGGGAGCCGATTGGAGCAAGATTGGTGTATGGCGTTCTTGAGTAAGAAAATTGTCGGGGACCAGCGTTGGCAGGGCGAAACCGCTTGCGACGCGCCACGTTCCTCCTCCTTCACCCCTGAACGGATCGTCCGCTGGATCGCGGTGCCCGGCGTCAGCGCCGCCGTGGGCCTGTGGCTGATCGGCACCATGGCTGGGCTGAGTTCCGTCGGCGCCTCGTTGTCGGCGACATCAGGCGGCCTGCCGCAGACGCTGTCGACGCCGGGATCGCTGGCCCTGGCCGATCCGCTGAAGCAGCGTTTCCTGAGATCCTCGGCACCGTTCGTGCTGGCCAATGCCCATGGCGGCGCGCAGGCCTTGCACGACCATGCCGTGCAATGCGGCGCCAGCTGCTTCAAGCTGGCCCGGCTGAGCCCTCATACCGAAAAATCCGCGCGCCTCGTGGCGCAGGCAAAGCCAGCCCCTGTGGCAAAGTCGAAATCGCAGGAGCGTTTCGAACGCATGGAAGCGTCGCTGTCGCCGAGCAAACTCGCCGCTGCCTTCGCCAGTACCGGCAAACCTGCCGTCACAGCCGACGCCCGACCCCTGATTTCCCGCGCCGCGCCGCAAGTCGCGCAGGCGTCCCTGGGGCCACCCGCCAACATGGTGGCCAGCCTGTCGGACGATATGCCGGCTCCGGCAGCGGAACGCTTCGCGCGGATGGACACCGGCTCCGCCGTCGTGCAGACCGCGCCCTTGCCTACGGGCTTTGCCCAGTCGGAAACGCCAAGCGACTCGCAATTGGCGCTCCCCCTCGTCGAATCGCTGCCGGTCGAGGACGAGGCGTTCGCCTCGCCGCTGCCGATGACCGAATCCTCGGCCGATGTCGCGGTTTCGCCTGTCGAAACCCAGCAGAACCAACCCGGCGATGCCGCCTCGCTGCCGGACGCGCTCACCGACGATGTGCCGCTGCCAACCCGTCGCCCGCAATACGACAAGCCGGAGCCATCGAAGTCCGTGGAGCAGGACAAGCCGGCTCAACAGCCCAACGTCGCGCAGCAGAAGCCGGAGCCTCAGGCAAAGCCGGTCCAGCAAGCCCAGCCGACAAAGCCAATCCGGCAAGGTCGGCCGGCCGATGGCGGCGACGCGTTGGCCTATGCCAAGCCGGATACGCCTGCGGGCGGCCTCGGCCGGGCATTCAAGAACCTGTTCAACTCGCCAGGGTCCACGAGCGGTGCCAGCAATGGCGTCGCCGTCTACGACATCAGCGCCGGGACCGTCTACATGCCTGACGGCTCGAGGCTCGAGGCGCATTCGGGCGTGGGCGCCATGGTGGACCAGCCGCGCTATGCCGACCAGAAGAACCGCGGACCGACACCGCCCAACACCTACAATCTGTCGCTGCGCGAGTCGCGCTTTCATGGTGTCGAAGCCTTGCGCCTGACACCGGTCGATGGCCGCAACAAATACAATCGCGACGGCTTTCTGGCCCACACCTACCTGCTTCGGGGCCGCTACGCCCAGTCCAGTGGTTGTGTCGCCTTCAAGGACTATGCGCGTTTCCTCGCCGCCTTCAAGAAGGGCAAGATCAAGCGCCTCGTCGTCGTGCCGCGCCTGTCGTCTTCGCCGACGCGGGTCGCGTCCGCCGCCAGGGGCGCGTAATACCGACAGGCATTCGGCCGAACCTTCCCGCCTGCTCCTGACAGCCTACTGTCAGGAGCCGAGTTGTTCGGTACGCCTCTCGCCACCGCGCTCTTTCCATTTTGGCCAAGACCTCCCATATTCGGCACATGGCCAAATCCCCTGGTAAAAGAACGCCGCCGACGGCGAATGACGACCGCGCCGCGCCGAAGCGGCGCAGCCCGCTGACCGATTTCCTCGACGCGTCGGAGCCGTTGCACAAGGGTGGCTTCGCCGAGATGCCGCAGCCCGATCTGTCGGGCACGCCGCTGGCCGGCTCGATCGCCGATTGGGCCGACCAGATCGAGCAGGAAGCCGAACGCGAGGGACACCTAATCTCCCCCCTCGAGGGGGAGATGTCGCCGAAGGCGACAGAGGGGGTCGGCAAAGGAAGCGCTCGACACAAAGAAGCGTCGAGCCCGGTCGAACCGACCCCACCCGGCGGCTCCGCCACCACCCTCCCCTCAAGGGGGAAGGACAGCGCCAAGTCGAAGAAGATCCCCGAGCGCTCGGCCGCAGCCGGGCGCACCGCACGCGGTACGTCGATGGGCGGCGCCGCCTCGGCCAGGGAGCGGGCGGCCGCCGGCCTCAACCCCGTCGCCGGCCTCGATGTCTCGCTGGAAGAAGCCGAGACGATGACGTCGAGCGGCGTCACCGCGACGGTGGCTGCGCTGTCGGCATTGATCGAATCGGGCAATCCGCTGCACAAGGACGGCGTCCTGTGGACGCCGCACCGCCCGGACCGGCCCGAGAAATCGGAAGGCGGCATCGCCATCAAGATGGTGTCGGACTTCGAGCCGGCCGGCGACCAGCCGACCGCCATCAAGGATCTTGTCGAAGGCATCGACAACAACGACCGCACCCAGGTGCTGCTCGGCGTCACCGGCTCGGGTAAAACCTTCACCATGGCCAAGGTGATCGAGGAGACGCAACGTCCTGCCCTGATCCTGGCACCCAACAAGACGCTGGCCGCGCAGCTCTATTCCGAGTTCAAGAAATTCTTCCCGGAAAATGCGGTGGAGTATTTCGTTTCCTACTACGACTATTACCAGCCTGAAGCCTACGTCCCGCGCACCGACACCTTCATCGAGAAGGAATCCTCGATCAACGAGCAGATCGACCGCATGCGCCATTCGGCGACGCGCTCGCTGCTCGAACGCGACGACGTCATCATCGTCGCTTCCGTGTCCTGCATCTACGGTATCGGCTCGGTCGAGACCTATACGGCGATGACCTTCCAGATGCAGATCGGCGACCGGCTCGACCAGCGCGCTCTGCTCGCCGACCTCGTCGCCCAGCAATACAAGCGCCAGGACATCAATTTCGTCCGCGGCTCGTTCCGCGTGCGCGGCGACACGATCGAAATCTTTCCCGCCCACCTGGAAGACCGCGCCTGGCGCATCTCGATGTTCGGCGACGAGATCGAGGCGATCACCGAGTTCGACCCGCTGACCGGCCAGAAGACCGGCGAGCTGAAGAGCGTCAAGATCTACGCCAACTCGCACTATGTGACGCCGCGCCCGACCCTGAACCAGGCGATCAAGTCGATCAAAGAAGAGCTCAAGCAGCGGCTGGTCGAGCTTGAGCGCGCCGGCCGCCTGCTCGAGGCACAACGGCTGGAACAGCGCTGCCGCTTCGACCTGGAGATGCTGGAAGCGACCGGCTCCTGCGCCGGCATCGAGAACTATTCACGCTATCTCACCGGCCGCCAGCCTGGCGATCCGCCGCCGACGCTGTTCGAATACATTCCCGACAATGCGCTGGTCTTCATCGACGAAAGCCATGTCACCGTGCCGCAGATCGGCGGCATGTATCGCGGCGACTTTAGGCGCAAGGCGACGCTGGCCGAATACGGCTTCCGGCTGCCGTCCTGCATGGACAACCGGCCGCTGCGCTTCGAGGAATGGGACGCCATGCGGCCGCTCTCCGTCGCCGTCTCGGCGACGCCGGGCGGCTGGGAAATGGAACAGGCCGGCGGCGTCTTCGCCGAGCAGGTCATCCGTCCGACCGGCCTGATCGACCCGCCGGTCGAGGTGCGTCCGGCGAAAAGCCAGGTTGACGATGTCGTCGGCGAGATTCGCGAGACCACAAAGGCCGGCTACCGCACGCTGGTCACCGTGCTGACCAAGCGCATGGCCGAGGACCTGACCGAGTACCTGCACGAACAGGGCGTGCGCGTCCGCTACATGCATTCCGACATCGATACGCTGGAGCGCATCGAGATCCTGCGCGATCTGCGCCTCGGCGCCTTCGACGTGCTGGTCGGCATCAACCTTTTGCGCGAAGGCCTCGATATCCCCGAATGCGGCTTCGTCGCCATTCTCGACGCCGACAAGGAAGGCTTTTTGCGCTCTGAGACCTCGCTGATCCAGACTATCGGCCGCGCCGCCCGCAACGTCGACGGCAAGGTCATCCTCTACGCAGACCAGGTCACCGGTTCGATGGAGCGGGCGATGGCCGAGACCAACCGCCGTCGCGAGAAGCAGATGGAATGGAACGCGGCCAACGGCATCACCCCGGAATCGGTCAAGTCGCGCATCTCCGACATTCTGGACTCGGTCTACGAAAAGGACCATGTCCGCGCCGATATTTCGCAGTTCACCGACAGCGCCGGCGCCATGATGGGCAACAATCTCAAGGCCCATCTCGACGCGATGGAAAAACAGATGCGCGACGCCGCCGCCAATCTCGACTTCGAGAAAGCGGCGCGCATCCGCGACGAGATCAAGCGGTTGCGCGAGATGGAACTGTCGATCTCCGACGATCCGCTGGCCAAATATGCCGACATGGAAAGCCCGGTCTCGGGCCGCGAAAAGGGCAAGCACAACAAGGGCGTGGCCAAGCATCGTACAGCAGAAGAACAGGAGCGTTTCCGCAAGCTCGACGAAGCACGCGCCGGCGAAGAGGCAGTCAAGGCTGCCCGGCCCAACCTCTTCCGCAAGCCGGCGCTTGACGAAATGGGCGCCGATGGCGCGGTGCCGGTGAAGAAGCCGCTTTTCGCCAAACCCTCCATTGACGACATGGGTCCGGGTACCGACATGCCGACGCCGGCCGGTGCGGTCTCCCGTTCGCTGTTCAAGAAACAGTCGGTCGAAGAAGCACACGGCTCCGACTTCGGCATTCCCGGTGACGCCACCAAACCGCTGTTCAAGAAGAACTCGCTCGATGAAATGACCGTGCGGCGGACCGAAAAACCGGTCGAAGGAAAGGTGCCTGCCAAGCCACAGCCAATCTCCCCCCTCGTGGGGGAGATGTCGGGCAGGACAGAGGGGGGCGCGAAGGAACGCGACGACAAACCAATCGTGCGCCAGCGCGCTGGCATCGGCTCCTACGAAGATCCGGGCGATGCCCGCCGCGAGAAACGGCGGCCGGGGAAGACGGGCAGGCCGGGACGGTAGCGATCCTTCGCGCCCCCCTCTGTCCTGCCCGTCCTCCGCAGCAGCTGCGCTGCAGCTGCGGAGGGTGGACCGGACATCTCCCCAACGAGAGGGGAGATTGGCAGCTTCCGCCGCAAGCGCTTTCTTTTCTCCGTTGAAAACTAAGCGAAAGCAGTCGTGTCATCCGATTTCCCCTCGGCGGGGAAATGTCCGGCAGGACAGAGGGGGCGCGCTGTACCGCCAACCCAGCGTAACCGGCAACTCCCCTCCTGCACGATGCGCACGCCCTTGCAGCGAGCATGCGGAAACGGTAGGTCGACCGCACGGCTTCCACTCCGGAAGCCAACCTCTCACCAGCCACCACACCCATGAAACCCAAGGACATCGCCGCCTACGTCTTCCTGGCCGTCACTTGGGGATTGTCGTTCCTGGTGCTGCTCAAAGTGGTGCATGCCTTTGGCTGGGTCGGCGCGGTCACGCTGCGGTCGCTGACCGCCGGCATCACACTCTTTCTGCTGGCCGCCGCGACCCGGCGCAGGCTCGATTTCAGCGCCGGCTGGCGGCACTTCGCCGTGGTCGGCGCGACGACGGTCGCCGCGCAGCTGATCGGCCTGTCCTATGCCACGCCGCGCATCGGGACGGCCATGGCGGCGATCCTCGTTACCGCGATCCCGCTGTTCTCGATGATCATTAGCCAGTTGTGGGGGCTTGAGCGCATCACCATTCGCGGGCTGGCTGGGCTTCTGCTCGGTGCCACCGGTATTGTCGTTCTGGTTGGCTTCCCCGCAATGCCGGTCACCGCCTCCTTCGCGCTCGGCTGCGCCGCCTCGCTTTTCAGTTCGTTCTCGGCCGCCTTCGGCAGCAACTACGCCAACCGTCATCTGCGCTCGGCGGGCTCACTCGAACTCACCAGCGCCGCCTTCCTGCTCGGCGGGCTGATGACCCTGCCGCTGCTTCTCGCCGTGCCGGTGCCGGCGATGCCGCGCGCCATCGACTTCCTCCATCTTGCCATTCTCGCCTGCGTGATGAGCGCGATGACCTACGTCGTCTATTTCCGGCTGGTTGCCAGCATCGGCGCCACCAGGACGATCAGCGTCGAGTTCGCGGTCACCGTGATTGCGGTGCTGGTCGGCACGGTCGTGCTCGGCGAGTCGCTAACCATCGTCCAGGGCTTCGGCGCGGCGGCGATCATCGGCGGCTGCATACTGGTGCTGGATCCCTTCCCGCGGCGCGTGAAAGCGGCACCCTTGCCCTCCGCCCCGCCTTTGGTATAACCAGTCACCACACTCAAACGTCTTGAAAGGAGGGCTGCGTGTTTATTGATCACCATCGTCAGCGTGGCCCAATTTCTGCCCTGCGAGCTTGCTTGCAGGGCTGACTAGGGACGGTCCGGGTTTTCCCGCTTCGATTTTTTGGTCTGCCTTCGTGGTGCCGCAACGCCGAGCCTGCTGGCCGGCACGCGCACCGTCAAAGTGCATTGAGCCGGATTCCGGCAAGACCAGAGAAATCAAATGGCCCTGATCAGCCTCAAATCCCTCGGCGTCACCATGAGTGCGCCGCTCTTCTCCAATCTCGACCTCACCATCGGCACCGGCGACCGGCTCGGCATCGTTGCCGCCAATGGTCGTGGCAAATCGACCTTGCTCAAATGCCTGACCGGCGAGATGGAACCGACCTTTGGCGACATCACCCGCACGCGCGGCTTGCGCGTCGGCCATGTCGAGCAGTCCGTTCCCCCTGCCCTGCTTGGCCGCACCTTTCACCAAGTGGTGGCCGATGCCTTGCCGCCGGACCAGGCCGAAAGCGAGATGTGGCGGGTCGATGTGGTGCTGGATTCACTCGACGTGCCCGAGCCGATTCGCGAGCGGCCAATGCAGGCCCTGAGCGGCGGCTGGCAGCGGCTGGCGCTGATTGCCCGCGTCTGGGTTACCGATCCCGACGTGCTGCTGCTCGACGAGCCTACCAACCATCTCGACCTTGCCCGCATCAGCCAGCTTGAAACCTGGCTGAATACGCTGCCGCGTGAAGTGCCGGTCGTCATCGCCAGCCACGACCGTGCCTTCCTCGACGCCACCACCAACCGCACCCTGTTCCTGCGCCCGGACCAGTCGCCGGTGTTTTCCCTCCCCTACTCCCGCGCAAGGGATGCAATGGACGAGCTAGACGCCTCGACCGAGCGCAAATTCCAGCGCGATATGAAGGTGGCGCAGCAACTGCGCCGGCAGGCCGCCAAGCTCAACAACATCGGCATCAATTCGGGCAGCGATCTGCTGACGGTCAAGACCAAACAGCTCAACCAGCGGGCGGAGCGGTTGGAGGACGCCGCGGCGCCGGCGCATCGCGAAAAATCGGCGGGCGCCATCAGGCTCGCCAATCGCGGCACGCATGCCAAGGTGCTGATCACGCTCGACGACGCGGAAGTGGAAACGCCCGACGGCACGCTGCTGTTCAGGACCGGCAAGCGCCACATCTGCCAGGCCGACCGCATCGTGCTGCTCGGCCGCAACGGCGTCGGCAAGTCGCGCTTCATCACGTTGATCCGCAACGCCATCCTCGATCCCGACACGGTGCGGAACCTCAAGGTGACGCCGTCGACGGTGCTCGGCTACAGCGACCAGGCACTGTCCGGCATCAGCGGCGACGACACGCCGCTGGCGATGGTCTCGCGCCGCACCGATGTCGGCGAGCAGCGCGCCCGCTCGCTGCTTGCCGGCGCCGGGGTTAGCATCGAGATGCAGGAGCGCAGGATCGGTGTGCTGTCCGGCGGCCAGAGGGCGCGGCTGATGATGCTGGTGCTGAGGCTCGCCAACCCCAATTTCTACCTGCTCGACGAGCCGACCAACCATCTCGACATCGACGGCCAGGAAGCGCTGGAAGCCGAACTGCTCGCCCATCAGGCGAGCTGCGTGCTCGCCTCGCACGACCGCTCCTTCATCCGCGCCATCGGCAACCGCTTCTGGCTGATCGAGAAGCGGCGGCTGACCGAAGTCGAGGACCCCGAGGAATTCTTTCGTTCGGTGGCCGAAGCGGCGGGGTAGGTCGGTTTGTAAATTATCCGCTTACAGCCCTTGAATTGTGTAAGCGATCTGTTTACATACGTCATGATCAAGTCCTTCAGGAACAAGGCGCTGTCGGACCTCTTTCAAACCGGGAAGACCGGCAAGATCGACGCCAAGATGCACAAGCGCATTCTTGTCCGGCTTGACCGTCTGGAAGCTTCAGAGAAGCCGGAGGAGATGAACCTTCCCGGCTTCGACTTCCACCCGCTGAAGGGCTTCGATCCGATCCGCTACGCCGTCCACGTCAACGGACCGTGGTGCATTACGTTTGAATTCGACGGCAAGGACGCCGCCCGCGTCGATTTCGAGCAGTATCACTGAGGCGGCCAGATTGGAGAAGTTCGACCTATGAGCGTGCACGAGCCGACGCGTCCGATCGAGCGCTGCCCCTCCCACCCGGGAGCGCTGCTTGAGGACATTATCCCGGCAACCGGAAAGACCAAGGTGGAAATTGCAAATCTGCTCGGGATCTCCCGGCAGCAACTCTACGACATCATCCGCGAAAAGAAGCCGGTTTCGCCGGCTGTGGCCGCCCGCCTTGGGAAGCTGTTTGGCGACGGCGCTGCGATATGGCTTCGAATGCAGGCAGCTTTCGATGCCTGGCATGCTGAGCGTGAGGTTGATGTTTCAGCTATTCCGACGCTCAAGGTTGCGTAGGCCGTTGCGCTCGAATGAGAAATCAAACGTCGTGAGAAAAATTTCGACAACCTGTCGGATCGCCTGAACCTGCCTCGTCCTTGGGATGCCGACACGATGATGCCGGCGCCAACCCAGGGAGAACTACCATGTCGGTCCTGTCATCCATCGGTCGCATCGCAACCCAATATGCGGCGGCGCGCGCCCGCCACCGCAGCGAACGCATCCTGCTTTCGCTGCCCGCCGAATTGCGCAAGGACATCGGCTTTCCGGATATTCTCGACACGCGGAACAGCCGGCGCGCAACCATCTTCTCGGCCAAGGTCATATGATCGCGTCCAGCCGACGAAGGTGCCCGTCTTTCAATCCCGCCGCTTGCCTGGTCTCTCCCGGCCCGGGCTTCGAAATTAGTTCGGCGACCATGTAGGATTGCCGCGGACTCATCCGTCTTTTGGTGGCAAGGCCAAACCAACGTGAAGAGGAACACGCAATGACCGACCAGACCCCCGTTCAGCCAAGCGCCAAGGTGCTCGGCGGATTGACCCCCTATCTCCAGGTGGACGGCGCCTTCAAGGCCGCCGAGTTCTACCGCGAGGCCTTCGGCGCCGAGCAGGTCTTTGCCTATCCGGCCGACGAACAGGGCCGCACCATGCATATCCATCTCTATGTCAACGGCTCGACGCTGATGCTTTGCGATGCCTATCCCGAGCACGGCCATCCGCATCAAAAGCCGCAGGGTTACACGCTGCAGCTGCATCTCCAGGACGACAACATCGATGCCTGGTGGCAACGCGCCGTCGATGCCGGCTGCGAAATCGTCACGCCGCTGCAGGTGATGTTCTGGGGCGACCGCTGGGGTCAGCTGAACGATCCGTTCGGCGTGGCCTGGGCGATGAACGCACCGGTGAAGTAAGTTCAACGAGCAGCATTCCCTGTCCCCGGGGAGCGATCTGCTCGCCAGCGCCGGGTTGCATCCCTGCCGGCCCGGCGCTCGATTTCAGCAAAAGGACCAACTGGCGCAACGCGAGGGTTGCCAGATCGTAGACGTTGGAGATTGGCCTGAGCCTCCGTCGCTTCGGCCAATCTGTGACAAGTCGCTAATCCAGCTTGTCCAGCAGCGGCTTGAGCCGATCGCCATAGCGCTTCCACAGGTCGACCGATCCCTGATACATCGGCTGGCGGATTTGCGCGGCGGAAGCGGTGCGCACCGGCCGGTCGGTCTCGTGGAACGACAGCACCGCATCGTTCCACGGCAGGCCGAGATGGGCAATGAGCGCCCGGGTCTGCCCTTCCTGGTCGGCGACGAAATCCTCGTAGCGAACATCGTGCACGACGCCGGGCAGCACGGCGCGCCAATGCGCCATGATGTCGGTGTAGAGGTTGTGGAAATCGGCGAGTTCGCCGAGATCGTAGCCGTAGCGGTGGCTGTCGCCGCGGAAATGCACCTTGTAGATCGACAGGCACGTCGCCGCCGCGTCGCGCGCGCAATGGACGATCTTCGCCTTCGGCAGCATCAGGTGCAGGAAGCCGATCAGCAGGAAGTTGCCGGGCATCTTGTCGGTGACATGCTTGAAGCCGGGATAGCGGGCATGCAGCATGTCGAGATAGGCCTCGCCAGCCTCGGCGAATACCTTGTCGGGCATGTCCGCGATGCCTGGGGGGAAGCCGCCCTTCATCGTCAGTGGAAACTGCTTGCCGACCACCGTCTTCAGGATGCTGAGCTCGCCCGCACCATAGACCTGGGGATGGCTGGCGATGATCTGCTCGACCAGCGTCGTGCCGGAGCGCGGCATGCCGACGACGAAGATCGGCGTGTCGTCGCTGATTGAACTCGGCCTGTGCTTTTCGAAGAAGGCGGCGTCGAAGGTCGCCTTCATCGCCTCGAACTCGGCCCGCGTCCTGGCTTTGTCGTAGTCGATGCCCTTGCGGCGGATCGCGTTGCCTTCGGCGAAATAGTCGAAGGCACGCGGATAATCCTTGAGGTCGTCATTGGCCTTGCCGAGACCGAAGGAAAGCTGCATGCGCGCCACGCTGTCCTGTGGTGCCTTGGCGTGTTGGACCTCCATGCCGGCCAGTTCGGCGTCGCGCTCCTTCTGGCGCTTGACCTGCGTCAGCATCAGCCAGGCTCTCGCCATGCCGGGGTCGACCGCCAGCGCCTGCCGGAACAGATCGGCCGCCTCGTCGAGCTTGCCCTTTTCCATCAGCCCGACGCCCAGCCCGTGCAGCAGGTCGGCATCCTTGGGCCGGATCGACAGCGCCTCGCGGAAGACGGCCAATGCTTCGTCCAGGCGCCCGGCTTCCTGCAGCGTCTCGGCAAGCCCGATGCGCGCGCGGACATGGAAGGGATTGCGCCCGACCGTGCCGCGATAAATATCCTCGGCGCCCTCGAACTGGCCGAGCTGCTTCAGCGATGAGCCGAGATTGTCGCGCGCCGCCAATTGGTCGGGCCGCAGCGCCACCGCTCTGCGGAAGCAATCGACGGCGGCGGCCACCTGGCCGAGGTCGCGCAGCACGGTGCCAAGATTGTTTTGAAAGTCGGGATTCCCCGGCTGCAAGCGCACCGACTGCTCGATGAGATCCAGCCCCTCGGCGCCGCGTCCGGTCTGGTGCAGCAGCAATCCCAGGAAATGCGCCGCGGCGGCGTGATTGGCCTTGCGCGCCAGCACCTGCCGGTAGATTGCCTCGGCCTCAGGGCGCCGGCCAGCCTGATGCAGCTGCAGCGCCTGCTGCACATACTGGTCGAGCCCCAGCGGCGGTTGACCGCCTGAGCCTGAATTGGCGCCCGCCGCTCTTCTCTGATCTCTGTTGATGGGAAACCTGCCGTGTTTTTCCGCCTGCCGCGATCTAAAGCAATTCCAGGAAAAGTGTGAAACGCTTTTCCCGGGAAAAGCGCACAGCGCTTTCCCTTGGGAATTGCGCCAAAACAAAGAGCTAGAGCGGTTCGGCGTTTCAGTGAAACGATGAACCGATCTAGGCCATTGCCGCGGCAGGTTCAAGGCTTCGCTTGGTGTCTCGCCCTTTCCGTCAACCGGAAGAGATCAAATCAGCCGGTTGGTCTCCGCCACCTGCCTGGCGCGCCGGACCGTTCCATCGGTGTCGGCAATCCTTTGCCTTGCCGCCTCGTCGCTCCTGACAGCCAGCCGCAGCGACTGGATTACGGCCGGTTTTACCATCGCCGGATTTGCGGTCGGCGTGATCATTGCGGCGGGGCCCGCCGGTGCTCTTACGGAAATCATAAGACTCATCCCTTTCATCGAAGAATAAAATTAAACTATATTGAGAAATATTCCTGCTTTATCTTCAAACAATTTCTTGAAGTTGCCGGATTTATATCATCATTTTTCTGACGTTTACACCAAGAATTTTTTTAATAAAATCCGATTTTCTTTCAAATAGCCTTGATTAAATTGCGACAAGAGCCTATCTTCATAAAATCGCTTTGGCCAGAATTGGCATCTCGCGGCGTCAGAAATTGTCGATCCGCCAGTCTCACTCCAGATCATCGATACCGGGCGCGCGGCTCGGCGATCATCTCTCATTCTTCGAAAGACACCCATGAACACCGGAACCGTAAAATTCTACAATGGCCAGAAGGGCTTCGGCTTCATTCAGCCGACCGATGGCGGCAAGGACGTTTTCGTCCATGTCAGCGCGCTGGAGCGCGCCGGCTTTCCCGGCCTTGCCGAAGGCCAGAAGCTGCAATTCGAGTTGGAACGTGACACCAAGGGCCGCGAGTCGGCCGCCAATCTGCAACTGATCTGAACAGGCCGAATTCTATGAACGCTGACCACGGATGTACTGGCAGCTCTCGAAAGCGGCCTATTTCCAGCGATTGCCGGAAATAGGAAAGCGGGGAACGTCCCCGCTTTTTTGCTTTCAGTACCGCTGCTTTACATGCCGCCGCGACGCGTAAGACACCTCCGACTGATACCGCGAAAGCATCAACCCCGGAGAGTATCACGGTAAGACATGCCGGACCGCACCACCCATTCCATCGCGCATTTCGCAGCACCCTTCGTGCTTGGCGGACTGGAAGGACAGCTGCCGGCCGGCGACTACGACATCGATCACGACGAAGAGCTGATCGAGGGCATGTCGCGGCTTGCCTGGCGCCGCGTCGCCACCTTCATCCATCTGCCGGCTAGGGCGGTGAAACGATCGACCACCAGCCAGCTTGTCGCCATCGATTACCTCGAACTCGAAACAGCGCTGAAGCGCGACCGGGAGAACGCAGCATGATCCGTTTCCAGCAGAATGCGCGCCCGCGCACCGACACACCCGCACACCTCTTCGTCATCGGCCAGACAGTGCGCATGAAGAGCCGCACCGGCCTCGTCCAGAAGACCGCGGAACTGTTCCAGATCAAAAGCAGGCTGCCGGTCAAGGACGGCTCGCCGCAATACCGCATCCGCAGCGAGCAGGAGACGCACGAGCGGGTCACCACGGAAGACAATCTCGAACCGGTCGACAATCCGGTTGTCTGAGACGATCCGGTTGTCACTGACAATCCGGTTGTCTGAGGCCCCACCGTACGCCAAGTCAACACGCATCAGGAGCGCCAAATGTCCAAGGGTCAACAGCGAAGCAACCGCGAAACGCGCAAGCCGAAGAAGGATAAGGTCGTGGCCAAGCCTGCCTCCCCGTTTGGTTCGTCAGTCAAGCAGGCCGAGAGCAGCCTGAAGCCGAAGTCCAAGGGCTGACAGCCCCAGGGGCGCCAGGAGCGCCTCGTGTGGGCGCGCTTCGTGCCCTCTCCGTCGCCAACTGTTGTGAGGCGGCGGACTACGAACTGCCCGCGCGCGCTACCACGGAGCCTACTTGAACTTCGTCAGCGAGTTCTACCGATCGCGCGACGCCAACGAAGCCACGCCCGACAGGGTGTCGCTGGAAGTGCCGAACCTGCGCAAGGGGCCATCGCACTATTTCACACTCTGGCCATGCCGCAGGATCCTCGACCGCCTGCGCATTTCCGATGAGAACGGCGGAGAGCTGTATGCCGGCCCTGCCGATGAGGCCTGTCCGGCGTAGAGAAGCGACGTTTGCCGCATGGGCCCCATAAACTTCATACCGGAGAAGATCTATCGGACCGTAACCAGCATCTGCCTTCTCCGGAGTTTCGGAGAAGGCAAGGCAGACCGCCTCTCAGCATGGTCCATCGCCGACGATGCGGTAATCCGCGGCGCGGGCTTCGCAGGCGTTGGGGAAGCTGCGCAGCTCGCCATGCCGGCGGGCGCACACCGGAGCGTATTCGCGGGTGCAGAACGTCTGCTCTTCGCCACCGCCACCATCGCGGCACGGACCATCGCGCACGATGCGGTAGCCGGCACGGTCGGCAAGACAGCTATTGGCGAAGGTCTGGCGATCGCCGCCGCGCCTTGCGCAGACCGGCTCGTATTGCTTGGTGCAGTATTGCGGTTCGGGCCTTGGCGGACGCGGGCGCGGTCCCGGTCCATCATCGACGACCACGGTGCAAGCGGCAAGAATTGACGACAACAACAGGATGGCAAAACTTTGCTGGGAACAAAGTGCCGTCGGAAATTTCATGTTGATCTCTCCCTCTATTCCATCCCGATCGCGATCCTCGCCATTCTCTTGCCAAATGCAATCCTCGTTTGCAGTTCGCGGAAGCTGCGGCTGGAGCCTGGCGCGCATCGGTCGCGCGTTCGCCAGCCATCCCTGGCCCATGCGTGATTGTGCCCGTGGGCCGATGACCCATCCGGCGCAGGGGCCTATCTGCGGCCGGTCGACGCTCGGATCGGTCGATTTATGCGTCGGGATACGCCTATTAGGGCAGCCCACGGCGCTATCTTGCAACCTTCACGTTTCCGTGCGATAAATTCCGTGTTCGGGCATTTGCGACCCGGAGAGCGGAACGTTTTGGACGACCTTTCCCCGATACTGTGAATCTCTGACGGCCCCGTTTTTCGGCGGGGGGTTTGACCATGCGCCAATGCATGACTGCCGAAGCAACCACCGGGAACTGCCCTCGACGCCAGGTGGCGGGCAGGACCACCAAGACTGAACGGGTGAAGGAGTTTCCCCAATGGCCCAGACCGGCACCGTTAAATTCTTCAACGCGACCAAAGGCTTCGGTTTCATCACGCCCGACGGCGGCGCCAAGGACGTGTTCGTCCACATTTCAGCGATCGAGGCCTCGGGCCTGCGCACGCTGGTCGACGGCCAGAAGGTCACCTTCGACGTCGAGCCGGATCGCATGGGCAAGGGCCCGAAGGCGGTCAATCTCCGCGCAGCCTGAGCACCGGCGCGCCGCACGTCCTGTGGGATGTGCGAACGAGACTCCAGGGCCTTGACCAAGGCTTGGACACGCGAACAGATTTTTGAAAGGCGCGGCGATTTTCGGCGCGCCTTTTTCATGTCGCGGCGCAGCATAAGTGCCCGCAAAACTTTCTCTTGCCGATGACGCTAAAATAAAGGACAAATTTCCATTCGGGCATCTGCCGGCCCGAGACTGGAGTTTATGGGATCAAAGGGAGCTTCCCATGCCGCAGACCGGCACCGTCAAATTCTTTAACCACGCCAAGGGCTTCGGCTTCATCACACCGGATGATGGCGCGAAGGATGTCTTCGTCCATATTTCGGCCGTGCAGGCGTCGGGTCTTCCCGGTCTCGAAGATGGGCAGAAAGTCACATTCGACACCGAGCCGGACAAACGCGGCAAGGGTCCGAAGGCCGTCAATCTGTCGATCGGCTAAGCCGAACGACGTCGCTCCAGCAGGCCAGGGTCCGCCCCCCCCGGAGCGCGTAATTTTTCGTCATATGGCGGGCGTGACAGATAAAAACCCGTTCAGCCCCCGTTCAGCCACGGTCTCATATTAGTCCTTCGTAAAGCCGGACCGCATCCCCGAAAGTCATAGGGGGCCGGCACGAAGGAGATCGATATGAACCGGATTTTCAAGACAGCCGTGCTGTCGGCTGCCGTGGTTGCCACCACGCTCGCCACCCTGCCCGTGGCCAACGCGGGTGACTGGCGCCGTCACGGCCATCACGGCGACGGCGATGCGATTGCCGCCGGCGTCCTCGGCCTCGCGGCCGGCGCGCTCATCGGCGGCGCGTTGGCCAATGACCAGCCGCCCAGCTACGACAACGGGTACGACGACGAATATTATCGCGAAGTGCGACCGCGCCCTGCCCCGGTCCGCCGCTACTATGCGGAGCCGAGGGTTGTCTACAATGAAGGCTACGCCGAGCCGTGGACGCGTGACTGGTACGATTACTGCTCGGACCGCTACCGCACGTTCAACGCCCGCACCGGCACGTTCACCGGCAATGACGGCGAGCAGCATTTCTGCACTGCCAACTAAACTAGGGCTTCCCTGCCCCAAAACAAAAAAGCGCTGTCCGCGAGGTCAGCGCTTTTTTGTTGTTCGGCTCCATGAGCGGAAGGAGATGTGGATGCCGGCAGGCAGGCAAGCAGGCAAGCAAGCAAGGGGCAGGCCAACCTTCCAAACAGGAATTTAGGTCAGAAACGGATTGGTCCGCCGCTCCTCGCCGAAACGGCCGCCGGGGCCATGGCCGCAGATGAAGCCGATGTCATCGCCGAGCGGCAACAGTTTTTCCTTGATCGAGACGATGAGCGCCGCGTGATCGCCGCCCGGCAGGTCGGTTCGGCCGACCGAACCGCGAAACAGCACGTCGCCGACATGGGCGAACTTGGCCGCGCGATTGTAATAAACGACATGGCCGGGCGCATGGCCGGGGCAATGCAGCACCTCGAACACATGGCCGCCGAACGACACCGTCTCGCCCTCGGTGAGGAATCGGTCGGGCACGCAATTACGCGAGCCGTCGATGCCATAACGCCTGCCTTGGGCTTCCAGATTGTCGAGCAACAGCTTGTCGGCTTCATGCGGCCCGATGATCTCGATGCCGAGCGCCTCTTTCAGCTCCATGGCGCCGCCGGCGTGGTCGATATGGCCATGCGTGATCCAGATCGCACCGGCCGAGATTGCATTGTCCTTCAGCACCGTCAGCACCTTGTCGATGTCGCCGCCGGGATCGACGACGACGCCCTGCTTGTCGTCCACGTCGAACAGAATGGTGCAGTTCTGCTGGAACGGCGTGACCGGCACGATGCCGGCATTGAGCTGACCCATGATCGTCCTTTCGATAACCCTTGGCCGTGATGTAGAGCAATTCCAGGAAAAGTGTGAAACGGTTTTCCGTCCGGAATTGCGCCAACAAAGAGGTAGAGCGGTTCGCCGTTTCCGTAAGACCATGGAACCGCTCCGGCGGGTTACGGGCACCCACCCGAAAGACGAACATTCGATCAGTCCAAAAACAGAAATGGGCGGCCGAGGCCGCCCATTTGAAAGAGGCCAAGGATTGAATGGCTTACTTCTTCATGGCGCCCATGACCGCACCGAGAATGGCGGTCAGGATCGCGCCGCCGCCGGCTCCGCCGACGATGTTTTGCAGGTTGAGCGCGCTGCCCAGGCCGCTCGTGGCAGCCGCTGCCGCCGCCGGCTCGACCGCGCCGCCAAGCAGGCTGCCGAGGATCGCCGCGCCCCCGACGCCGCCAATGGCTCCGGCCAGGATTTTAGGAAGCTGCCCCATCGCCGCCGTCTTGATCGCCGCGCCGACCGCCTGACCACCAATGATGCCTGTAATGATCTGAACGATGATCGGAAGAAGCGTGTTCATGTCCATATTACCAGTCCCTCCATAGCTGCCAGCCTCCCGGGCCGACACCATTATGGAGACGCCGAAATCGAGGAAAGTCAAATGCAGAAACGCTGAAATAAAAGGGGCGGCCCGAAAACCGCCCCTGCTTGCGCGAAAAGCTGTGACTTTCGTTATTCTGCGGCGATCGCGTGCTTCGGCTGAACGGCGGCAGAATAGTCATTCATAAGGTTCTTGGCGATTTCACCGACTTCGAATCGGTAAGGTCCGATCTCCGAAACCGGCGTTACTTCCGCTGCCGTTCCGGTCAGGAAGCACTGTTCGAAGCCTTCGAGTTCTTCCGGCAGGATGGCGCGTTCGATCACCTCCAGGCCGCGATCCTTGGCAAGGCCAATAACCGTGCGGCGGGTGATACCGTCGAGGAAGCAGTCGGGCTTGGGTGTGTGGATCGTGCCGTCCTTGACGAAGAAGATGTTGGCGCCGGTCGCTTCCGCGACCTGGCCGCGCCAGTCGAGCATCATGGCGTCGGCATAGCCCTTGGCTTCCGCGGCGTGCTTGGACATGGTGCAGATGATGTAGAGGCCGGCGGCCTTCGATTTCGACGGCGCCGTGCGCGGGTCGGGCCGACGCCATTCCGCGATGTCGAGGCGGATGCCTTTCAGCTTCTGCGCCGGATCGAAGTAGCTCGGCCACTGCCAGATGGCGATGGCGCAGTTGATGCGGTTGTTCTGCGCCGAAACGCCCATCTGTTCGCTGCCGCGCCAGGCGATCGGCCTGACATAAGCGTCCTGAAAACCTTGCTTCTTCAGAAGCGTGGCGGACGCATCGTTGAGTTCTGATACCGAGTAGGGAATCTTGAAGCCGAGCAGCCGCGCCGATTCATGCAGGCGCTCTGTATGCTCGTTGAGCTTGAAGATCTCGCCGCCATAGGCGCGCTCACCCTCGAAGACGGCGCTGGCATAATGCAGGCCGTGGGTCAGCACGTGGATCTTGGCGTCGCCCCATTGGACGAACTCGCCATTCATCCAGATGAAGCCGTCCAATTGGTCGAAGGGAACGGATGCCATGGTAACCTCCCGCGAGCCGCGGCCCGCATATCATTGTATCGTTACGTGTTCTTTTTTGACCGCGCCATGTGGTTGGAGACGCCGGCCGGTGTCTCGAAGCGTAAGCGGATAATCGCGCCCTGGCAAACTCAGGAAGTTCCGGAAAAAACCGGCTTGGCTTGCCTTTTCGTTCGCAATCCGCCCAAAAGCTTGTCAAAAATTACCATTGCGGGGAAATTACGTCAATAGTACTGACATAATCTCTCTTCCCCATGGAGAACCGATGACGGATCGAAGCCAAGCAGCCGGGAAACCAATCAGGACCGCGATGTCAGTCGAGGACGGCATCGATTTCGCCCTCATTGAGCTGTTTTTCTTCGCCTATCGCGATTTCACCTCCGATCCGGATCAGATCCTGGCCGATTACGGCTTCGGCCGCGCCCATCACCGGGTGCTGCATTTCGTCAACCGCAGGCCGGGCCTGACGGTCGCCGAACTGCTGGACGTGCTCAAGATCACCAAACAGAGCCTGGCGCGCGTGCTCAAGCAGTTGATCGACACCGACCATGTCGTGCAGTTGCAAGGTCCGCGCGACCGCCGCCAACGCGAACTCTATCCAACGGCCAAGGGTCGCGCGCTGGCGCTGGCGCTGGCGCGGCCACAGTCGCGCCGCATCCGTGCTGCATTGGAAGATTCCGGATCCGCCGAACGGGCCTCGGTGGAACGCTTCCTCGAAGCGATGGTCAATCCGGAACTGAGAACTCAGATCGACATTGGGTCCGCAAAAATGTCAGGGAAAAACCATGGAGAGCATTGAAAGGCCCGATCATGCGGCCGCACCCGATGACGACGCGCCGCATCTGCTTGTGGTCGATGACGACACCCGTATCCGCAACCTTCTCAAGCAGTATCTGACCGAAAACGGCTTTCGCGTTACCGTCGCCGGCAATTCCGACGAAGCCCGCCGCAAGCTCGCCGGCCTCGACTTCGACCTGCTTGTGCTCGACGTCATGATGCCCGGCGAGACCGGCGTCGACCTTACCAAGGCGCTGCGGGCCGAAAAGAACGTGCCGATCCTGATGCTGACCGCCCTGTCGGAAACCGACAGCCGCATCAACGGGCTCGAGGCCGGTGCCGACGACTATCTGCCCAAGCCGTTCGACCCGCGCGAGCTGATCCTGCGCGTCAACAACATCCTGCGCCGCGGCGGCCCGGCGACGACGCCCAAGGTGGAGCAGCTGGTCTTTGGCCCCTACACCTTCCAGATCGCCAGGCGCGAACTGAAGCGCGGCGGCGAGGCGCTGAAGCTGACGGACCGCGAGCAGGAGATCCTGGCGATCTTCGCGGCACGCGCCGGCGAGACGATCCCGCGCCACGAACTCGTCGGCGACGATTCGGAGGTCGGCGAGCGTACCATCGACGTCCAGATCAACCGGCTGCGCCGCAAGATCGAGCGCGATCCCTCCAACCCTGTCTGGCTGCAGACGGTGCGCGGTATTGGGTATCGGCTCAGCGTGGAATAGAGTGCCGACCGCGGCCCGGACGGCCGCGGCGAGTGAAATGAGCCAATGGCGACCACGGAATTGGAACAGCCGGGACCTGATGGCTTGAGCGCGCGTGCGACACGTCTGCTCAAGGCGGTGCCGCGCGTCTGGAACCGGTTCTGGCGCCTCGTTTCGCTTTATATGCCCAAGCGCCTCTACGCGCGCTCGCTGATCATCGTCATCGCGCCGATGATCCTGCTGCAATCGGTCGTCGCCTTCGTCTTCATGGAGCGCCACTGGGCAACGGTGACGCAACGCCTGTCGCAGGCCACCGTGCGCGACATCGCCGCCATCATCGACATGATCGAGACCTATCCGCACGATGCCGACTACGCCAACATCATCCGCGTCGCCCAGGACCGCATGCAGCTGAAGGTCGACCTCTTGCCGCCCGACCCGCTGCCGCCGCCCGGCCCCAAACCGTTCTTCTCGATCCTCGACGACGTTCTCTCGTCCGAGATCACCCGTCAGATCAACCGCCCGTTCTGGATCGACACGGTCGGCAATTCCAACATCATCGAGGTGCGCGTCCAGCTTGAGAACAGGGTGCTGCGCGTCTTCGTGCGCCGCAGCCAGGCCTATGCCTCGAACACTCACATCTTCCTCATCTGGATGGTCGGTACGTCGCTGGTGCTGCTGATGATCGCCATCCCCTTCCTGCGCAACCAGATCCGGCCGATCCTGACCCTCGCGGAAGCCGCCGAAAGCTTCGGCAAGGGCCGGCCGATGCCACGCGATTTTCGGCCGCGCGGCGCCGAAGAGGTCCGCCGCGCCGGCTTTGCCTTTATCCAGATGCGCGAGCGCATCGAGCGCCAGATCGAACAGCGCACAGCCATGCTCACCGGCGTCAGCCATGACCTTAGAACCATTCTCACCCGCTTCAAGCTGCAGCTGGCGCTGGCCGGCGGCAAGGCCGAGACGAAGGCGGCACTGAACCAGGACATCGACGACATGCAGTCGATGCTCGAAGGCTATCTCGCCTTTGCCCGCGGCGAGGCTTCCGAGGACACCGGACGTTTCGATCTGGAAACCTATTTCCAGAAGCTGGGCGAAGAGGCGCGGTTGCGCAAATGCAAGCTGACGACGGCGCTCTCGGGCGACCCAATCGTGCACGTGCGGCCCAACGCCTTCGCACGGCTGCTGTCCAACGTCATCGGCAACGCATTCCGCTATGCCAAGACAGTGGAGGTCAACGCCAACCATGGCCGCGGCTCGCTGCTGGTCACCATCGACGACGACGGTCTGGGCATTCCGGCCGACAAGCGCGAAGACGTCTTCAAGCCCTTCTTGCGGCTCGACGAGGCCCGCAATCTCGACGCCAGCGGCACCGGGCTTGGCCTGTCGATCGCCCGCGACATCGCCCGCAGCCATGGCGGCGACATCACGCTGGAGGACAGCCCGCTCGGCGGATTGCGGGCGGTGATCAAGGTTCCGGCCTGACCGGAGCATGATCCCGAAAAGTAGAACCGGTTTCGGACAAACGGAAACCGTTGTCCAGAGATCATGCTCAACCAACGACTGCTTCATCCGCCCGTCATGAAATCATGGTGAAGAGCGCGCATGAAGCGCGCGACATCAGTTGATTCGGCCTTGCCGCCACACTTCGATCCCGTGCCCGCCCGGGTGCGCTGGAGCGAAGCGAGGGCGGCAGGCTGGTCGCCGTTCCGGCATCTTTTCAAGATAACAGTCGACCTTTCCAGCAAAGGGCCGCCATGCGCATATTGATGGTAACCGACGCCTGGCGCCCGCAGGTCAACGGCGTCGTCCACACGCTGGAGCGGCTCACCGAAACGCTGAAATCCTTCGACGTCACGGTCGATTTCCTGACGCCGAACATCTTTCGCACCTTGCCCTTGCCCACCTATCCCGACATCCGGCTGGCGCTGACCACGCCCGGCCATGTCGCGCGCCTGATCGATGCCTACAAGGCCGACCACATTCACATCGTCACCGAGGGTCCGCTCGGCATCATGGCGCGGCGCTATTGCCGCAATGCCGGCCGTCCGTTCACCACCAGCTATCACACGCGCTTTCCCGAATATCTCAGCGCCCGACTGCCGGTGCCGGAAAGCTGGACCTATCGCTGGCTGCGCGATTTCCACAATTCCGGCCAGGGCACGCTGGTCGCCACCCAGTCGCTAGCCGACGATCTTTCGGCGCGCGGCTTCAACAAGCTCAGGCCGTGGACGCGCGGCGTCGACACCGACCATTTCCGGCCCGACAAGAGGAAGGACCTCGGCTTTCCCGGCCCGGTGTTCCTCTGCGTCGGCCGCGTCGCCATCGAAAAGAACCTCGCCGCCTTCCTCGACCTCGATTTGCCTGGCAGCAAGGTGGTCGTCGGCGAAGGTCCGGAACTGGCCAGGCTCAAGGCCAAATACAAGCAGGCGCATTTCCTTGGCCACCGTCCCAATGACGAACTGGCGGAGATCTACGCCTCGGCTGACGTCTTTGTCTTCCCCAGCCGCACCGACACGTTCGGCAACGTCATCATCGAGGCGCTGGCCAGCGGCACGCCGGTCGCCGCCTATCCGGTGACCGGGCCGATCGACATCGTCGGCGACGGCTTTGGCGGCGCGGTCTCGAACGACCTGCGCGAAGCATCACTCGCAGCTCTCAATGTCGACCGCGCCGAGGCCCGCGAACGCGCCATGCGCTACAGCTGGAAAGCCTGCGCGGAAATGTTCCTCGATACAGTCCAGGAAGCGCTGGGCACGACGCGGAAGCTAGCCGCCTGACCGAGCGTCGCAGGCTCGCGGAGCCGCTCCTTACTTCGTCATCCACGGGTGGAGCGGGAGCGCAGCGACACGGCGCAGACCCAACGGTGACGAAAGCTAAAATAACCTGCCGCCATCCGGCACCTTGCGCTCGATGGCGCCGAGAACCACCGCGCCTTCCTCGTCGGGAAAGCCGAGGGTCAGCACTTCCGACATGAACGGCCCGATCTGGCGCGGCGGGAAATTGACCACCGCGAACACCTGACGGCCGACCAATGTCTCCGGCGTATAGTATTTGGTGATCTGCGCCGACGACTTCTTGATGCCGATATCAGCGCCGAAATCGATCTTCAGTTTGAATGCCGGCTTGCGCGCTTCCGGAAACGGCTCGGCCTCGACGACCGTACCGGCACGGATGTCGACACGATCGAAATCGGCAAAACTGATCTCGGGCTTGCGCCCGCTGCTCGAACTCATTTTCGTCTACCGTGGTTCAGGCGTTGCCGTAGGTCTCGAACAGCACACCGGCCAACGCATCCTTGGCCGAGGTTCCCGACCAGACGACGAACTGGAACGCCTGGAAATAGCATTCGCAGGCTTCCAGCGCCGACGACAGCAACACCTCGACCTGCTGGCTCGAAGGCTCGACCCCGCCGGCCAACAGCAGCGACTGGCGGAACATGATCGCGCCCTCCTGCTCCCAGAGGTCGAAATGGCCGAACAGCATCTGCTCGTTGATGAGCGACAAGAGCCGCATCACCTCCAGCGCGCGGGTCTCCGGCACTTTGATGTCGAAGGCGCAGGCCAGATGCAGCGCCTCGAAATCCTCCATCCAGGAGAAGGAAACGTGATAGTCCGTCCAGCTGCCGGCAACCGAGATCGAGATCTCGTCGTCGCCGGCCCGCTCGAAGGACCAGTCATTGTTGTTGGCCACCTGCTCTATGACATCCACCGGATGAATTTCGCGGGAGAATTCGAGTTCGAGAAGTTCCATGGAATGCTTCCTGTCGTTCTGAGGAGCGCCGCCACACGCTCCGCGGGAGGGCACACACAACGAACAATCTTGTCTTGAACTCGGACGGCCAGGACTTCTAAACGCAAAGACCCCAGACCGGACCCCACCGCCCGGCCACATGACCCTGCTCCGAATCATGCAACAAATTCAGTCTATTGATCGGGAGTCGCGTGAACAGCCCAATTTTTCGCACCGCGTCATTCGCATGTGGAAAGCCGCTGTCACAAAGATTCATGCAACGCCGTTAAGCGATTCACGGCAAAGCGCTTTTCGGGATCGGGCCATGTGGAAAAGTTTAACGATTATTTTTTCGCGCGCGGCTTTGCCGCCGCCGCTGGTGCGGCGTCGCCGGCCAGTTCGGCAAGCCTGGCCTCGAGCGCTTCGATGCGTGCGGCAAGCCGGGTGTTTTCTTCCCTGGCCTTGGCGGCCATCTCCCGCGCGGCCTCGAATTCCTCGCGCTGCACCACGTCCATCGAATTGAGAATACGCTCCGCCTGCCCCTTGAAGGCGGTCTCCACCTCACGACGCACGCCCTGGGCGGCACCCGCGGCATCGGTCATCAGCTTGGCGAATTCATCGAGAATGCGGTTCGGTCCGGTCGACATGGCAAATCCTCGCTTGCTGCAATTGACCTAGTGGCGCCGCGTGCGGAATGCAAGAACGTTGAGGCTTGGCGCGGCCTCTGCGTTGCTATGGCGCATGACCGCATGAGGAGTACCGCGCCTATGGAAAGCTCTTAGACGGTCCTGAGCTGTACTTGATAGCGCCAAGTCGCCTATTGTGATGTCTTCGTCTCATTCGCGTCAAGCACGCTTCAATCAGGGTCAATCAATGGCAACGCCCCCGCGCCGACCGACAAATCCGATGGCAGCCGCCGAAGCCGCCTTCAAGCCGGTCAAGAAGCCGGCAGCTCCACCTCGCGAACCCTCAACCGCGCCGAACGTCAGAGAGCTCGTTTCCATCAGGATAGATCGCGCCGTGCTGGATTATTTTCAGGAAGACGGTCCCGGCTGGCAGGACAGGATCAACGATGCGTTACGACAATTGGTGACCGCCAAGCGAGGTTGAGCACGGCCACCGCAGGGATACTGCACGGCGCAATGGGCCTTAAGCGCTCTTGTTCCCCGAAAATTGACGGCGTCCACCTTGCCTTGACCCTGCCAAAACCCTGCCGCATGGTCCGCGGCCGAACGCGATCGCAACCGAGAGCTTCCCGTTGAACGAATATTTCCTGCTGCCCCTGTCCTCGCTGCCTTTTCCCAACATCAACCCGATCCTCGTCCAGATCGGGCCGCTGGCGGTGCACTGGTACGGCGTCGGCTACATCGTCGGCATCCTGTTTGCCTGGTGGTATGCCAAGCGGCTTGCCGGCAATGCGAGGCTGTGGCCCGACGGCATCGTGCCGATGAAGCCGGAGGACCTCGACGATTTCATCGTCTGGGCGGCCATCGGCGTCGTGCTGGGCGGCCGCACCGGTTATGTGCTGTTCTACGACCTGGCGCGTTATATCGCCCAGCCGCTCGACATCTTCGCGGTCTGGCAAGGCGGCATGTCGTTCCATGGCGGGCTGCTGGGCGTCATCCTCGCCATGACGCTGTTTTCGATCAAGCGCGGCATCCGCACGTGGTCGCTGTTCGATGTGGTGGCCGCCGGCGTGCCGGTCGGCCTCGGCCTGGTGCGCGTCGCCAACTTCATCAATTCCGAACTCTGGGGCCGGCCGACGGATGTGCCCTGGGCGATCGAATTTCCCAATGGCGGCCCGTTCACCCGCCATCCGAGCCAGCTCTACGAGGCCCTGCTCGAAGGGCTCGTTCTGTTCATCGTGCTGCGCATCCTCACCCATTGGCGCCTCAAGCTGAAGACGCCGCGCTTTGTCGGCGGCGCCTTCATCTGCGGCTATGGACTGTCGCGCATCTTCGTCGAGTTCTTCCGCGAACCCGACCAACAGCTCGGCTATCTCCTTGCCACCAACTGGTTGACCATGGGCATGATCCTGTCGTCGCCAATGGTGCTGGCCGGCATCTGGGCCATGGCCACCGCCAAGCCGGTGACGCAATCGCAGCCGCAGGCGACATGACACGGCTGAAGACACGTATCGTCGACCTGATCGGGGCCTTGGGGCCGATTCCGGTCAACGAATACATGGCGCTGTGCCTGTTCGATCCCAAGGACGGCTACTACACGACGCGCGAACCTTTCGGGGCCGATGGCGACTTCGTTACCGCGCCCGAGATCAGCCAGATGTTCGGTGAGCTCGTCGCCGTCTGGCTCCACCAGGCCTGGGTGGCAGGTGGCCGGCCGATGCCGGTCAGCATCGCCGAGATCGGCCCCGGCCGCGGCACGCTGATGAAGGACATGCTGCGCACCTTGTCGCGGCTTGATCCGGAACTGGCCAATGGTGCTGGGTTCGCCATGATCGAGACCAGCCCGCGCCTGACAGCGGTCCAGAAACAGACGCTTGGCGCGACACCGTTCGCGGTTCGTTGGCATGAGACCATCGACACGCTGCCGCGAAAGCCGCTTCTCATCGTCGGCAACGAATTGTTCGACGCCCTTCCCATCCACCAGTTCGTCCGCGCCGGCGCCGGCTGGCGCGAGCGCATGGTCGGTCTCGACGACGCGGGCGACCTTGGCTTCTTCGCCGGCGTCGGCACGGTCGACCCGGCGCTGCTGCCCGCCGACGCCGCCGGCGCGCCGCAAGGAGCGATCGTTGAAATCGCTCCCGCCCGCTCGGCCCTGATGGCGGCCATTGCCGAGCGCATATCCAGCGACGGCGGCGCCGGTTTGTTCCTCGATTATGGCCACCTGCAGCCAGGTGTCGGCGACACTTTGCAGGCTTTGCGCAGGCACGATCACGAAGATGTGCTGGCCAATCCGGGCGAAGCCGACCTCACCGCCCATGTCGATTTTTCCGTCCTTGCCGCAACTGTGCGCGCCTATGGCCTCGATGCCCATCTGTCGACCCAGGGTAATTTCCTGCTCGGCATGGGCATTCTTGAGCGCGCCGGCCGGCTCGGCGCCGATGTCGGCCAGGCCGCGCGCGATAAGATCGCCGGCGATGTCGAACGCCTGGCCGGTCCGCAAGCCATGGGCGAGCTGTTCAAGGTGCTTGCCGTGCTGCCGCGCGGCGTGGCCGCCCCACTCTTTGCCCAGACACGCTTTGCCACGGCGGATTGACTTTTCACTGCTGCGCCTTCCAATCTCCTGTCCCGCCAATGAGCGGCCGAACCTCACCCCGGGCCTAGTCGGGAACTTCACCTTGACGAAAGCGCCCACACGGACAACAACGCCCGCATGTTGATTCAGACCAAACCGGATCCCGTTCGGTCGCCGCTGCTGGACAAGGCGCAGGCACAAGGCATCCGCCACGGCTATTTCACCCGCGCAGGCGGCGTCTCGACCGGTATCTACCAGGGCCTCAACATCGGCACCGGATCGAATGACGACCAGGCGCTGGTAGCCCAGAACCGCGCCCGCGTCGCTGCCTGGATGGGTGTTCCGGCGAACCATCTCCTGACTGCCTGGCAGATCCATTCGCCCGACGTCATCGTCGTGAGGGAACCCTTTGCCGGCGAGCGGCCCAAGGCCGACGCCATCGTCACCGACCGGCCCGGCATCGCCATCGGCGCCTCGACCGCCGATTGCGGCCCGGTGCTGTTTGCGGATGCCGAGGCGCGCATCATCGGTGCCGCGCATGCCGGCTGGAAAGGCGCTTTCACGGGCGTGCTCGAAAACACCCTTACGGCCATGGAAACGCTCGGCGCCCGGCGCGAGCGCATCGTTGCCGTGCTTGGTCCTTCCATCGGCCCGGAAAACTACGAAGTCGGGCCGGAATTCGTCGGCCGCTTCGTCGAAGCAGATGCTGAAAACATCCGCTACTTCGCACCTTCGGCAAATCCCGGCCATGCGATGTTCGATCTCAACCGCTACACGGTCGACCGGCTGGCCAAGGCCAGCGTGACGGCCGAGAGCCTCGGCCGCTGCACCTATGCCGAGGAAGATCTGTTCTACTCCTACCGGCGCACCACGCACCGCAAGGAACCCGATTACGGCCGGCAGGTTTCGGCAATCGTTTTGGAGAAGCAATAATGGCGCTGCATTTTGAACGATCGGAGTTTGACGCGCGGCGCGACCGGCTGATGATCGAGATGGCCGAAAAGAAGCTCGACGCCATCCTGCTGTTCGCGCAGGAGAGCATGTATTGGCTGACTGGCTATGACACGTTCGGGTTCTGCTTCTTCCAGTGCCTGGTGGTGAAGGCCGACGGTTCGATGGTGCTTCTGACCCGCTCGGCCGACCTGCGCCAGGCGCGCCACACCTCCATCATCGACAACATCGTCCTGTGGACCGACCGGGATGGCGCCAATCCGGCGATCGACTTGCGCAATCTGCTCAACGATCTCAACCTGCTCGGCGCCCGCATCGGCGTCGAATACGACACCCACGGCCTGACCGCCTACAATGGCCGCCGGCTGGACGAGCAGTTGCAGACCTTCGGCCAGATCGCCGATGCTTCCGGTATTGTCGGCCGGCTGCGGCTGTTCAAGAGCCCGGCCGAGGTCGCCAAGGCCGAGAAAGCCGCCAATCTCTCCGACGACGCACTGGACGCGGCGCTGCCGCTGATCAAGCAGGGCGGCGACGAGGCTCTGGTCCTGGCCGCCATGCAGGGCGCGATCTTCGCCGGCGGCGGCGATTATCCGGCCAACGAGTTCATCATCGGTTCCGGCGTCGACGCGCTGCTCTGCCGCTACAAGGCCGGCCGCCGCAAGCTCACCAAGAACGACCAGCTGACGCTCGAATGGGCCGGCGTCTTCAACCACTACCATGCGCCGATGATGCGCACGGTGCTGACCGGCAAGGTTTCGAAGCGCCATCAGGAGCTGTTCGACGCGGCGCGCGCGGCACTTCTGGCCGTCGAGAAGGCTATGACGCCGGGCAACTCTTTCGGCGACGTCTTCGACGCCCACTCCCGCACCATGGAAGCACATGGCCTGACCAAGCACCGGCTGAACGCCTGCGGCTACTCGGTCGGCGCGCGCTTCACCCCGTCCTGGATGGACATGCCGATGTTCTACCAAGGAAATCCCGAGCCGATCGCGCCCAGCATGACGCTGTTCGCCCACATGATCATCATGGATTCCGAGACCGAGACGGCGATGACGCTTGGCAGGACCTACCTGACCACCGAATCGCAGCCGAAGCCGCTCTCCCGCCATGATCTCGACTTGATCGTGCAGTGAATCCACAATGCGTTCTTCGCCAAGGAGTTAGAAAGCAAATGAGACGATCGCATGTGACGACCGTGTCATTGCTTGTGGCATCGGCCCTGACCGCCTGCACCAATGCAAAGGACGTGCTCGAGCCTTCCGCCATCACTCCGCCGGCGGTCTCGTCGCAGCCCGCCCCGGCAGCCCAGGGCGGCACGGCAGCCGTTGTTCCCGCGCCGGCGCCATCACCAGCCGCATCTGCCGCCGCGGCATCGGCAAGCCCGGCCCCGCCCGCCCAGAGTGCCGCCATCCTCGCCAGGACGCGCCTGCAGATCGCGCCGATCGTCGGCGCTTCGGTGGAAGCCGCCACACCGCTGACGGCGGAATTGCAGACGCGCGCCAGACAACGTGGCATCACGCTAGCCGGCAGTGCCGACCAGACCCCGACCCATGTGCTCAAGGGCTATTTCTCGGCGATGTCGGAAGGCAAGAATACCACCATCATCTATGTCTGGGACGTCTACGACCCTGCTGGCAACCGTCTGCACCGCATCAACGGCCGGCAGAAGGCGCCCTCGGTCAATTCCGCCGACAGCGGAGGCGGCGATAGCTGGAAGGCGGTGGCGCCGGCCACCATGCAAGCGATCGCCGACCAGACCATCGACCAGTTCGCGGCGTGGCTCGGCGGCAAGGCGGGCTAGAGTGTGGCCGCCTGGCGATGGCGCGAAGTTTTCCTAGGATTAGCCGGCGGATTCCCGATCTCGGCGCTTGCAATACCGGCGCGGACCGCTAAAAGCCCGGTGAAAGCCTCCACCAGGAACGGTGCATGAAACTCTTCGCGGGCAATTCCAACAGGGTGCTGGCCGAAGCGGTCGCCCGCTATCTCAACGTCCCGTTGGGCAAGGCCAGCGTCAGGCGCTTTGCCGACCAAGAGATTTTCGTCGAAATCCAGGAAAACGTGCGCGGCGAGGATGTCTTCATCCTGCAGTCGACCTCGTTTCCGACCAACGATCATTTGATGGAACTGCTCATCATGATCGACGCCTTCATGCGCTCGTCGGCCAAGCGCATCACGGCGGTGATTCCCTATTTCGGCTATGCCAGGCAGGACCGCCGTGCCTCCGGCCGCACGCCGATCTCGGCCAAGCTGGTCGCCAACATGATCACCCGCGCCGGTGTCGACCGCGTTCTGACGCTCGACCTGCATGCCGGCCAGATCCAGGGCTTCTTCGATATCCCGACCGACAATCTGTTTTCCGTGCCGGTCATGGCCCGCGACGTGAAGGCGAAGTACAAGCAACTCGGCAATGTCGTCGTCGTATCGCCCGACATCGGCGGCGTGGTGCGGGCCCGCGCGCTGGCCAAGCGCTTCGACGCGCAACTTGCCATCGTCGACAAGCGGCGTGAGCGTCCCGGCGAATCGGAAGTCATGAACATCATCGGCGCGGTCGTCGGCAAGGATTGCCTGCTGATCGACGACATCGTCGATTCGGGCGGCACGCTGTGCAACGCCGGCGATGCGCTGCTGGCCAACGGCGCCACCAGCGTCACCGCCTACATCACGCACGGCGTCTTGTCGGGCGGGGCAGTTGCCCGCATCAGCAGCTCGAAGCTGCAGGAATTGGTGATCACCGATTCCATCCAGCCGACGCAAGGCGTGCTCGACGCGCCCAACATCCGCGTCATCTCGATCGCCGACCTGATGGGCGAAGCGATCTCGCGCACGGCGACCGAGGAATCGGTGTCGAGCCTGTTCGACTAACCACTCGACGGCAGCAATCTGGTTCCGGCATCGGGCGCCGACCGCCGAACACCTTCGCCGCTGTCGCGCGCGCCGCGCATATAGCCGCGCGGCGACGCGCCCAGCATACGCTTGAACATGGTGATGAAGGCCGGCACGCTGTCATAGCCGAGATCGAGCGCCACCCGCGTGATCGGCTCACCATCGGCGAGCCTCGGCAGCGCCGCGAACAGGCACGCTTGCTGGCGCCATGTCGACAGCGACAGTCCGGTCTGGCGATGGAAGGCGCGCGTGAAGGAGCGTCGGCTCATGCCCGCGGCATCCGCCCATTCGTCGATCGTCGCGTGCGGCGAAGGAGCCGCCACGAAACGCCGGCACAGCGCCGCCAGCCTGGGATCGGATGGGAACGGCAGGCCGAGCGGCCGCTCCGGCAGTGTCGGGATTTCGTGCAGCAGGAGATTCATGATCAGCCCGCCTCGCCCTTCCAGCACGCCGCCTTGCGGCAGTTTTTCCGATTCCACGATCAGGCTGTGCATCAGGTCGGTGATGCCGACGACGCGCAATCCTTTCGGAAGCCCGGGGATCGCTCCCGGCATGACGTAGACCGAGCGCATCGAGACATCGCCCAGCATCTCGACGGAATGCTCGGTACCCGCAGGAATCCACATCGCGTGGTCGGGCGGCACCATCCAGCGCCCATGCCGCGTCGTCACCAGCACGACACCGACCAGCGCATGCAGCAACTGGCTGCGGCTGTGGCGGTGTAGCGGGACATGGTATCCGTCGGGATATTCGGTCGGCAACGCCACCGCCGGCCCGGCCACTTGCTCCAGCCATTGCCAGCGACGCTCGTGCAACTGCTCGAGATCGGCGTTGCCAGCGTGAAAGATTTCCCTGCCGTGCGGCATTGGCTATGGCCCACTTGCGAAACTATTGGACCAAACCACGAAAGAAGTCGTCCCGCAAGCAGCCTATAAGGCAACCCGTCCCCTTAAGGCGGCCGCGGAGCGTCCGCCAGCTTGCCTGCGGTTGTAACCGCCAAAAAGACTACGGAGCCTGCCTTGACCGATACGACAGCCACCAGCGTCGCGCCACCAGCAGCCAGCCACGCTTCAGCCCAGGCGACGGCCTTCACCGTCATCCTGGCGGTAAGCTTCTGCCATTGCATCAATGACATCATGCAGTCGCTGCTGTCGGCCATCTATCCCTTGCTGAAAGAGAACTACGGCCTCGACTTCTGGCAGATCGGCCTGTTGACCTTCACTTTCCAGGTGACCGCCTCTCTGTTGCAGCCGCTGATCGGCATGATCACGGACAAGCGGCCCATGCCTTATTCCTTGCCCTACGGCATGGCATCCTCGCTGATCGGCCTGATCGTGCTGGCCTATGCCGGGCATTATTCGCTGCTTCTGATCGGCGCCTCGCTGATCGGCATCGGCTCGGCGATCTTCCATCCGGAATCCTCGCGCATCGCCCGCTTCGCGTCCGGCGGCCGGTTCGGCCTGGCGCAATCGCTGTTCCAGGTTGGCGGCAATTTCGGCCAATCCATGGGGCCGTTGCTGGCCGCCTTCATCGTCGTGCCCTTCGGCCAGACCAGCATTTCCTGGTTCGCCGTCGGCTCGCTGATCGGCATCGTCATCCTGTGGCAGGTCGGTGGCTGGTACAGCCGGTTGCGCGCAACGCAGGCCAATCGCAAGACGGCCAGCTTCGTCTCACCCTTTCCGCGCCGCAAGGTGATGGGTGCACTGCTGGTGCTGACGCTGCTGGTACTCACCAAGAACGCCTATATCTCGAGCCTCGCCAGCTACTACACCTTCTATTCCATGCATAAATTCGGCGTTTCGGTGCAGATGTCGCAGGTCATGCTGTTCCTGTTCCTCGGCGCTTCGGCGCTGGGCATATTGCTCGGCGGCCCGTTCGGCGACCGCTACGGACAGAAGGCAATGATCTGGTTTTCGATCGTCGGCGTACTGCCCTTCACGCTGGCCCTGCCCTACGCCAACTTCGAATGGACCATGGTGCTGACAGTGCTGATCGGACTGATTCTGTCGTCAGCCTTCTCCAACATCGTCGTCTTCGCGCAGGAACTAGTGCCGGGCCGCGTCGGCATGATCGCCGGCATCTTCTTCGGCTTCGCCTTCGGCATGGGCGGTATTGCGGCTGCCGTGCTCGGCGTCGTCGCCGATCTGAAAGGTATCGATTTCGTCTTCCAGATCTGTTCGTATTTGCCGCTGCTCGGCCTGCTGACCGTGTTCCTGCCGAACATGAAGGAAGCCAGAAAGGCGGAGGCGATCGCGTAGATCGGGTGAACCTGAATCCGCGCAAAGAAAAAGCACCTGGCGACGGGTGCTTTTTCTGTTTCGTTCGAAGATTTCCTAAGCCTTGAAGAAGGCCAGCAGGTCGGCATTGATGATTTCGGCATGGGTGGTGGCCATGCCATGCGAGTAGCCCTTGTAGACCTTGAGCTCGCCCTTCTTGAGCAGCTTGATAGCCAGCAGCGCCGAGTCGGCTATGGGCACGATCTGGTCGTCGTCACCGTGCATGACCAGCACCGGCACGTCGATCTTCTTCAGGTCCTCGGTGAAGTCGGTTTCCGAGAAGGCCTTGATGCAGTCGTAATGCGCCTTG
The DNA here is from genome assembly GCF_040320945.1 of Mesorhizobium sp. M0587. NCBI lineage: Bacteria > Pseudomonadati > Pseudomonadota > Alphaproteobacteria > Hyphomicrobiales > Phyllobacteriaceae > Mesorhizobium > Mesorhizobium sp. M0587. The sequence goes on from NZ_JAMYQP010000034.1 coordinate 37,543, forward strand.
GTGCCGCCCATCATGCCCTGGCGCCACCAATTGTCGATGATCCCTTGCGACACCTCCGCGCCCGGGCGGTTGAAGCCATAGAACGGGCCGGCCGGAACGTCGCGGAAAAACTGGGCGCGGTTGGCCGCCTGGGCGGAGCGGAAACCGTCGAAAACCTCGAGCGGCAGACCGCCGGGATTGGCCGCGGTCTTGAGCATGATCGGCGGCACCGCGCCGATCAGCACAGCCTTGGCGACACGGCCGCCGGAACCGTACTGGGCGACATAGCGCGCCACCTCGCCGCCGCCGGTGGAATGGCCGACATGGATGGCGTTCTTGAGATCGAGATGCGCGACAAGCGCCGCTACGTCGGCCGCATAGGTGTCCATCTCGTTGCCGGTATCGGTCTGGGTCGAGCGGCCATGGCCGCGCCGGTCATGGGCGACGACCCGGTAGCCCTTCTCCAGGAAGAACAGCATCTGGGCGTCCCAATCGTCGCTGCTCAACGGCCAGCCATGATGGAAGACGACCGGCTGACCGGTCCCCCAATCCTTGTAATAGATCTGCGTTCCGTCAGTGGTGGTGATCGTACCGCTGCCGGAACTGGGCTTGGTCTGCGAGGTCATCTCACTCTCCTCTATTGTTGTCGCGATAAACGATATCGCGATAACAATAAGGGTAGCCCGACTCGAAACCGCTGTCCACGGAAATATGTATCGCGATACCATTTTTCGTGATATCAAATTGCATGCCCATTCGGCAACAAGGAATGCGCCGTGCCTCTCCCGTTGGACAATCAGCTCTGCTTCACGCTCTACGCTACGAGCATGGCGATCAACCGCACCTACAAGCCCATGCTGGACCAGATGGGGATAACCTACCCGCAATATCTGGTGCTCAACGCGCTTGCGGAGGCTGACGGCATGTCGGTCGGCACGATCGCGCACCGGCTCGCTTTGGAATCGAGCACGGTAACGCCGCTGGTGAAGCGGATGGAACAGGCTGGGCTGGTGACCCGCCAGCGCAGCCAGACCGACGAGCGCCAGGTGCAGGTCGATCTGACCGCAGCCGGTCGTGCGCTCCTCGTTCAGTGCAACTGCCTGAACGAGACCTTGGTCGAGCGGTCGGGAATGACCCTGGCACAGCTCGATGCGCTGAACCGGCAGATCCAGGCGTTGCGCAATGCGTTGAGCGGCGGCCAATCATAGCCGAAACAGTCGCATGGCGGTCATGCAGCGGCTGAAACGGGCGTCGCAGACAAGCCAAAAGGCCTAGGTGGGCGCCGCCGTCATGCGGATTTGAGAACCGTAAACGGGCGTTTATGGATAACCCGCTTTGTCTGGAAACTTCCGGCGGGAGCGGGACGGCCGACACGAAAGCCCTGAACCTTGTCTATGCCGAATTCACGCATAAGGGCCATCTGCTCGTCGGTTTCCACTCCTTCGACCAGGATTTTGTGGCCACGATTTCGGACCAGCGAAATAATGTCCTGGAGCATTGCCACGCCCCTCGGGGTGCCGCAGTCGTGAAGGAACGAACGGTCGATTTTCACCGTGTCGAAATCGATCAGACGAAGCCATGACAGGCCCGCGAAGCCCGTTCCGAAATCATCCAGCCATATCCTGATCCCAAGCAGCTTCAGGTCGCTGATGCAGCGAAGGATGTCCGAATGCATCTCCATCTCCAGTCCTTCGGTGATTTCGAAGGCCAGCCTGCTGCCGGCAACGCCGGTCTCGCCCAAAATGGTCGCGACGGATGTCGCGAAACCCGGCGTCTTCAGCTGGATCGGCGATACGTTCACGCTGACGACGCGGACGTGATCGTCCGCCAGAAGTTCGGCGCAGACTGTCCTTATTGCCCAGCGCCCGAGTTCCAGGATGGCGCCGGTTCGTTCGGCGACGGGAATGAACAGGCTCGGCGGGACCGATGTGCCGTCCAGCATCTTGAGGCGCATAAGGGCTTCCACGGCTTCAACCCGCCCCGACGCGACCTCCTGGATAGGCTGATAGACCAGTGAGACGAGATCCTGGCCGATCGCGATCTTGAGCAAAGCCGCGATGTTCTCGCTCTCGTCGCTGCTCTGGGGATCGGTTGGATCGAACAGCCGCGCGCAATTTCGGCCACCGGCTTTTGCCAGATAGAGCGCACGATCGGCCTCGTGGATGATCTTCTCCAGCTTGGCACCGGTCTGCATCCTGGTGAATGCCGCGCCAACGCTCACGGTCACGACAGAGGTACCGTCCCGCCGCAGTTCGTGGGTAAGTGCCAGGCTCTCCACGGCGCGGCAAATGGCTTCCGCGATCTCCATGACCTGGTCCTTTTTCTCCATGCGGGCCAGGACGATGAATTCTTCACCGCCGTAGCGGCCGATCGTGCCGTTGTATTCCTTGATCAGATCCCTCAAGGCATTGGCGACGTGGATGAGGCAGCGGTCGCCTTCCTGGTGGCCGTAGCAGTCATTGAACTTTTTGAAGAAGTCGACGTCGATGAGCATCGCCACGAAGCTGGTGCCAACGCGTTGCCACTCACCCCAGTAATCCCGCAGCTTCTCGTCGATCGCCCGCCGATTCTCCAGACCCGTAAGCGGATCGGTCCGCGACAGCCTCAGCAGTGCCTTGCCGCGTTCGGTCGCTTCGTTGTGCTGAATTTTAGCTTCCAGGGCATTCAGGAAGACGTTGTAGCGCTCCTCATTCAGCTTCCAGTTCACGTATGACGTGAACGTGAAGCAAGAAATATAGAAGGTTCCAAATACCATTTTGTATGTCAGCGTAGAAGGTACAAAATAGTTTACGATATACAATATGATCAGAATTATACTCGAAGTTACAATCGAGACTTTGAACCTGAATGTAAAGAACAGGTTGGCACTCATCATGAAAATGGTGCCGAAGACCATGTAGTAATTGACGCTTTCCTTGTCCGCCCCCATCACCGCCGGGCACAACCAGCCAACATAGCCAAAGATGATGGCCCCCGCACAGGTCACATCAAGCCAATCTGTCCCGACTCCGTGACGAAGTTGCGCTTCCAGGATCATGAGCGCGGACAGCCCAACCGCGAAGCGCGCCATGATCGTATAGACCGCCACGTCTGGTATCAGCAGCATGTCAGTTGCCGAAAACAGCAGATAGATGGCAACGGCGATCCAAAGCCCTGGCCTGGCTTCCATTCTCCGCTTTGCCTGGGCTTCCCGCCGGTAAAGATTACGGAGTTCGTCCGATCCCGGCTCGTAGCGCAGTTCGTATGGCTCCGCATGAACCGCATCCGCCAACACGGATGGCGCGAGTTCGTTCATCACAACAAACCCTGCTTCCAGGGATTCCTGTATTCCGACCTCATTTTTAGCTTCTGCCCCCACGCAGGCCGGCTCCCTCGGACGCGATAGCGATTTCAACGCGCAACAATGCAATGGCGCGAAACAAGTTTTCGTTAACTCGAACCTGAAATTCGACTCGGTATATGACTAATCACTAATATGGTTCGCGAGAAATTAATCATAACGCTAAAAAGCGTCCGACCCGTCATTGGCAAGAGAAGCATTCTACGCAATAAGTTAACTGCCTGTTAACTATGGAGTCCCCGGGTGCAAACCGTTTTTGATGGCCAGAGCCTGATTACTGCCGAGATGATCGCCGACAATTTCCGTCGAGGAAAGCCCGAGCATCATGGCGAGGAGTTCGAGACGGCTCGCGCTGAACTTGCGCTCATCCTCCACGCGACACGTGAGCAAATCGAACAAGGAAAAGACCCCGCCGAGATCATTCGTCGCCTGATGTCGCACCTCAATGCGACGCGCTCCAAAGTTCATCCCGACGTTTGGCAAGCATTGATACCGGTGATGCAGAACCACCCGGTCCTGGAATATTTTCTCGAGGATCCGCTCACGCGGTGGTCCTTCAGCAAGCCTAGGGGCTATTCCGGCGACGCGCAGTTGCTCGACTACATTTATTGTGATCCGCACGTGGCCGAAAGCGTGGCAAACGCCTCCGAGATTGGCAAGGCACTCTATACCCATACCAAGGACGTCCCCTCATGCGTCGCGGCACGGGAACGACGCGATCTCCTGACCCGCTATGTCGATGAGATCGCTGACAAGAACGGACCGCAAGCCGAGGTCCTGGCGATCGCGGCCGGCCATTTGCGCGAGGCCAATCGTTCGTCCGCCTTGGCGGAGGGCCGCCTCAAGCGTTGGGTTGCGCTCGATCAGGATCCCCAGAGCATTGGGTTGATCGCGCGCGATTTCCAGGGCACCGCTGTCGAGGCCATAGACGGCTCGGTGCGAACCGTGCTCACAAGAGGCCACAAGCTGGGCAAGTTCGACTTGATCTATGCCTCCGGCCTTTACGACTACCTCGCGCACAACGTCGCGGTGAAACTCACCAAGACCTGTCTGCAGATGTTGAAACCGAACGGGACATTCCTCTTCGCCAACTACGCCGAGGGCAATCCTGACGCCGGGTACCGGGAGACGTTCATGGACTGGGTTCTGTTGCTGCGAACCGAGGCCGATATGTGGAACATCATCAACGCCAGCGTCGACCGCAATACCGTCGAGGCGCGGGTGTTCTTTGGCGAAAACCGCAACGTGCTGTATGGCGTCATCGAAAAGCGCGGCTAGCAGTAGGACCGCGCACCGGCGGACGCGAAGACTTCACACGCTTTTCGCCTGGAGCAATTCCAGGAAAAGTGTGAAACGGTTTTCCCGGGAAAAGCGCGTAGCGCTTTCCCTAGGGAATTGCGTAAAAAAAAGGGATTGAGCGGTTCGGCGGTTCCGTGAAACGGTGAACCGCTCTAAGACCACGGTTCGATCGAACCGTGGTCTCTAAAGTATAACACTGCCGATTGCCTCAGGCTGTCGCCTCAGGCTTGCACCTCCCGCCGCCTTCCGCTATAGAGCCGCCACCCGCGTAGACACCCTTGGAGGCAACGCGGCGGAAGGCTGCCTTCCCTTGTGATCCCGAACAAAGGTCCGCTTTACGCGGCTGCCGGCTTTCGGACATCCAGGTCTGGCGGCTTTCGACGTTTACGGTCAGGCAATTAGCCAACCGTGAGCGCTCCAGAACAAACCGAAAGGAAATGCCATGAGCCACGACACTTACGAGCTCAAGGCCGAAGCACGCGAACAGGTCGGTAAGGGGTCCGCCCGTGCAGTTCGCCGCAACGGTAAAGTGCCTGCAGTAATCTACGGTGACAAGCAGCCTCCCCTGGCGATCGCGCTCACCTACAAGGATATCTACTACAAGATCCATGGCGGCGGGTTCCTGACCACGATCGCCACGATCGATGTCGACGGCAATAAGATCCAGGTCCTGCCGAAGGACTTTCAGCTCGACCCGGTCAAGGATTTCCCTGTCCATGTCGACTTCCTGCGCATCGGCAAGGACACCGAAGTGAATGTCGACGTGCCTGTCCACTTCATCAACGAAGACAAGTCGCCCGGCATCAAGCGCGGCGGTGTGCTCAACATCGTGCGTCACGAAGTCGAGTTCCACTGCCCGGCCAACGCGATCCCGGAATTCATTACCGTCGATCTCACCGGCGCCGACATTGGCGACTCGATCCATATCTCGTCGGTCAAGCTGCCGGCCGGCGTCAAGCCTGTCATTTCCGACCGCGACTTCACCATCGCGACCGTCGCCGGTTCGTCGGCGATGAAGCCGGAGACGGAAGAGACGGCCGAGGCTGCACCTGAGGCGGCTCCCGCCGTCCCCGCCGAAGAGAAGTAACTTTTTCACGCCCGGAGCTGACGATGCCGCTTGTCTTTGCAGGCCTCGGCAATCCGGGCGCGAAATACGTGAACAACCGGCACAATGTCGGCTTCATGGCGGCGGACGCGATCGCCCGCCGCCATTCTTTTTCGCCCTGGTCGAAGAAATTCCAGGGCCTGATCGCCGAGGGTACGCTCGCCGGCGAGAAGATCATCCTGATCAAGCCGCAGACCTTCATGAACCTGTCCGGCCAGTCGGTCGGCGAAGCGCTGCGCTTCTACAAGCTCGACCTTTCCGCGCTCACCGTTTTCTACGACGAGATCGACCTTGCCGAGGGCAAGCTGCGCATCAAGACCGGCGGCGGCGCCGGCGGCCATAACGGCATCCGCTCGATCGACGGCCATGTCGGTAACGCCTATCGCCGCGTGCGCATCGGCGTTGGCCACCCTGGCGTCAAGGAAATGGTCCAGCATCACGTGCTCGGCGATTTCGCCAAGGCCGACCGCGAATGGCTCGATCCATTGCTGGACGCGATCGCCGACAACGCAGCCATGATCGTCAAGGGCGACGAATCCGGCTTCATGAACAAGGCCGCGCTCGCCGTTCAGGGCAAGGCAGCGGCCGAGCCGGAAAAGCCGGCGCAGAAACAGCCGGCCCCAAAACAGCAGAGCCACGTCCGCCAGGCACGGCCGCAACAGGCACCCGCCAAACTGCCGGAATCCGGGCCGATGGCCGCCATGCTGAAAAAACTGTTCGGCGGCAAGGATTGAACCCGGAGGACGAAGGGCTTGACGTTGATCGCCCCTATCGCCCATAGCCCTCATCAAATTTCGATTTCCCGATAGGACCGGACAAAATGGGTTTCAAATGCGGCATCGTTGGCTTGCCCAATGTCGGCAAGTCCACGCTCTTCAATGCGTTGACCAGGACGGCGGCGGCACAGGCCGCCAATTACCCGTTCTGCACCATCGAACCGAACACCGGCGAGGTGGCTGTGCCCGATCCGCGCCTGCAAAAGATCGCCGCGATCGGCAAGTCGAAGGAGATCATCCCGACCCGCATCTCCTTTGTCGACATCGCCGGCCTGGTGCGCGGCGCCTCCAAGGGCGAAGGGCTGGGCAACCAGTTCCTCGCCAATATCCGCGAGGTTGACGCCATCGTCCATGTCCTGCGCTGCTTCGAGGATGACGACATCACCCATGTCGAGGGCCGCATCGATCCCGTCGCCGACGCCGAGACCGTCGAGACCGAGCTGATGCTCGCCGATCTCGAGAGTCTCGAACGTCGCATCGCGCAATTCCGCAAGCGCGCGTCCGGCAAGGACAAGGAAGCCATGGCCGTGCTGCCGATGATGGAGGCAGCACTCGAGCTTCTACAGGCGGGCAAGCCGACCCGCATCCTGCTCAACGGCATCTCGGCGGAAGACCTGCGCATCCTGCAAGGGCTCAACCTTCTGACCTCGCATCCCGTGCTCTATGTCTGCAACGTCGCCGAGGCCGACGCCGCCGCCGGCAACGAGCACACCAGGGCCGTGGAAAAGATGGCTGCGGCGCAAGGTGCCGGCACCGTCGTCATCTCGGCGGCGATCGAGGCCGAAGTCGCCCAGCTCTCCGACGAGGAAGAGATGGAATTCCTGTCCTCGCTCGGCCTCGACGAGCCCGGTCTGAACAAGGTGATCCGCGCCGGCTACGAGCTTTTGCATCTCATCACCTATTTCACCGTCGGGCCGAAGGAGACGCGCGCCTGGACCATCCACAAGGGCGACAAGGCCCCGCAAGCCGCCGGCGTCATCCACACCGATTTCGAACGCGGCTTCATCCGCGCCCAGACCATCGCCTACAATGATTTCGTCACGCTTGGCGGCGAGGTGGCGGCCAAGGAAGCCGGCAAGGCGCGCGACGAAGGCAAGGAATATGTCGTCCAGGACGGCGACATCATGCTCTTCAAGTTCAACACTTGAACAGGCGAGACGGCGTTGCATTGCCGGCCGGGTGAGGCCGTACGCGACTGCACCGGCCCGGCTTTTCTGCTAGCCCGGTGAAAACGAAAGGGCGCGCATGAAAAGAACAATCCCGACCCTGGTCGGCTTCTCAGCCATTCTGACCTGGTCGTTCCTCGCGCTGCTTTCGACCGCCGCGGGGCCAATCCCGCCCTTTCAGCTGGCGGCAATGACATTTCTGCTCGGGGGCTCCGTCGGAGCGGCCAGTTGGGTTGTCCGCCCGTCCGCGCTGAAGTCGTTGCGCCAGCCATGGCAGGTCTGGGCGATCGGCACGGCAGGGCTGTGCATCTATCACTGCGCCTACTTTTTTGCCATCCAGTCCGCCCCGCCCGTCGAGGTGAGCCTGATCGCTTATCTCTGGCCATTGCTGATCGTCGTCTTTGCCGCCTTCCTGCCGGGAGAGCGGCTGAGGCCTTACCACATAGCGGGTGTGATCCTCGGCCTGGCGGGTGCCATCGTCGTGATCACCAAGGGCGGCAGCGTGGGGCTTGCCGACGGCGTGAAGCCGGGCCACGTCATTGCCCTGTTCTGCGCATTCGTGTGGTCCGGCTATTCCGTCCTGTCGCGCCGTTTCGGCCAGGTGCCGACCGACGTGGTGGCGGTGTACTGCCTGATCACCGCGGCGGTTGCCTTCACCCTCCATCTCGCGCTCGAGACCACGGTCTGGCCGCAGACACTGACGCAGTGGAACGCCATCGTCATTCTGGGTGCGATACCTCTCGGTGCAGGTTTCTACGCATGGGATTACGGCTGCAAGCACGGAGACATCATGATCCTGGGCGCGCTCTCCTATGCCGCGCCGCTGTTCTCGGTGATCGTGCTGCTGTTGGCCGGATTTGGCGCCTTCCACTGGTCCGTCGCGCTCGCTTGCGTGCTGATCACCGTCGGCGCGCTGACCGCAGCCAAGGACATGGTGTTCAAGCCGCGAAGAGAACCCGCTGCGAAGGAAACAGCGCGCGCCGTCCTGTAGGCAAGGCAGGCGCCTGCATCCGTAGTGGGCACGAGATTGCAAGACGGCAGCCTCGATATTGTAAAGCACGCCGCTATGGCGATCGTCATCTCGGTAGTGAGATCAATAAATCTCTATTTGCGCAATAGATACGTCGCCATGACATAGTTTCTTCTGGGCACTCCACTCATTCTGCGTATCGATGTACGAGGGTGGAGGGATGACGATGGTAACACACGTCTTTGGAGGGCCAGATACCCCTAAGAAGCTTCGTTGCTTACAGGAATATCTCCGAGCCTTTGCTATCGCCTTGCGCGATCAGGAATTCGCATGCGTTTACATCGATGCTTTTGCCGGCTCTGGGACTCGCACGGAAGTCCGCCCCGGTCTTCCTCTCTTCGGTTCAGAAATGGCAGAACCCGAAGAGGTAACCACACAAGGCTCGGCTAGGATTGCAATCGAAATCGACCCACCGATGCATTCTATCGTGCTGATCGAACAGGATAGCTCCCGTTTTGCACAGCTCGAGGAGTTGATCTCCGAATTTCCCGATCGCAAGATAATTGCTCGGAACGGGGATGCCAACGATCTTGTCCAACGCCTTTGCAAGCGCACAAATTGGCGTGGGCCGGAGACAGTCGGCCGTGGAATTCGTGGCGTTGTCTTCCTTGATCCCTATGGCATGGAGGTTTCCTGGGACACCGTGAAGGCCATCGCAGCAACAGAAGCCTTGGACTGTTGGTATTTCTTTCCCTTGTCAGGTCTATACCGAAATGCTCCCCATGATCCGGCAAAGCTCGATCCAGGCAAGCAAGCGAGTTTGGATCGCGTCCTAGGAGCGACCGATTGGCGTGACCGTTGGTATACTCATGAAAATGTCCGCCAAGATCTGTTCGAAACGAGCGGTCAAGCGGTTGGTCGAGCAGATGTGAATGCTATCGAAACCTATGTAAAGGGCCGTCTGCGCACAGTATTCAAAGGCGCTGTCTTGGATCCAGTTCGCCTTCATCACAAAAGCGGCGCACCACTGGCTTCGCTCTTTTTCGCGGTGTCAAACACGAGTCCGGCGGCCGTCACGCTAGCGACAAAGATGGCCTCTCATATTCTCAAATCAGGAAGGTTGTCCCAAAACCGATCGCGATAGGTGCGACCTGTTACCTTCTTGTTCTTACCGCCCCACTGTTTGAAGAAGAACGCTGTGTCCGCATCGGTGCACTGGTCGAAAATCTCATCCACCCATCGCGTATCTAGCGGCCGAGCTTGTGGCCCGCTTTCGCCTCCGACGATTGCCCAATGAATGCTTTTAAGATCAACGCCGGCGACAGAGCCGATTAGGGGTTCGAACGAAACAAATCTCACAGCCGCAGGAACCGCACGGAGTTCATCCAGCCTGTACAGCACCCGACTATCTTCGACACTGGTGCCGAGCCAGACGTTCGGAAGCACATTGAACTCGGGGGAGGAAAGTACCTCCGACATCCTGTCGGGCCGCTTCGTCAGAATTTGATAGGTGTGGCGAGGCGTTGCTGCCATGACCTGCCATATCTCAGCTATGAAGGCGGTTGGCACTTCCGTATGGAAGAGATCAGACATTGAGTTTACAAAGACGCGCTTGGGCTTTTTCCACTCTTGCGGAACGGAAAGCGATGCGTGGTCGAGCTTAATCTTGCCTGTCCATTTCGCTTTGCCGCCGCTTTTGCGTGTCACCCCCACATACTTGTCGACTCCCATGGCTTCAAGCCGAGCAGCCATCCTCATCGCGTAACAATTTGTGCATCCCGCAGTGAGGATGGTGCAGCCGGCGACCGGATTCCAGGTCGCGTCTGTCCATTCGATTGATGTTTCGGCCATCACATCACCTTCCGTGTTGATGGAAGAGTGGCATAAATATTATAAACGTCACTCTAAACATACCCTAGGAATTTTCTGGGCTCGTCGATCGCCTTCGGCGCCGTCTGGGCAATCGTGCTGCATCAGATACTGCCGAACTCCCGTTAGACGCGTTCAAGGAGGGCGGGCAATCCTGATGCCCGCCCGCGCCGGCCAATCATGAACAGCCATCCCTTGGAGCATCCACTGCCCGACGAGTTTCGGTGAGTGGCCTTGGCCGGCAAACCCCTGTCCGGGCTTGTCTTGATTTTGTCACGTCGCGAGTCTAAGCGGCAGGCGCACGCGACGAAGAACCGTGCAATCCGGCACGACGCGTCGATCCGAACGCACACCCTTTAATCCAGCAAGGGAGACCCGGCGATGATCAAGGCCTTCGTCGTGGACAATGATCGCCTGCGCGTCGTCGACGATCTCCTGGCAAACGGCGACACCATCGTCTGGGCCGACCTGCTCAATCCGACAAGGGAAGAGGAAGTCGCCATCGAGAGCTGGCTCGGCGTTGCAATTCCAACGCGTGAGGAGATGGAGGAGATCGAGATCTCGAGCCGCCTCTATGTCGAGGATGGCGCCTACTTCATGACCGCCACTCTGCCCGCCCAGACCGAGGTCGACGATCCGCTGATGTCGCCGGTCACCTTCGTGCTGGCCGGCACAAGGCTGATCACCGTGCGCTACCACGAGCCGAAGGCGTTCAAGACCTTTCCGCTGCGTGCCGAGAAAGTGGCGACCGGCTGCACCAGCGGCGATACCATCCTGATTGGCCTCCTGGAGGCGATCGTCGACCGTCTTGCCGATATCCTCGAGCGCGCCGGCCGCGACATCGAGGCGATCTCGCGTGATATCTTCCAGGCAACCTCGACCAAGGTTTCCAAGCGCAACCGCGATTTCCAGGAATTGCTGAAAGCCATCGGCCGCAAGGAGGACATCGCATCGTCGATCCGCGACAGCCTGATTTCGCTACAGCGCCTCGCTGGTTTTTTCGCCCATGCCTCGACCCGGACCAAGATGAGCAAGGACACCAAGGCGCGCATCAAGACGCTGTCGCGCGACGTGCTGTCGCTCGCCGACCATGCCACCTTCCTGTCGCAGAAGATTTCTTTCCTGCTCGACGCCACGCTCGGCATGATCTCGATCGAGCAGAACGCCATCATCAAGATCTTCTCCGTCGCCGCCGTCATCTTCCTGCCTCCGACACTGGTCGCCTCGATCTACGGCATGAATTTCGACGTCATCCCCGAGTTGAAGTGGGAGCTGGGCTATCCCTTCGCCATAGCCATGATGGTGCTCTCGGCGATCTTGCCCTTCTGGTATTTCCGGCGCCGCGGCTGGCTGTGATCCGGCCGGCAAGGCCGCCACGCCACGGCGTGGCGCTATAGAAATCTCTTGACCAAAGGCTGTTCGGCCTGCATCCGGGAACCCCGATCCATAGGGATCGAAGGTTCCTGAGCCGGATTTCAGACATGACCGCAAAAACCTGGGCCTATGAGGACTTCGTCGAGGGTGCCTCGTTCGACCTCGGCACCAAGCAGGTAAGCGCCGCCGAGATCATCGAATTTGCCAGCGAATTCGATGCGCAGCCGATGCATCTCGACGAAGAGGCTGGCAAGGCCAGCATCCTGGGCGGCCTCTCGGCTTCCGGCTGGCATACTTGCGCGATGTTCATGCGCCTGCTGTGCGATGCCTTCCTGCTGGACTCCACCTGCCAGGGCGCGCCCGGCGTCGATCAGGTCAAATGGAAGAAGCCGGTCCTGGCCGGCGATACGCTGAAGGGAAGCCTGGTTGTTCTGGCCAAACGCCAGTCCAAATCGAAACCGCAACTCGGCTTCGTGACCATGCGCAGCGAGCTGGTCAACCAGCACGGCGAAAGCGTCTTCGAGCTCGAGAATTCCGCCATGTTCCTCACGCGCGACGCAGCGGGGAGCCCAGCATGACATTGGACGAGTTCTTCCGCATCGGCACCACAGTCACGCTCGGCTCGCATAGATTCGAACCCGAGGCGATCAAGGCGTTTGCCCGCAAATACGATCCACAGATATTCCACATCGATGAGGAAGCCGCCAGGAAGAGCGTGCTCGGCGGTCTTTGCGCGTCCGGCTGGCACACCGCCGCCACCTGGATGAAACTCAATCTGCAAAGTGGCATGGACGGCGGCGGGGCTGAGTGGAACGGCCCCGGCCCGGTGCCGGAATTCGGCCCCTCGCCCGGTTTCAAGAACCTGAAATGGCTGAAGCCGGTCTATGCCGGCGAAGTCGTCACCTTCACGCGCACGGCCCTTTCCCACCGCCCGATCTCATCACGCCCCGGCTGGCGGCTGCTGTCGCTGCGTTCGGAGGCTTTCGATTCGACCGGCGACAAGGTGCTCGAGTTCGAGAGCGCCGTGCTGGTGAAGGTAGAGTAGTTTCTTCCTTCTCCACGTTTACGCAGAGAACGTGCCCGAAAGGCGGCTGAGGGGACGGCACCGACCGGGGATTCGCGCCGCCTCCCTGTCCTTCGCTATCGCTCCGGCGTTCGAGACCTTAGAAAGTCTATCGGAGGTTTTAAATTGCCTTCGGGCAAACCGGTCAATGCCCTTCGAATCCGATCAGCGTCCGAACCGGTACGTCGAGCGCCTCGAGCTTCTCGCGGCCGCCGAGATCCGGCAGGTCGATGACGAAGCAGGCGGCGAGGATGTCGGCGCCGATCTGGCGCAAGAGCTTGACCGCCGCTTCCGCGGTACCGCCGGTGGCGATCAAATCGTCGACCAGGATCACCTTCTCGCCCGGCGAAACGCCGTCCTTGTGCATCTCCATCTCGTCCAGCCCATATTCCAGGCTATAGGCGACGCGCACTGTATCGTAGGGCAGCTTGCCCTTCTTGCGGATCGGCACGAAACCCGCCGAGAGCTGATGGGCGATGGCGCCGCCGAGGATGAAGCCACGCGCCTCGATGCCAGCGATCTTGTCTATCTTTTGGCCGGCATAGGGATGCACCAGCTCGTCGATGGCGCGGCGGAAAGCGCGCGCATTGCCAAGCAGCGTGGTGATGTCGCGAAACAGGATGCCAGGCTTGGGGTAGTCCGGAATGGTGCGGATCGCGGCCAGCAGCGTGTCTTCGAGCGAAGGTTTCATGAGGCGGCTCCGGATGATCCAGCTGACAGGCGAAACGGCGCAGGGAGCGATCGTAACCCGGCGCTACCGGCAACGGCTAGCGCGATGTGGCGGCCGAGACAAGCGCATCCGGCAAAGGATTGGGTTTTGCCGGCGCGGCAGCCTTCCGCGTTCGAACGGATCGCCCTTGCCGCCGGCTACCTGAAGCGGAGATTGGCGCGCGACAATTGTCCGATCGAGCTGCAGCCCATCAGCTTCATGCCGCGCTCGATTTCGGCACGCATCTGCTCGAGCGCCCGTTCGACGCCCGGCTGGCCGGCCGCCGCCAGCGGAAACAGATAGTAGCGGCCGACACCGACCGCCTTGGCGCCGAGCGACAGTGCCTTCAACACATGCGTTCCGCGCTGCACGCCGCCATCCATGATCACGTCGATCCGGTCCCCGACGGCATCGACGACTTCAGCAAGCTGATCGAATGCCGCCCGTGAGCCATCCAGCTGCCGGCCGCCATGGTTCGACAGCACGATGCCGCTGCAGCCGATGTCGACGGCCCGCCTGGCGTCCTCCACCGACATGATGCCTTTGAGACAGAACGGACCCGACCACAGCCTGACCATCTCTGCGACGTCGTCCCACGTCATCGAAGGGTCGAGCATCTCGGTAAAGTAGCGGCTGATCGACATCGTGCCGCCGCCCATGTCGACATGTTCGTCGAGCTGCGGCAGCTTGAATCCCTCGTGGGTGAAATAGTTGATCGCCCAGGCGGGCTTCAGCGCGAACTGGGCCATTCCCGCGAGGTTGAGCTTGAAGGGAATGGCGAAGCCGGTGCGCTTGTCGCGTTCGCGGTTCCCGCCGGTGATGCTGTCCACGGTCAGCATCATCACCTCGACGCCCACCTGCTTTGCCCGTTGCATCATCGCGCGGTTCAGGCCGCGATCCTTATGGAAATAGAACTGGTAGACCTGCGGGCTGCTGCTGATCCCGCGCGCCTCCTCGAGGCTGACGGTGCCAAGTGAGGAGACGCCGAACATCGTGCCGTATTTGGCGGCGGCCTTGGCCACCGCGCGCTCGCCCTGATGGTGGAACAGCCGCTGCAAGGCGGTCGGCGAGCAATAGAACGGCATGGCCAGCTTCTGGCCCATCACCGTCACCGACATGTCGATCTCGCTCACCCCGCGCAGCACATTGGGGACGAGGTCGCAGCTCTCGAAACTTTCGGTGTTACGGCGATAGGTGACCTCGTCGTCGGCCGCGCCGTCGATATAGTTGAAGATCGGCCCCGGCAATCTTTGCTGCGCCATCCGGCGGAAATCGGAAAAATTGTGACAGTCGCTGAGCCGCATCATGGCACTCCAAACGCCCTATCGGCGATAAACGTTTCGCCGCCTTTCGAGCGTCGAATAGCGATCGCCTGCCGCGCTCCCAACCAGCTTGTTCGACCAGAAAGCGGCCGCCTCATGCGAGTCCCTTCGGCAAGCAGGAAGGGCGCCTCGTGGGCGCCCTTTCTTGATCTCCAGCTGGTGCGGCTTAGTGCGCCACGCCTTCCCACACCTTGCGCTTGGTAAGATAGACCAGCGCGCCGAACAGAAGCAGGAACACCAGTACGCGGAAGCCGGTTTTCTTGCGCGCTTCCATGTGCGGCTCGGCCGCCCACGCCAGGAACGCCGACACGTCGCGGGAGTACTGGTCGACGGTCTGCGGCGCGCCGTCGTCATAGGTGACCTGGCCGTCGGAGAGCGGCTTGGGCATCTTCAACGACACGCCGGACATGAAGTACGGGTTGTAGTGGGTGCCTTCCGGGATGACCATTCCGGCCGGCGGCGTCTGGTCGTAGCCGGTCAGGAGCGAATGGATGTAGTCGGGGCCGCCCGCATCATACTGGGTGAAGATGTCGAAGACGAACTGCGGAAAGCCGCGTTCGACGCCGCGCGCCTTGGCCAGCAGCGACATGTCGGGCGGAGCAGCGCCGCCATTGGAGGCAGCGGCGGCTTCGTCATTGGCGAACGGCGCCGGGAAATGGTCGGACGGCTTGCCGGGACGGTCGAACATGTCGCCGGCATCGTTGGGGCCGTCATGGATGGTGTATTCGGCCGACAGCGTCTTGATCTGCGCGTCGGAATAGCCGAGGTCCGAAAGCGTGCGGAACGCCACCAGGTTCATCGAATGGCAGGCCGAGCAGACTTCCTTGTAGACCTTGAGGCCGCGCTGCAGCTGCGCCTTGTCGTAGGTACCGAACGGGCCGGTGAAGCTCCAGTCCATTTCCTTCGGCTCGTCGATCGGGAAATGCGTCGGAGCGGCCGCGTTGTGCGCCTCTTCGGCTGCGATCGCCCAAGTGCTTGCAGCCCCGGTGCCGGCGGCCACAAGGCCGGCCAGCGCCAGCGAGGTGAGAATCTTCTTCATGCCAAATCCCCTTAGATTCTCTACCGCTCAGCCCTTGACCTGAGGCGCGGCCGTGGCGCTCGCCAGATGTCCGCTGCCGCCCTTGTTCTTTTCGAGCACCGCCTCGGTGATCGAGTTCGGCATCCTCCGCGGTGTCTCGATCAGGCCGAGCACCGGCAGGACGACCAGGAAGAAGACGAAGTAGAACAGCGTCGCCATCTGCGCCATGAAAACATAGCTGCCTTCCGCCGGCTGCGAGCCCAGCCAGCCGAGCAGGATGGCATCGATCACGAACAGCCAGAAGAACAACTTGTACCAGGGCCGGTAGACCGCCGAGCGCACCTTGGAAGTGTCGAGCCACGGCACCAGGAACAACATGGCGATGGCGCCGAACATGCACAGCACGCCGCCGAGCTTGGAGTTGATCGGCCCGATGTTGAAGGTGATGGCGCGCAGGATCGCGTAGAACGGCAGGAAGTACCATTCAGGCACGATGTGGGCCGGGGTCTTCAACGGGTTGGCGACCGTGTAATTGTCCGGGTGGCCGAGATAGTTCGGCAGGTAGAACACGAAATAGGCGAAGAAGAACAGGAACACGATCATGCCGAACGCGTCCTTGATGGTCGCGTAAGGCGTGAAGGCGACGGTGTCGGTCTTCGACTTGACCTCGATGCCGGTCGGGTTCGACTGGCCCACCACATGCAGCGCCCAGACGTGCAGCACGACGACGCCGGCAATCATAAACGGCAGGAGATAATGCAGCGCGAAGAAGCGGTTGAGCGTCGGATTGTCGACGGCGAAACCGCCGAGCAACAGCTGCTGGATCCAGTCGCCGACCAATGGAATGGCGCTGAAGAAGCCGGTAATGACGGTAGCGCCCCAGAACGACATCTGTCCCCAGGGCAGCACGTAGCCCATGAAGCCGGTCGCCATCATCAGCAGATAGATGATGCAGCCGAGGATCCAAAGCAGCTCGCGCGGCGCCTTGTAGGAGCCGTAATAAAGGCCGCGGAAGATGTGGATATAGACGGCGACGAAGAAAAACGAAGCGCCGTTGGAATGCATGTAGCGCAGCAGCCAGCCCGAATTCACGTCGCGCATGATCTTTTCGACGGAGCCAAAGGCGAGATTGGTGTCGGCCGTGTAGTGCATGGCCAGCACGATGCCGGTCAAGATCTGCGCCACCAGCATGATCGACAGGATGCCGCCGAAGGTCCAGGCGTAGTTGAGATTGCGCGGCACCGGATAGGCGACGAAGCTGTCATAGATTAGCCGCGGCAGCGGCATGCGCGCATCGAACCAGCGCTCGATACCGGTCTTGGGCGTATAGGTCGAGTGTCCCTCGCTCATCGAAATATCCCCTGCCTCAACCGATAAGGATCTTGGTATCGGAAATGAACTTGAATACCGGCACAGCCATGTTCTCGGGCGCCGGGCCTTTGCGGATGCGGCCGGCGGTGTCGTATTGCGAACCGTGGCACGGGCAGAACCAGCCGCCGAAATCGCCTTCCTGGCCGAGCGGAATGCAGCCCAGATGCGTGCACACCTGAACCATCACCATCCAGGCTTCCTTGCCGGGCGTGGTGCGGTTGGCGTCGGTCGCGGGCGCGTCGGCCGGCAGGTTGGCGTTGCGGGCGATCGGATCCTTGAGATCGGCGAGATTGACGGCCTCGCCGTCCTTCATCTCCTGTTCGGTGCGGTTGCGCACCACGACCGGCTTGCCGCGCCACTTGACGATCAGCGACATGCCCGGCGTCAGCGAGGAGACGTCGACCTCGACCGAGGCGAGCGCCAGCGTCGAGGCATCGGGGCGCATCTGGTCGATGAACGGCCAGGCGACGGCGCCCGCGCCGACCACGGCGGCCATGCCGGTGGCGACGTAGAGAAAATCTCGACGGTTGGGATCCTGGATGTCGGTTGCGCTCACGGGTGCCTGATCCTTTCGCCTCTTCCGTGCCGGTGGCCGAGCCTTGTTCCCCGCTCAATCACGCCAACCCGACAGCGCATGGCGAACAGGCTAGCGAATTCCTCCGGCATTTGGGCTTCGGTTTATGCGTGAAGTCCGTTTTTGTCCAGACGGGTGAAGGCACAAGGGCAGATTGTCGCGGGGGCGAAATCCGCCTCCGCGCGACAAGACGGCGAATGACCGTGAAACACCGCCAAACAGCCGGGAAACAGTGGCGAATCCGGCGTCCGGCTCCGCCTCGACACTTGGCCCCGGGGTGGTCTATCCTGCACCCATGGCGCACGTCATAGACCGCGAGGAATGGGCTGTTCGCCCCGACCGCTGGAAGGGCGAGCTGCAATGCGCCCGCTACGGCTCCAACTCCTGCCTGATCTTCAACTATCTGCCGGAGACCGGCGGCGGACCGCGCCTTCATTCCCATCCCTACGCCGAGATATTCATCGTCCGCCAGGGCACCTGCCTGTTCACGGTCGGCGATGAGGAGATCGAGGCCTCCGCCGGCCAGATCGTCATCGTGCCACCCCACACGCCGCACAAATTCACCAATCTCGGCCCGGGTCCGCTGGAAACGACCGATATCCACGAGAACGGTACCTTCATCACCGAATGGCTGGAATGATCCCTGTCGATTTCCCGATTGCCGCCTAGATTTATGCCAACAGGCAGCCGGCAGGACCAGCACATGCAAATCTCCTATATCGAAATCGAAGGGCTGAGCATTGCGATCCGCGAGGCAGGCCCGGTCGAAGCACCTGCCTTCCTTCTGCTGCACGGATGGCCGCAAAGCTCTTACGCGTTCGAACAGGTGATCGGCCGGCTGGCTCGCGACCACCATGTCGTCGCCCCGGACTTGCCCGCCATCGGCGACTCGCAAGGTGTGCCCAGGGCCAGCGACAAGAGAACGCTGGCCAGGCTGATGAGAGGCGTTGCCGAGGCTTGCGGGTTGCGGCAACTCGTGGCCGCCGGCCACGATATCGGCGGCCAGATCGTATTCGCCCTTCTGCGCGACCATCCGGAAATTCTTTCGGGAGCGGCGATCATGGATGTCGCCATCCCCGGTGTGGCGCCTTGGGAAAACGTCATCCGCAACCCGCAGATCTGGCATTTCGCGTTCCATGCCGTTCCAGCACTTCCGGAGACGCTGGTGAGTGGGCACCAGCACGCCTATTTCGACTTCTTCTTCAATGTGCTTTCGAAGCAACGAGCATCGATCTCCACCGAGGCCAGGGACGTCTACGCGAAAGCCTATTTCCGGCCGGAAAGCCTCCAGGCTGGATTCGATTGGTATCGCGCCTTCCCTGAAGACGCCAAGGCCAATGCTGTTGCGCCCGCCAAACCGATCGCGGTTCCGGTGCTGTATCTCAGGGGATCGGCGGAACCGGGCGATATCGGCGAGTATGTCGATGGCTTGAGAGCAGCCGGACTGGCGAATGTCGAGGGCGACATCATTGCCGACAGCGGCCATTTCGTCGCCGACGAGAACCCCGAAGCTCTCGCCATGCGCCTCGCCAGGTTCCACAGGCAAATCAGCCCCCTGGCTGACCGCCTCCCGTCTACATGGCGCCGAGCCTGACCAGCACTGCCTTGGGAATATTATATTCGCGGATGACGGCATCATGCTTACGAAGGCCGCACAATTCGCGCTGGATGAAATAGGCGTGCACTGCTTTCGCGGCTTCCTTGAGAAGCCGGGGACGCAACGCCTCGTCGGCATTGTCGTGCAGCCGGGCCAGCGTTTCCTCGACTTGCCGGCCGGCGCGACCCAGGGCTGCCGCCTTCTCGGCGAGGATTTCATGGCCGAGTGCGTCGAAGGCGGCTTGGGCGGCGGTAGCAGCAGTCAAGCCGGATGGAGGTCGCAGAGACATTTCAGCTCCCTTTCCCAAAAACCATGCGATGCGTGACGAATTCTTCGCCCAACACCGGCTGGAAGCCAAGCCGTTCATAAAAGAGGAAGGCTTCCCGCGGCGCGCGGGTGTTGAGCACGGCAAAATGGTGGCGGGCCCTGTCGATCACGGTCTCGACCAGCATCCGGCCAAGGCCGTTGCGGCGATGACGCGCACTGACGAACAGGTGCCGGACCCGGCCATGCTCCCTGCCTTCGAAGTAGGGATCGATGTTCAGCCCGCATACGCCGGCGAGGTCCCGGCCATACTGTGCTCCGTAAAGCGCCTCGCCGCGTTTCAGGAATTTGTTGCGGCCGCTCACCCAGCCATCCGCCAGGCGCACCAGCATCCAGTAGCCTTCCAGCCGGCTCTCTTCCTTCAGCGCGTCGAAGGCCGGAATTGTCGGCCGCAAACGCTTGAGCACATAATTGCTCTCCTCCGATCCAGCCATGCCCCTACTCTGCCGGCCGCGTCTCTTCGAGCACGCTTTCCTCATGATAGAGGAAGCCGCCGGACTGCCGTTTCCACAGCCGCGCGTAGAGTCCGTCGAGCGCCACCAACTCGTCATGCGTGCCTTGTTCGACGATGCGGCCGCCGTCCAGCACAACCAGCCGGTCGAGCGCCGCGATCGTCGACAGCCGGTGCGCGATGGCGATGACCGTCTTGTTCTCCATCAGACGCGTCAGATTTTCCTGGATCGCCGCCTCGATGTCGGAATCGAGCGCCGAGGTCGCTTCGTCGAGGATCAGGATCGGCGCGTCCTTGAGAAAGACGCGGGCGATCGCCACGCGCTGGCGCTGACCGCCCGAAAGCTTGACGCCGCGCTCGCCGACAAAAGCCTCGTAGCCGGCCCGGTCCCTGTTGTCGCGCAAGGTCAGGATGAACTCGTGCGCCTCGGCCTTCCTCGCCGCCGCCATCACCTCGGCGTCGGTCGCATCAGGCATGCCGAGCTTGATGTTATCGCGCAGCGAACGGTGGAACAGTGCGGTGTCCTGGCTGACGACGCCGATATTGGCGCGCAGCGAATTCTGCGTCACCTGGGAAACGTCCTGGCCATCGATGGTGATGGACCCGTCTTCCAGATCGTAGAGGCGCAGGATCAGATTGGCGAGCGTCGTCTTGCCGGCGCCGGACGGTCCGACCAGCCCGACCTTCTCGCCCGGCCGCACGACGAGGTCGATGCCGTTGAGCACGCCGAACCCCTTGCCGTAATGGAACTCGACATTCCGGACATGGATACGGCCGCCGGTCACGACCAGTTCCTTCGCATTGGGCGCGTCGGTGAGGCCGAGCGGCTGCGAAATCAGCGCCTTGGAATTCTCCAGCACGCCGAGGTTCCGTAATATGCTGTTGAGCTGCATCATCAGCCGGCCGAGCAGCATGTTGAGCCGCAGCACCAGCGACAGCGTAAAGGCGACCGCGCCGACCGTGATCGAGCCTTCGACCCAGAGATAGACGGCAAAACAGCCGATCGCCGTGATCATGATGCCCGACAGCGTCGTCAGCGCCATGCGCACGCCGGTCAGCCGGCGGGTGAAGGGCCGCAGCGCATCGAGATAGATATCGAAGCCGTTCCTGATGTAGCGGTCGTCGCCATCGGCCGAGAACAGTTTCAGCGTCTGCACGTTGGAGTAGGAATCAACGATGCGGCCGGTGATCATCGAGCCGGCCTCGGCGGTTTCCTCGGCATGCTTGCGGATTGCCGGCAGATAGAGCTTTGCCAGAAAGCCGAAGGCCGAAATCCAGATCACCACCAGCACCGCCAGCCTGAGGTCCAGCCCGGCGACCAGCGCCAGGGTCGTCACGGTATAGACGATCATGAACCAGACGACCTCGATGAAGCTTTCCATCAGGTCGCCGGTAGCTTGCCCCGCCTGCCAGACTTTTGTCGCGATACGGCCGGCGAAATCGTTCTGGAAGAAGGCGTAGGATTGGCGCGACACATGCCGGTGCGCCTGCCAGCGCACCAGATTGTAGAAGCCCGGCGTGATCGTCTGCTCGTCGACCAGCGCCGACAGCCCGACGACGATCGTGCGGATGACCAGCACCACCGCCATCATGAAGACAAGCTCGGGTCCGGCGGCGGTCCACAGCGCGTGCCAGCTGCGTTCGCCGGGAAGCTGGTCGAGAATGTCGACCAGCCGCCCGACGAAATAGAACAGGCCGGCCTCGACCAGCGGCGCGATGCCGCCGATGACCAGCATGGCGAAGAAGGCGAACTTCGCCTGGCCGACATAGTGCCACAGAAAGCCGCCCACGCTTGACGGTGGCCGAAGGCTCGCCGGCTCCCTGAATGGGTAGACCCAATTCTCGAACCAGCGATAGATGGCTGTCATCATGCGGCGGCCATCATTCTGCGGCTTGCCCCTTTGCGAGTGGATCATTGGCCGCCTCGACCGGGCCGTCGTCGAGCAGGAAGCCGCCCGACTGGCGTTGCCACAGCTGCGCGTAGAGCCCGCCCTTGGCGACGAGTTCCTCGTGCGAGCCTTCCTCTATGACGCGGCCCTTGTCCATCACCACCAGCCTGTCCATCGCCGCGATGGTCGACAGCCGGTGCGCAATGGCGATGACGGTCTTGCCTTGCATGAGCTTGTAGAGGTTCTCCTGGATGGCCGCCTCGGCTTCGGAATCGAGCGCGGACGTCGCCTCGTCGAGAATGAGGATCGGCGCGTCCTTCAGCATAACGCGGGCAATGGCGATGCGTTGCCGTTGGCCGCCGGACAATTTGACGCCGCGATCGCCGACATGAGCGTCGAATCCCTTGCGGCCGCTGTGGTCCGAAAGCGCGCCGATGAAGTCCAGCGCCTCGGCGCGCCGTGCCGCCTCGACAAGCATCTCGTCGCTGGCATCGGGCCGGCCATAGAGAATGTTGTCGCGCACCGAACGATGCAGCAGCGAGGTATCCTGCGTGACCATGCCGATCTGGGCGCGCAGCGAATCCTGCTTCACCGCCGCGATCTCCTGGCCGTCGATCAGGATCCGCCCTGCTTCGAGGTCATAGAAGCGCAACAGCAGGTTGACCAGCGTCGACTTGCCGGCGCCAGAGCGGCCGACGATGCCGACCTTCTCGCCCGGCTTCACCGCCAGCGACAGGCCCTCGATCACGCCTTTCTGCTTGCCATAATGGAAGCGGATATCCTCGAAGCGGATCTCACCCCGGGAAACGGCGATGTCCTTGGCCTCAGGCCTGTCCTCGACCAGGCGCGGCAGCGAGATCGAGGCGATGCCGTCCTGCACCGTGCCGATGTTCTCGAACAGGCCGGACATTTCCCACATGATCCATTGCGACATGCCCCACATCCTGAGCACCAGGCCGATGACCACGGCAACCGCGCCGATCGACACCGCTTGCCCGAGCCAAAGCCACAGCGACATTGCCGTGACCGAGAACAGCAGCAGCGCGTTCAGTATGTAGAGCGAGCCGAAAAGCACGGTCACCAGCCGCATCGACCGGTAGACCGTGTCGAGGAAGCCGGCCATGCCCTCCTTGGCAAAGGAGGCCTCGCGGCGCCCATGGCTGAACAGCTTGACCGTCTGGATGTTGGTGTAGCTGTCGACGACGCGGCCGGTCATGGTCGAGCGCGCATTGGCCTGCTCCTCGCCGACCTTGCCGAGCCGAGGAATGAAATACCGCAGTAAGAGGATGTAACCGATCAGCCAGACGCCGAGCGGAGCCGCCAGCCGCCAGTCAGCAGAACCGACGATGAACAGCATGCCGAGGAAATAGACGATGACGTAGTTCAGGACGTCGATCACCTTGATGACGCATTCGCGCACGGCGAGCGCCGTCTGCATCAGCTTGGTGGCGATGCGGCCGGCGAATTCGTCCTGATAGAAGCTCATCGATTGTTTGAGCAGGTAGCGATGCACCTGCCAGCGGATGCGCATGGGATAGTTGCCCATCAGCGTCTGCTGGTTGAGCAGCGAATGAAGCCATACCGTGCCGGGCAGCGCGAACAGCACGATGAAAGCCATGCCGGCGAGCTTCCAGGCTTCCGTCTGCAGGAAGGTTTCGCGATTCTGTCCCGACAGCCAGTCGACGATGCGGCCGAGGAAGCCGAACATCCACACTTCCGCGATGGCGATGGCCGTCACCAGCACCGCGTCGACAAGGATGTAGGGCCACGCACCACGGGTGTAATGCAGGCAGAAGGCGACAAGCGTCCTGGGCGGCTCGACCGGTTCCGCTGCGGGGAACGGATCGAGCTTTCTCTCAAACCAGCTAAACAACAACATAGGTCGTGCTCACAAAATCTGTTTTTCCGCTCACGCGGCTTGGCGACGTACGAAGTCCCCGGACTGCACGGCGCCGAGGGCCGACGGCCCGGAATCATCCGGACCGTCGGCCCTGCTTCGCGCAATATAGGGGTTCGCGGGCTTTTCGCCGACAGGCGCGTTCGTCGATCCTGACGGCACGTTGCCGCCAGCCCGGTTCTTCCGGGCCGGCCGGATCAGCCGGACGATCCGGCGCACCAGCGACGGCCGGCCGGGGTCCGGAACCGCGCGCGAGAAATCGACGTCCGGCAGCATGCCGCGATGCGGCCGGCGGCGAACTTCGGCATGAACCGCCGACGAATAGGTTTCGCCGATCAGCAGCGCCCAGGTCGGCAGCCGGTGAATATGCAGGCTCCTGGAGCCAGGTATTCTGTAGGGATCGAACAACGGTCCATCCTCCGTATGAAAATAAAGATGAAAAGGCGAGGCAACATCGTCCGCCGGCATTCGGCCGGAGGCACGGATTGCGTCGGTGTCGGTCGAGAAACGACGATACGCTTCGGTCTGCACACGATGGCGAGCATCGGTCCGGACACGTTCAGGCGGGGCGTTCAGCCCTTTTGACTTTTTGAAAAACATCGCAGGATTCCTTCGAGAGCCGAAAAAACGTTTCGGCGGGAATCGGTGCGATCAAGTCTTAGAGAGTCAGGACAATCGTCGTACCGAAACCGCCATGGAGCGCGCAAGGCCCCAAGAGGGGCGCTGGATGTGCATGGTCATCATGAATTCCCCCTCCATCGGTTCGGGTTGACAATGGCCGGAATATACCTGACTTCGCAAAAAATGGCCACCCGCAGGCCCGGGAATTTCCAAAACGGCGAGGCCGCTGTGGCCGATCTGCCACTTATTAGAAGGCGGAAATGAACTCTTGTCTCCGCATCGCGCTCTACCAGCCTGACATCGCCGGCAATACCGGCACAATCCTGCGCTTCGCAGCCTGCCTCGGCCTTGGCGTCGACATCATCGAGCCGGCCGGCTTTCCGCTCTCCGACAAAGCGCTCAGGCGAGCGGGCATGGATTACCTCGAAATGGCCGCGCTGACCCGCCATGTCGACTGGAACGCCTTCGAGGATTGGCGCAAGACTGGGACGCGCCGGCTGGTGCTGCTGTCGACCAAAGCCGCGACCGCCTATACGAGCTTCACCTTCGCCGGTGGCGACATACTCCTGTTCGGCCGCGAATCCGCAGGCGTGCCGGATTCTGTCCACCAGGCGGCGGATGCGCGGCTGACCATCCCCATGCAAGGTGCCGCGCGCAGCATCAATGTCGCGCTCTCCGTCGCCATGGTGGCGGGCGAAGCCATCCGCCAGCTCGGCTAGGATCCGCGGGCCATCGACAACATCGTTCTTTCCGTCGCCGACGACAGCGGTTTCACCGGCCATTCTCACCCAGGCGCACATCGCCTTCTCCTGCATTTGCCCAATCGACACTTCTTGGCTACAAGCTCAACTTAACTTGAGGTCAAGCGGAAAAGTGAGAAATGGTTCGCGTAACGGAATTGACGGTCGGCCAGGTGGCCATGCGCAGCGGCGTCGCGGTGTCGGCGTTGCATTTCTACGAAGCGCGCGGGCTGATCCGCAGCCACCGCACGTCGGGCAACCAGCGCCGTTACGGCCGCGACGTGCTGAGGCGGGTGGCGATCATCAAGGTCGCGCAGGAGGTCGGCATCTCGCTGGCCGAGATCGGCGAAGCATTGGCATCCCTGCCCGAGGGCCGCACGCCGACGCGCGACGACTGGAGCCTGCTTTCGACCGCCTGGCGCGACGAGCTCGATCACAAGATCGCCCGGTTGAAGAAACTGCGCGACGGGCTGACCGACTGCATCGGCTGCGGCTGCATGTCGATCGACAAATGCCCGCTGCGCAACAAGGATGACAGGCTGGCAAGCGAAGGAACGGGCGCGCGGAGGCTTGTTCTTCCTTCTCCCCGTTCACGGGGAGAAGGTGCCGAAGGCGGATGAGGGGCTGCGCCGGCATCGAAATGTTCGCGCTGCCCCTTGCACCTGCCTGCCGGCATTCTCTCCCGGTAAACGGGGCGAGAAAACCTAGTCCGCTGCCGGCAACCGCCTGATGGTGAACTCGATCAAATCGCCCGGCCGCTCGAACCAGCTTTCGATCTCGGTCCAATAGGCTTGCTTCGGGAATCGCTCGAACCATTCCTTGGCTTTCAGGCGCGCATCGGAGCGCGGCAGGACGAAGGTCTCGCGCAGGAAACCGTCGCGCGGCATGCGCGAGCGCTCGGCCCGGCTTTGGTCGAGCCTTTTCTTGAGGCCGTCCAGCGGCGGTCGCGCCGGGGTGCGCACGAAACAACTCCTTGCAGGCGCATGACCCCGAAATCGGAACCGAGTTTCGGAAAGGATCATGCGCAAAACCAAAGTGACTTGACCCTTGCCCTTAAGAGATTAGGGATCGCGCCGGCAAAAGACGAGTCATTTGTGGGACTCGCCGCCAGCAACCGGAGACGGCACTTGGAACGACCTGAAATACCGGCTGGCCTGCCCGCCGACATCGAACAGAAGAAGATGAAGGCGCGCCTGTGGTTCGAGGCGCTACGCGAACGCATCTGCGCCGCTTTCGAGCAGATCGAGCAGGACCTCCAGGGCCCGCTGGCCTCGTGGTCGCCAGGCCGTTTCGACAAGACGCCTTGGGAGCGTGATCAAGGCAAGGGCGGCGGCGGCACCATGTCGATGATGCACGGCCGCGTCTTCGAGAAGGTCGGCGTCCACACTTCGACCGTCCATGGCGAGTTCTCACCCGAATTCAGGAAGCAGATGCC
Organism: Mesorhizobium sp. M0587; assembly: GCF_040320945.1. Lineage (NCBI taxonomy): Bacteria > Pseudomonadati > Pseudomonadota > Alphaproteobacteria > Hyphomicrobiales > Phyllobacteriaceae > Mesorhizobium > Mesorhizobium sp. M0587. The sequence goes on from NZ_JAMYQP010000034.1 coordinate 64,432, forward strand.
CGGCGCAGAGGAAGACCCGCGCTTCTGGGCATCCGGCATTTCGCTGATCGCGCATCCCTGGAACCCCAACGTTCCGGCGGTGCACATGAACACGCGCATGGTCGTCACCTCGCGCCAGTGGTTCGGCGGCGGCGCTGACCTGACGCCGGTGCTCGACCGCCGCCGGACCGAGGACGACCCCGATACCATCGCCTTCCATCGGGCCATGCAGTTCGCCTGCGAGAAGAACGCCGGCGTCGCCGATTACCCGAAATACAAGGCCTGGTGCGACGAGTATTTCTATCTGCCGCACCGCAACGAGCCGCGCGGCACCGGCGGCATCTTTTTCGACTGGCTGCATTCAGGCGAGGACAGAGGCGGCTGGAATGCCGATTTCAATTTCGTCCAGGATGTCGGACGGGCATTCCTCGTCGTCTATGGTCACCTCGTGCGCGCCAGCTTCAACGAGAACTGGACCGACAGCGACCGCGACGAACAGCTCATCCGCCGCGGCCGCTATGTCGAATTCAACCTGCTTTACGATCGCGGCACCATCTTCGGGCTGAAGACCGGCGGCAATGTCGCGTCGATCCTGTCCAGCCTACCGCCCGAGGTTTGCTGGCCGTAAAATAATGGTGAGCGCGATGTGAAGCCGCATTGATGTCCCATTCGGCCGAAATGGGCGCGGAATGTGGCGCGCGGCGCCTCCGAGGATTTCTTTTTCGTCTAATAGGCGTTTGAAAAGGCTGGCCTATCTGTCGGGCCGGGTCGGGAAGCGCCGGCGGTTCGCTCGAGCAATTCCAGGAAAAGCGTGCAACGTTTTTCCGTTCGAAATTGCCTCGAAAAGCGAGCCGCGACCCGACGCGACCGGACGGCCCAGGACCTGCGGGACACCCCATTGAAAAAGGATGCCCGCGCTTTCCAGGAGTACTCCCAATGCGCAAGATCATTGTTTCGATCGCCGCGGCTGCCGTTCTCGCATCCGGCTCGGTGGCATTCGCCGCTGTCAAGCACACCACCGGTACCATCAAGACCTTCGACCCAGCCGCGATGAGCCTTGTGCTCGACAACGGATCTTCCTTTACGCTTCCCAAAACCTTCAAGGATCCTGGCCTGAAGGCCGGTGAAAAGGTCAGGGTCTCATGGGACATGAGCGGCAAGAACAAGGTAGCCGAAGCAGTCAAGATCGTGAAGCGATGACCTGATCGCCCGAGCAGGACGACGCGATGTCTGGTCCTGCGTTGGGTAAGCGTGAAGAAGGCGGAGCAGCGCTGCTCCGCCTTCTTACCGTTGACGGCAACCGATGCCGCCCCATCTGTGTTATGCTGCTCGCCCCGCTCGCGATCCGGCTTCCCAGTGGAGATCGGACCATGAGCCAAGAAAGTGCCGGAGCCCCGACGGGCTCCACGGAGGAAAAAGGAGCCTCGACCTGGCTCCGCGGATGAAGAGGAGAAACCCCATGAAGGAATTTCACTGCGGCTCGCTCGTTCCCGGCTGTGACTGGCACACCCGTGCCGAGGAGGAAGCCGAAGTGATGCGCCGTGCCGTCGAGCACATGCGCGAGACGCACGGCGAGACGACCATCCGCGAGACGATGATCGAGGCAATCCGCTCGCGCATCGAGAAGGCCCGCGACGCGGAATATACTTTGCCGCGTCGCGCCGTTCTCGATCGAAAAATGTATTCATCTCAGCTAAAATAAACGCGGCGGTAACCGAACCCTGCGACTGTCGGACGGATAACTCCGGACTACAGTGGGCTGCCAAGCAGCCCGTCGCCACCAGGCACTGATCCGGGATCGGTGGGGCGAGGTGTTTCGCGCATGCGCGAAAAGTCCAGTAGTCGAGTGAGTTTGCGCACGACGGTGCTGCTGCTTTGCGCGCACCTTGGGGCATCTCCGGCGAATGCCCAGGAAATGACGACATCGCTGGTCGACATCCATCAGGGCTCGCCGCTCAGCGACCGCGCGAGAGGCCTAGGCGCCGGCGGTTATGAATTGCAGAACGGAAGCCAGGTATCTTTCGACCAATGGTATCATGCAAACTGGGTCGATATGCACGTGGAGTTGCTGACCCAGATCACGGAGAATACCGGTGTCCTCTGGGGATTTGGGACCGGAGAAGAAGGCGAGAAGTATCGGATCGAGCCCAGCCTGAAGCTTGGTTTCCTCACTCAGGTGCATCCGAGCCCGAACAGCACTCTTTCCGTGGCGCTCACCACCACCATCGGGGGCAATCTCACCGAAAAATCCTGCCAGGCCGATTACGGAGATTTGGGCAGCTACAGCGTCAACTGCCGGCTCGCCGCCAGCGAGATGGCGCCTGAGGAAACCTTGAAATATCTGGTTAACGCTAAACCGGAGAGCCAGCACCTCTGGCTGAACTACCGTGTTACGTTCTGATCGCCGGGATCCGCAGATGAAAAAATCATGTCGCCCCGAAGTTCGCGATCGTCTGTCCCAGTTCTTGTTTGACCGGAGTAAGAACATGTCAGCTAGTCACTTGAAATTCGGTATCGCCATGGCTTTCGCCATCCTGTCGGCGCCGATCGCGTCGGCACAGGAGGCACCCAATGCGGACGAGATGGCCGCACTGTGCCATGGCGGCCGCTCCATATGTATGAGCGCAACGATCCCGGCCGCACGCACGCAAGCCGTGCAAGGATGGATGAGCCCCGACGTTGGCGCTGCATGGGCCGCGGGATACAAGGGCAAGGGCGTCACGATTACCGTCATCGACGACTTCAGCAGTTCGTCGCGCTTCTCCGGCAATTTCGGCATTGGGGTGCAATACCAACGGCACGGCGAATGGACCCGTGAGGAAGCCGGCATGATCGCACCTTCGGCGACGATCAGGTCGAAGGACTTCACAAGCGGCACAGCCGTCAACCTGGCGAACGGTCTGAACGTGCTCAACCTCAGCTACGGCATGTATGCAGCCCAGGGCTATAGCGTAAACCAGATCGGATGGAGCGCGGAGGAAGCTTCGATCATCTCCTATGCCACCAAAGGATCAGCCGTTGTTTCCAAGGCAGCCGGTAACGATTCGATTGCCGTCGGCGGTATCACGAACGGCCAGCAGGACTATCTCGACATGGCCCTGGTCGGCAAAGCGTCGGCGATCTTCGTCGGCGCGCTGGCAACGAATGGCACAACGGCAACCCCGGCCCAGCTTGCCTGGTACTCCAACTATGCTGGCTCCAACCCGCTCGTGCAAAGCCACTTCCTCGTGGTTGGCGTGGATGGAAGCAAGACAGGCCTTTATGGCACCTCCTTCGCCGCACCGATCATTTCAGGATATGCAGCGATAATAGGCAGCAAATTCACCAAAGCTACGCCGACCCAGATCACCAACGATCTGCTCAACACGGCTCGCACCGATACGCTCGTCAACTACAGCGCCTCCGTCTACGGCAAAGGCGAAGCAAGCCTTTCACGCGCCTTGGCTCCCGTAGCAATCAGATAGGCGGGCAGCGTCTCGCCCGATGATGTTTGGAACGGCTCGGCGTTTCCGTGAAACGGTGAACCGCTCTAGGTTTCAAGTGCCTTCGCGGCGCGTTCGAGCAACGCGCCGCGATCAGGCGCAAACCCCGCCTCGACCCATTCCGCCTCGAGGTTTTTGAGAATCTCGCCAAGCTTCGGCCCTGGCTTCGCGCCGAGCGCGGTCAGATCGGCACCTTTCAGCGGAAACAATGGTTTTTCCCATTTGAGCGCAAAGGCGAGCAGCCGCGAAAAACCGCCGGCTTCAAGCAGCGCCTCATTGTCCTCGACTGCGCGCACCCGCGCTGCGGCGAGCGACAGCCGCAGACGGTCGACAAACCCTTGGCGGTCGCCGCGATAGAGCCTTTTCGCAAGTTCGCCCTCGGTCGTCTTCGGCCCGACAGCGACGGTAAGCGCCCAGTGGCGCAGGCGGTCGGCATTCCCCGTCGACAGCCTCAGCCTGTCGGCGAGAGTCTTCATGCGCCCCACGTCCGGCGGCACGATCGCTTCCAGCCTGAGCAACGGATCCGGCGTCCAGCCCAGATCTTTCTCGGCCTTGGTCAGCCCATGGATCGCATCGATGCCCCACTTTTCGCTTTCCGGCAGCGCGCTGGTCAAAACGCCGGCCTGGCGCATCCACAGCAGCGCCCGCGATGGATCCGGGGCCGAGAAAAGCTTCCTCAATTCAGACCAGACACGCTCGGCCGAGAGCTGGACCATGCCGTCTTTCAGACGGGCGCAGGCCTTCAGCCCCTCGGCGTCCGGCCGGCCCTCGCCATACCAGGCGAAGAAACGGAAGAAACGCAGGATGCGCAGATAATCCTCGCGGATGCGCGCTTCCGGATCGCCGATGAAGCGCAGCCGGCGCGCCTCGATGTCGGCGACGCCGCCGACCAGGTCCACAACCCCGCCGTCGGCTTCGGCATAGAGCGCATTGATGGTGAAATCGCGCCGCTCGGCGTCGAGCTTCCAGTCGCGCCCGAACGACACCTTGGCGCGGCGGCCATCGGTCTCGATATCGGCGCGCAAGGTGGTGACCTCGTGCGGCTTGCCGCCGGCGACCACGGTTATCGTGCCATGCTCGATGCCGGTCGGCACCGCCTTGAACCCCGCTGCCTCGGCACGGCGGATGGTTTCCTCAGGCAGGCACGTGGTGGCGACGTCGATATCGGCGACCGGTTGGTCCATCAGCGTGTTGCGCACGGCGCCGCCCGCGACGCGCGCCTCTTCGCCGCCCTCGCTGAGTGCGGCGAGCAGGCGCTGCAGGTGCTTGTCGGTGAGCCAGTCGGCCCTGCCCGCGATCGAGACACTCACGCATAAAGCCTTTCATAGAGCGTGCGGATGATGCCGGCGGTGACGCCCCAGATGCGCCGGTCGCCGTAAGGCATGTCGTAGAAGAACCATTCGAGATCGTTCCACATGCGACTGTCGCGCTTGTGATTGGCCGGATCCATCAGGAAGCGCAGCGGCACTTCGAAGGCGGCGTCGACCTCGTCGGCGTTGATCGTCAGCTCAAAACCGGGCCGCACGATGGCAAGCACCGGCGCGATGCGGTAACCGCTGCCGGCGACATAATCGGGCATGCGGCCGATGATCTCGATACGATCGCCGCCAAGGCCGATCTCCTCGAAGGTCTCGCGCAGTGCCGCCGCTTCCGGGCTGGCATCGGTCGGATCGATGGTGCCGCCGGGAAAAGCCACCTGCCCCGAATGGCTGCGCAGCCTTTCGGCCCGCTTGGTCAATAGAACCGTCGCATCGCCTTCGTGATCGACCACCGGGATCAGCACCGCGGCATTGCGCAGCGCCTTTGTCTGGTTGAGGCGCGGGTGACCGGGATTGAAACGATGGTCGCCATAATCGTCGCCGGCATGCGCATCCGGCTGCGCCGCGAAGCGCGCGCGAAAATCCGCTGACGAAAACGGCGCCGGCGACATCTGGTCCATCACGCACTCAGCCGCTTCAATTGGTCCGCCGGCATGATCGGGAAAACCGCGCCCCTGGAGCGTACGGCAAACATCGTCTTGCCGCCGATCGCGATTTCCTCGCCATGCCCGACCAGTTCGTACATGACCGGCCGCGCCACCAGCGCCTCCAGCCGGCCACGCACCAGGACATAGGGCTTCAACCCGCCGGTCTCGTTCTCGTCGACGAAGCGCAGCGGCCGCTCCGGTCCGACCTCGACCACATCGCCGACATTGGTGCGGAAAGTGACGATCTGCCCGTCGCCGCGGCCCGAAACGTCCATTTCGACGGCGATGAAGGGCGCATCGGCGACGCGGATACCGACCTTTTCCACCGGCGTCACCAGATAGGTCCTGCCGTCCGCGTCCTTGCGCAGCACGGAGGAGAAAAGCTGCACCAGGGGCATGCGGCCGATCGGCGTTCCCAGGTAGAACCAGGTGCCGTCAGCCTTGATTTCCATGTCGAGATCGCCGCAGAAGTCCGGATTCCAGCGCTCGACCGGCGCCGCGCCCTTGCCGGCTCGCGCCGCGCGCGAGATCAACGCCTCGAGCCCGCGCGCCTCGGTGGCGCCCGTAAGGCTTTGTTCGCGATGTTCGAAGGGTCCCGCCATGGTCACGAAATAGTCACTGTTGTTCCGCTTGTCAGCCTAAGTCTGTGATTTAAATTCCAACATAGGCGCCATGCGAGGCCGAATCGCGGCAACCCATGGTATGGTGCCGGCCGGTATTCCAACCATGGTATTTCCAACCAAAGGGATCGATGCGGCATGAGCGTGATGGTCAAGGAAAGCCCGATCAGCGAAAAGGACATGATCGCCGAGGCCGAGAAGGCGCTGGCCGACATTTCCAGGATCCGCGACGGCGTCGGCCGGGTCATCTTCGGCCAGGAGAGTGTCGTCGAACGCACGCTGGTGGCGCTACTGGCGGGCGGCCATGCGCTTCTGGTGGGCGTGCCGGGTCTCGCCAAGACCAAGCTGGTCGAGACGCTGGGCGTCGTGCTCGGCCTCGACTCGCGCCGCATCCAGTTCACGCCGGACCTGATGCCGTCCGACATCCTTGGCTCCGAGGTGATGGAGCAGGACGAGGCTGGCAAGCGCTCCTTCCGCTTCATTTCCGGGCCGATCTTCGCCCAGCTTCTGATGGCCGACGAAATCAACCGTGCCTCGCCGCGCACCCAGTCGGCGCTGCTGCAGGCGATGCAGGAGTACCATGTCACGATCGCCGGTGTGCGCCATGATTTGCCGGCGCCCTTCCATGTGCTGGCAACGCAGAATCCGCTGGAGCAGGAAGGTACCTACCCGCTGCCCGAGGCCCAGCTCGACCGCTTCCTGATGCAGGTCGACATTCTCTACCCCGAGATCGAGGCCGAGCGCCGTATTCTCCTGGAAACCACCGGCGTCGAGGATGCGAAGGCCCAGAACGCGCTGTTGCCGGTTCGGCTGAAGGAGATCCAGACCTTGATCCGCCGCATGCCGGTGCCCGAAAGCGTCGTCGGGGCGATCCTGGCGCTTGTGCGCTCGGCGCGTCCCGGCCAGGGCAACGCCGAGACCGACAAGCATGTCGCCTGGGGGCCAGGCCCCCGCGCCAGCCAGGCGCTGATGCTGTGCACCAGGGCGCGTGCGCTCTACGACGGGCGGCTTGCGCCCTCGGTCGACGACGTGCGTGCGCTGGCCGAGCCGGTGCTGCAACACCGCATGGCGCTGACTTTTGCGGCCCGCGCCGAGGGCACCAGCGTGCGCGACGTGGTGGCAAAGCTCGTGAAAGGGATTTGATGGCGCGCATCGGCGAGGTTCAGGCACCGGCGGCGACGCGTGACGCGCTCGCCCGCGGCCGGTTGCGGGCCTCGCTTGTACCCGACCTGCTGGTCGAGGCGCGCCGTATCGTCAACACGGTGATCGCCGGCTGGCATGGCCGCCGCAAGCGCGGCATCGGCGAGAATTTCTGGCAGTTCCGGCCCTATGTCGAAGGTGATTCCTCGCGCATCGACTGGCGCCGCTCGGCCCGCGACGACCATACCTATGTGCGCGACCGCGAATGGGAAGCCGCCCATACGGTTTGGCTGTGGGCCGATCCCTCGCCGTCCATGCTCTACAAGTCGACAGGCGCCAGCGTTTCCAAGCAATCGCGCGCACTGGTGCTGGCATTGGCCATGGCCGAGCTTCTGTCGCGCAGCGGCGAGCGCATCGCCTGGCCGGGGCTGACCGATCCGTTCACCGCCCGCAACGGCGCCGAGCGTATCGCCGCCCAGCTCATGCATGCCGGCGAGTTGCCGGCGAAACCCGATTTGTCCGATATCAGGCGCTTCTGCGACATCGTCGTCGTCAGCGATTTCCTCGACCCCGTGGACGAAACCATGGCCTGGCTCGACGTGCTCGCCCGCCACGGCGCGCGCGCGCATTTGATCGAGGTCGCCGACCCGGCCGAGGAAACCTTCCCCTATGCCGGCCGTACCGAGTTCACCGATCCCGAAACCGGCGACAAGCTTACCGCCGGCCGTGCCGAAATGCTGGGCGATGAGTATCGCCTGCTCTACGCCGCCCGTCGCCAGGAACTGGCCGGCTGGTGCAAGCGGCTCGGCTGGAGCTTTACCGTCAACCACACCGATAGGCTGGCTTCCGAGGCCCTGGTGCGCCTGCACATGGCGATGACCGCCGATGGCGGCTATGCCGGGCTGACCGGAGGTCATGCCGGGCTAACCGGAGGTCATGCCGGGCTAATCGCTGGTGGCGGTTCTGCCGGGAAGGCCGTCGCATGAGCTGGCTGCCGCTCTCCTTTGGCGCTCCCATGGTGCTGTGGGGCCTGTTGGCGCTGCCGGTGATCTGGTGGCTGTTGCGGCTGACGCCGCCAAGGCCGCAGACCGAGATCTTCCCGCCGCTGAGGATACTGGCGCGGGTGCTGAAGCGCGAGGAGACGCCGCAGCAGAGCCCGTGGTGGCTGACGCTGCTGAGGTTGCTGATGGCGGCCCTTATCGTCGCCGCGCTTGCCGAACCGGTCTTCAACCCGCGCGAAAAACTGCCGGCCGAGGGCGCGGCCCTGGCGCTGGTCGTCGACAATGACTGGGCAAGTGCCGCCGACTGGGACAAGCGCGTCGCCACCGCCGAGCGGCTGATCAACGACGCCGGCTCGAACGGCGTGCCGGTCATCATCGCCTTCACCGCCGAAAAGCCCAATGCGGAGATCGGCCCCTTCGATGCCGCCGCGGCACTCAATCGGCTGCGCGCCGCCAAACCGCGGCCGATCCCGACCGATCGGCCCGCGGTCTATGCGCGCGTCGCCGGTGCGCTTGAAACCCTGCCTGGCGCTAGCGTCGCCGTGCTGGCCGATGGCCTGGCGGCGAAGGGCGACGAGGCCGCCTTCAACACGCTTTTGTCAAAAAATGCCGCCCGCGTCGTCTGGGCGGTGGCCGACCGGCTGTCGCTGACCGGGCTGACGGCCGCCGACAACCAGGTCGATGGCTTTGCGCTGACTGCCATCCGCGCACCGGGCGACCCAGCCCCGGCGCAGGTCACCGCCGGCGCCTTCGACGACAAGGGCCGCCGCATCGCCGATGCGACGCTGACCTTCGCGCCTGGCGAAACCACCGCCACCGGCACCATGGCGGTGCCGTTCGAACTGCGCAACGACTTCTCTTCGATCGCGCTCGATGGCGAGCGCCAGGCCGGCGCCGTGCGCGTGCTGGACGAAAGCTCCAAGCGCCGCCGCGTCGGGCTGCTGTCGCAGGCCGAGGCCGACCAGGCGCAGCCGCTTCTGTCGCCGCTCTACTACATCAGGCGCGCTTTGCAGCCCTTCGCCGATCTTGTCGAACCATCGAGCGCCGATCTCGCCGACTCCATCCCGCAAATCCTCGACCAGAAGCCGGCGATGATCGTCATGGCCGACATCGGCACCATTCCCGCACAGGTCCGGCAGAGGCTGGTCGACTGGGTCGACAATGGCGGCACGCTGGTGCGTTTCGCCGGATCGCGGTTGGCCGCCGCCAGCAACGACGACGACCTGCTGCCGGTCCGCCTGCGGACCGGCGAGCGTTCGCTCGGCGGCGCGTTGTCATGGACTTCGCCGCAGCCGGTCACCGAATTCCCCAAGGCCGGCCCCTTCGCCGACCTAGCTCCGCCCAGCGAAGTCACGGTGAGCAGGCAGGTTCTGGCCGAACCGACGCCCGACATCGTCGAACGCACATGGGCGGCCCTCGCCGACGGCACGCCGCTGGTCACCGGCTTGAAAAAGGGCAAGGGTACGCTGGTGCTGTTCCACGTCACCCCCGAGGCGACTTGGTCGAACCTGCCGATTTCGGGCAGCTTCGTCGAGATGCTGCGCCGCGTCGTGCAGCTGTCGCGCAACCAGGGCGCTGCGATCGCCGGCGCCGAAGCCGCCGCCACCTCGCTGGCGCCCTATCGCATGATCGCGGCGGACGGCTCGCTGGTGCCGCCGACGCCGGATGCGCGGCCGCTTGTGCCGAGCGCAGGCGCGCTGCCGGTGACTTTCGAGAACCCACCCGGCCTCTACGGCTCCGAAACCGGCGTCTTCGCCCACAATCTGCTCGATGCCGCCAGCACGCTTGCGCCGCTGGCGCGCCCGCAGATTGCCGTTCCGGTCACCACGATCCAGTATGCCTTCGATGAATCGCGCAACCTGAAAGGCGCGCTGGTCGCGGCCGCCCTTGTGCTGATGCTGCTCGACACGCTGGCGGTGTTGTGGATGGGCGGCCTGTTTTCGCGCCGGCCGCGCCGTGCCGGCGCGGTGGCCACCACCGCCGCGATCCTGATTGCGCTCGGTGCACCGTTCGGCCATGCCGATCCGGCCCGTGCCGACGATGCCAAGCCGGGCGACGAAGTGGCAATCGAGGCGATTTCGAAGACCCGCATCGCCTATGTGCTGACCGGCGTGCCGGGGGACGATTCGATCAGCCGCGCCGGCCTCGAGGGCCTGACCCGCTTCCTGATCGAAAAGACCGCCCTGGAGCCGGGCGCGCCCGCCGGCGTCGACATCTCGAAGGACGAACTGTCGTTCTATCCGCTGATCTATTGGCCGATCGACCCAGCTGCGGCGATGCCGAGCCAGGCCGCGATCGCCCGCATCGATGCCTATATGCAGCAAGGCGGCACGGTGCTGTTCGACACGCGCGACCAGTTCGCCAACGGCATCGGCGCCGATTCGACCAGTCCAGCGACCGAGCGGCTGCGCGACATCCTCGGCGATCTCAACGTGCCGCCGCTGGAGCCGGTGCCGTCAGACCACGTGCTGACCAAGTCCTTCTTCATCCTGCCCGAATTCCCCGGCCGCTTCGCCGGCAGCCCGCTCTGGGTCGAGGCGTCGCTCGATGCCAGCAACGCCGACAACCGCCCGGTGCGCACCGGCGACGGCGTCTCGCCGATCATGATCACCGCCAATGATTTCGCCGGCGCCTGGGCGGTCGACGAGAACGGCGACGCGCTGCTGCCGACGGTGCCGGCCGACCCGATGCAGCGGATCTACGCATTGCGCGCCGGCGTCAACATCATGATGTACATGCTGACCGGCAACTACAAATCCGATCAGGTGCACGTCCCCATATTGCTCGAACGGCTGGGGCAATAGGATGACGCTCTTTCTTGCGCGCTCCGCGGATCAACCCCTCCCTGCAAGGAGAGGCTAAGGCATGAACTGGTCGATCTCCTTCGAGCCGCTGATTTCCTGGCCATTGCTGGCTTTGGTGCTGGTGCCGCTGGCGCTGCTTGCGCTTGTCGGCCTGTGGTTTCGCCAGCGTGGCGGCGTCCTGCGTCTGGTGGCCCTGCTGGCGCTCGCCGCCGCCCTGTTCAATCCAGTGTTTCTCAACGAAGAACGCGAGCCGCTGAAAAGCGTCGTCGCCCTCGTCGTCGACCGCAGCCAGAGCCAGGACATCGGCGAGCGCACCAAGCAGACCGACGAAGCGCTGGCCGGGCTGCAGCAGCGTCTCGGCCGCTTCAAGCAATTCGACGTGCGCGTCGTCGAGGCCGGCAAGGCCCAAGCCGCCGAGGAGCGTACCGAAACCCGGCTGTTCGGCGCGCTTGAGGGGGCGCTTCGCGACGTGCCGCCCTCGCGCATCGGCGGCGCCATCATGATCACCGATGGCGAGGTGCATGACGCGCCCGCCGGCAAGCCCGACTTCAATGCCCCGATGCATGCGCTGATCACCGGCAACGAGCATGAAAAGGACCGCCGCATCCGCTTCGAGCACGCGCCGCGCTTTGGCCTCGTCGGCAAGCCGCTCGACATGACCTATCGCGTCATCTCGACCGAGAACGAGACCGGCCCGGTCGACGTGCGCGTCTCGGTAAATGGTGAGCAGCTCGCCGTCGAGCATGCCACCGTCGGTCAGGCCATGCCGCTGCAGGTGACCATTCCCAGCGCCGGACGAAACATCGTCGAACTCGCCATCGACCGCGAACCGGGCGAACTGACCGATGCCAACAACCGCGCCATCGCGCTCATCGACGGTATCCGTGAGAATTTGCGTGTGCTGCTCGTCTCCGGCGAGCCGCATGCGGGCGAACGCACCTGGCGCAACCTGTTGAAATCCGACGCCTCGGTCGATCTCGTCCATTTCACCATTCTGCGGCCGCCGGAAAAACAGGACGGTACGCCGATCAACGAATTGTCGCTGATCGCCTTCCCGACCCGCGAACTGTTCGTCGAGAAGATCAAGGATTTCGACCTCATCATTTTTGACCGCTACCAGCACCGCGACGTGCTGCCGATCCTCTATTACGACTACATCTCCGAATATGTCGAAAAGGGCGGCGCGTTGCTGATCGCCGCCGGTCCCGAATATGCCGGCGAAAGTTCGATCGCGCGCACGCCGCTGATGTCGGCCCTGCCGGCGATGCCGACCGGCGAGGTGGTCGACAAGGCCTTCTATCCGCGCCTCACCGATCTCGGCCAGCGCCACCCGGTTACACGCGGGCTCGACGGTTCGGCCGCCGAGCCGCCGCACTGGAGCCGCTGGTTCCGCACCATCGGCGTGCAGAACCCCGAAGGCGAGGTGGTGATGAAGGGCGCCGACAACCGGCCGCTGCTGCTGCTCGACCACAAGGGCGAAGGCCGCGTCGGCATGCTCCTGTCCGACCAGGGCTGGCTGTGGGCGCGCGGCTTCGAGGGGGGCGGCCCGCACGTCCAGCTCTACCGGCGCATCGCCCACTGGCTGATGAAGGAGCCCGAGCTCGAGGAAGAGCGTCTGACCGCCGACGGCCGCGGCATGGTGCTGGAGATCCGCCGCCAGACCATGGCCGACGATCCAGGCCCCGCCCAGATCATCACCCCCTCCGGCAAGACGTTGAGCGTCAGGCTGGAGAAATCCGAGCCCGGCGTCTTCCTCGGCAGCGTCGAAACCAACGAGATCGGCCTCTACCAGGTCGCCAATGGCGACCTGACCGCGCTCGCCCATGTCGGACCGGTCAACGCACCGGAATTCGCCGATGTCGTCTCCACCGAAAATCGGCTGAAAGCGCCTGCGGAAGCCACCGGCGGCGGCGTGCGGCGGCTGGCGTCGTCCTCTGCCCTTGGCAGTGGCGTGACGCTGCCCTCCGTCGTGCCGGTGCGCTCGGCCGGCGCGGCATCCGGCAGCGACTGGATCGGCCTGCGCACCACCGACGACAGCGTCTTAAAAGCCGTTTCCCGCGTGCCGCTGTTCGGCGGCTTTCTCGGCCTCGGCCTGCTGCTCCTGGCAATGGGTTCGATGTGGTACCGCGAGGGACGGTAGCTCCCTTCTCCCCGTCACTATACGGGGAGAAGGTGCCGGTCCACCCTCTGCAGCGCAGCTGCTGGGGAGGACGGGCAGGCGGATGAGGGGCAGCGCCAACTTGAAGTGATTGGCAATCTCCACGACCTGCGTAAGTGAATTAGTCGACCGTGAACAATCCGGGCTCTAAGCGGCGACCGGCTTGGGCCGGAGTTGGAAGAGAGCGATCAAGAGGGACAAAAAACCCTTCAGCCACCTGAGCAG
>NZ_JAMYQP010000035.1:0-77518 GCF_040320945.1 Mesorhizobium sp. M0587
AAAACAGCCCCCATAAACCGCTACTCTTGCAATTCCAAAGCCGCTCTCTGCCTCAATCAACATGCCACATCAACGGCTTGCGGATAGTTCACGGTCGACCAACCATACCGCGAGCCATTCCGCGGCATGATGTGGGGAGAAACGCCCCCAAAAAGGCTCCCTTAGCCCACAATAAATTGGAGCAGCAAAGGCCGTCATTTCATGCTAAATGGCTGTTGTAGCTTACCAAAGCGAGGACACAAAGTGAGGAGTTACGCTATGCGGAAGATGATTATTGCCATGGTCGCGGTGATCGCGGTCAGCGGCTGCACCAGCACCGAGCAGGATGTGGTTGGCGGCGGCTTGATTGGCGCGGGCATCGGCGGCCTGGTCGGCGGCGGCAAGGGCGCGCTGATTGGCGCGGCTGTCGGCGCCGGGTCTGGCCTGTTGGTTCGCAGGCTGCAGAACGGTTATTGCCAGTATCGCGACCATCGCGGCCGAATCTACACGGCCCGCTGCAACTGATGCGACAACCGACATAGTGTCGATCCGGAGACCGATCTTGCGGTCTCCGGATTTGCGCGGTGAGCGTCTTGCCTGTGTTGCGCCGGCTAACTTTCAGCCCGTCAATGGAATTCTGATTTCCACCTTCAGGCCTTCGGCCTGAAAATCGCGCTTGATCGTGCCGCGCAGCTCGCGCGTGACATTGAGGTCGATCAGCTTCGTGCCAAATCCGGTCTGCGCGGGCGCCTCGATCGTCGTGTTTCCGCTCTCCCGCCAGTTCAGCACCAGGATGCGGTCGCGGCCTCGCCCTTCGAGCGACCAATCGACCTTCAGCGCGCCATTGCCTCCAAGCGAATTGGCATTCTTGAGCGAATTGGCGGAATTGCCGGCTTCCCCGTATTTGAGCGCATTGGTCGCCAATTCGTGGAAGGTAAGGCCCAGCGCCTGCGTCGTGGTCTCGTCGAGCAGCACTTCGGGGCCCGACAAGAGCCCGTCCGGCAGTTCCTTGCCGAACACCTGGCCAAGCTCGATGCGCAACAGATCGGCGAGATCGGCCTTCTGCCAGCGCGAGCGCGTCAGCATGTCCTGGGAGGCCGCCATTGCCTGCAGCCTGGCCGAGAAAGACGAAGAAAACTCCTCGAAATCAGTGGCTCGCGACGCGGTCTGTCGCGCGATCGCCAGCACCCGCGTGATCGAATTCTTGATGCGATGCTTCATTTCCTGCAGCATCAGATCCTTTTCGAGCAAGCTCTTTTCCGTCGTCTCGTGCAAAGCCGACACTGCTTCGTAGGCCCTCTCTTGATAGCGCGCCACCAGTGCGATGGCGCCCGCCAGAAGCAGGCCGAACAGCCCGAGCATTACCGGGATGGCGCGCGACGACGGCTGCGAAAAGGCACTGGTCGGCCTGAACAGCACGTTCCAAGGGCGGCCGGCCACCGTGATCTTGCGGGTGACCAGCAGCCGGTTTCCGAAGGACGAAGCCGGCGGCGTCTCCGACCGGAACAGCAGGTTGTCGCCATTGATCGCGCCGTCATAGATTTCGGTGTTGACCGGCAGCAGCGGCGCGCGGCTGAGAGCGATCTGGAACAGATCCCGAGCCCGAAAGGCTGCATAAAGAAAGCCCGCGGTCGAGGATCGCGATGCATTGATGACCTCCGGCGCGGTTTCGATATTCAGCCGCACGAACACGAAGAAGCCGGTGAAGGTCTGCGCGGCGCCGGTGCCCTGGCCCAACTGCACCAGCCCGCTCGCGTGCTGCTGGTCGTCGGACATCGCCTTTTCGATCGCCTCGCGCCGCACCGGTTCGCTGAACATATCGTAGCCGATGCTGGCCTGGTTGGACGGATCCAACGGTTCGAAAAGCACGATCGGCGTGCGCCAGGGCTGCGTCGTATCCGGATAGACCGGACGGCTGGCGCCCTGGTCGCGGAGGATGTCGCGTTCGACCGCCGCCTCGTCGCCCGTCTTGACGAGCCGCAGGAACCCGATGCCGCGCAGGCCGGCGAAATTATTGTCGACATTCAGCGCGCTGAAGAATGCGTTGAACTCGTTCTGGGAGATGTCGCCGTTGCGGGCGTCGAACAGCGCCTGGGTCGACCGCAGCAGCGACAGATGCAGGTCGATACGGCTCTCGATCCGGTTGAGCGCGTCGTCAGCCGTCGCCTCGAACTTGATACGGGCGGCTTCCTGCGTCGCGAAATAGGCGAACCCCGCCATGGTCATGCTGATCAGCGCAACGGCGATGAACGCGACGATTGGAAAAAATTTCTTCAACGGATCGTGTAGCCCTTGAGCATCGGACCTTTATGGGCAACTCGCGGGGCCAAGACAATGGCACGGCCAAGCCATCGTGCCAGCTGGCACATCACATGCCCGGCAACCGGGCATGTCAGATCGCCTTCGCCGGCCGTCAACAGGCTCAGGCGGCGATCTTCAACGCGCCCGGACCGGGAATGGCACCGGGAGGACATTTGCCCAGGATGATCATGCCGAGTACCTCGTCCTGGGTCACATCAGTGGTGCGCGCCGTGCCGACGACCTGGCCGTTTTTCATCACGCAGACGCGGTCGGCCAGTTCGAACACATCGTGGATATCGTGGCTGATCAGGAAGATGCCGATGCCGTCGGACTTGAGCTGTCTGACCAGTTCGCCGACCTGCGCCGTTTCCTGCGGACCGAGAGCCGCCGTCGGCTCGTCCATGATCAGGATGCGGGCGTTGAACAGGATCGCGCGTGCGATCGCCACCGACTGCCGCTGCCCACCCGACAGTTTGATCACCGGCTCCTTGAAGCGCTGGAAGCGGGGATTGAGCCGGCCCATCACCTTGCGCGCCTCGGCCTCCATCGCAACGTCGTCAAGCGTGCCCCAGGCGGTCATCAGCTCGCGGCCGAGAAACAGGTTGGCGGCGGCATCGACATTGTCCGCCAGCGCCAGCGTTTGGTAGATCGTCTCGATGCCGTGTTTCTTGGCATCGCGCGGGTTGGAGATCGTTGCTTCTTCGCCATTGACGAAGATCTGCCCTGCGTCGCGCTTGTAGGCGCCGGACAGGATCTTGATCAGGGTCGACTTGCCGGCGCCGTTGTGGCCGAGCAGCGCCACGACCTCGCCGGGAAACAGATCGATCGAGGCGTCGTCGACCGCGCGAATGCCGCCGAACGCGATCGAGATGTTGCGCATGTCGATCAGCGCGGAGGCAGCAGGAGCAGTGTTGTCAGTCATGGCGGTGTTCACTTTTTGGATCATGCTCAGACGCGCTTTCGATAGACGGTATCGAGCCAGACGGCGATGACCAGCACGGCGCCGACGACGATGCTCTGCAGCGGCGAGTCGACGCCGAGCAGCACCATGCCCGATTGCAGCGATTGCATCAGCAGCGCGCCGAGCATGGCGCCGATGATCGTTCCCGAGCCGCCGGCAAGCGACGTGCCGCCGATGACGGCGGCCGCGATGACCAGCAGTTCGTCGAGCGTCCCGAGCGCATTTGTGGCCGAATTCTGCCGGGCCGACGAGATCGCGGCGGCGATCGTGGCCAACACCCCCATGATCATGAACACCTTCATGGTGATCCAGCGCGTGTTGATGCCGGCGAGATTGGCGGCTTCCGGGTTGCCGCCGATGGCAAAGACATAGCGGCCGAAACGGGTGCGTTTGGTGATGAAGGTCATGACCAGCCCGACGGCGATCGCCATCAGCACCGGTATGGCGATGCCATGGGCAATGAACAGGCCGCCCTCGGGCACGGTGATGTTGTTGGCGGCCGCGTATCGGTTCACGATGCCGACAGGCCAGGGATAGGAGTTGGCCAGCCACACGGCTCCCATGATGACGGCGCAGGTGACCGCGCCGAGCAGCGTCTCGGCCCAGATCGGACGCAGCGGAAAACGAAACCGCTTGCGCTGCACCCGTCCATTGAACAGCGCAAACACCACGCCAAGGCAAGCGACGATCCCGACGACCCAGCTCCATGTCGCGCCGATCGATCCCGCCGGTCCACCGCCCATCAACTGGAAGGTGGCATTGAGCGGGGCCACGGTCTGGCCGCTGGTGATCCACCAGGCGGCACCGCGCCAGACCAGCAGGCCGCCAAGCGTCACGATGAAGGCCGGCACTTCGAGATAGGCGATGATGAAACCCTGAAAAGCGCCGATCAGCAAGCCGAGCGCCAGGCCTATGACCAGCGCCAGAACCCATATCCACGGATTGCCGAGTTCGAGCCCGACAAACCGCACCAGGAAATGCACTTGCGCAAAGCCCATCACCATGCCGATCAAGCCCTCGGCGGAGCCGACGGACAGGTCGATATTGCGCATGACGATCACCAGCACCATGCCGCAGGCCATGATGGCGACTGCGGATGTCTGCACCGACAGGTTCCACAGATTGCGCGGCGTGAGAAAGGTACGACTGTCGAAATCGAACGGATTGACGCCGAGGCGCAGGCTGGAAATGACGTGCAGCCCGATCCAGATGACCAGCAGCGCGCCGATCATGCCGAGCATGCGGGTATCGATCTCGGTCGCCTTCAGGAACCGGGCGACCGCGCCGAGTTCCGACGCGCGCGCGGTGTCGGTCTGCGGGGTGGTGGACGTGATGTCGGTCATGATTTCCTCGCACCGGCTGGCCGTCTGACGCGGATACCGAAACCCAGCCTAGAAGCTATCCGCCTGATGCGGAAAAACAAATCTTTTTGAGAAAACGCCGCGGCTTGGGGCCGCGGCGTTGAGAATGCAGGAAGAGGCCAGCCCTCTAGTTGCAGGCCGCGACGCTGCCGGCGGCGACACCCGCGCAGACCTCGTCCTTCTTGATCCAGCCGGCGTCGATCACGAGGCTGAGATTGTCCTTGGTGATGGCAACCGGAGTCAGGAACAGCGACTTGACGGTGTTGCCGCCCGGCGTCGTAAAGTCCTTGGCGCCGGCGATATCTGCCGTCTTCTTGCCGTCGGCCAGCTGCGAGGCGATCTCGGCGGCGGTCTTGCCGAGCTCGCGAGCATCTTTCCACACCGACACGGTCTGCGTGCCGAGCGCGATGCGGTTCAGCGCGGCATGGTCGCCGTCCTGGCCCGAGACCGGCACGGTGCCGGCAAGACCTTGCGCCGTCAGCGCCGCGACGACGCCGCCGGCGGTGCCGTCATTGGCCGCGACCACGGCGTCGACCTTGTTGTCGTTGGCGGTCAGGAACTGTTCCATGTTCTTCTGGGCGTTGGCGGGCAGCCAGCCGTCCGTGTAAGCCTCGCCGACATTCTTGATCTTGCCGCTGTCGATAGCCTCCTTGAGCACTTCCATCGAGCCCGAGAACAGGAAATCGGCATTCGGATCGGAACCCGAGCCCTTGATGAAGACATAATTGCCTTCCGGCTTGGCCTTGAACACTTCGCGGGCCTGCATGCGGCCGACTTCCTTGTTGTCGAAGGTCAGGTAGAAGACGTCCTTGTTCTCGATCAACCGGTCATAGCCGACGACCGGAATGCCTTCGTCCAGCGCCTTCTGCACCGCCGGGCCGATGGCCGAGGCATCCTGCGCCAGGATGATCAGCGAGTTGGCGCCCTGCGAGATCAGGCTCTCGACATCGGTGAGCTGCTTGCCGGGATTGGACTGCGCGTCGGCGGAGATGTACTTGTCGCCGGCTGCCTCAATCGCCGTTTTCATGGCGGCTTCGTCGGTCTTCCAGCGCTCTTCCTGGAAGTTGGACCACGAAACGCCGATGACCTTGTCTTTCGCCTGGGCGACCGACGCGAGCGTCAGCGACATGGCGACACCCGCCAGGATGGCGGCTGTGAATCTTTTCATATTATCCTCCCTGCGCCGCGTAAGGCGCGACCAAACTGACCCGAAGGCCGGCACAGAGGCTCTATTTTTTCGAGCCCCGAAAAAACACTGGTCCATCCCCGGAACGCTGTCAACATCGATTCTGATGGATTTTGATGTCCTCTCGAATTTTTTTCGAGCCCCGAATAAATAATGACAGCACCGCATGCTTCTGCCAGTATTTGCCCACGTTGCCGGCAGCGTTCGAGGGACAGGAAGAACCACGGCGACAGGGAGGATATGAGAGAAGCATGTCGGTCGGAATCCGTCACGACGATTTGCGTCGGCGCAACCGGGCGATGGTGATCGCGGCCGTACGCCGTGCCAGCCAGCCCTCGCGCACCGAGATCGCCGCGACCACCGGCCTCAGCCACTCGACCATATCGGCGATTTCCTCCGACCTCATCGGCGAAGGCATCCTGACCGAGGGCAAGCCGAGCGAGACGGGCTCGCTGAAACGCGGGCGCCCACAGGTCGGCCTCGGCCTCAACCCGGAGGCGGCGGCGGTGATGACCGTGGTGCTGTCGCTGAACTTCCTGTCCGTCGCCGTCATCGACTATGCCGGCCAGGTGATCGCCGAGGAGCAGCGCCGGCTGGACACGCTGACCATGGCGCGCGGGGCGCTGATCGGCGAATGCGTCGCCATCGTGCGGCGCCGGATCGAGGACCCCGACCTCGACGTCCGGCGCGTCGCCCGCATCGCGCTGGCGATCCAGGGCATCACCGACACCGATGCGCGGTCCATGCTGTGGTCGCCGATCACGCCGCAGACCGATATCGCCTTCGCCGACATACTCGAGGCCGAGTTCGGCATTCCCGCCACCACGGAGAATGACTGCAACATGATGGCGGTGGCGCTGCGCTGGCGCGATCCCCAGCGCTATCGCGACGACTTCATAGCCATCCTGCTTTCCCACGGCATCGGCATGGGCCTGGTGCTGAAAGGCGAACTGTTCACCGGCACCCATTCCTCGGGCGGCGAGTTCGGCCACATGATCCATTGGCCGGGCGGCGCCCTCTGCCGCTGCGGACGGCGCGGCTGCGTCGAGGCCTATGCCGGCAATTATGCGATCTGGCGCAATGCGAGGCAGCTTGGCGAGGACACCGAACCGGTCGACGTCAGCGACGCCGACATGCGTACGCTGGCGGCTTCGGCGCGCGAAAAAGACGGACCGGAGCGCGAGGCCTATCGCAAGGCCGGCGAGGCGCTCGGCTATGGCCTCGGCAGCCTGTTCGCGCTGATCGACCCGGCGCCTGTCGCCATGGTCGGCGTCAGCGCCGCCGCCTTCGACCTGATCGAGCCGGCACTGCGCGAGGCCATCGCCCAGACCGCCGGCGGCCAGCACTCGGAATCGATTTCCTTCGACACCGAGCCCAACGAACTGCCGCTGATCAGGGAAGGTTGCGCCATGCGCGCGCTGACCTTCGTCGACCAGGAGATTTTCGCGCCTGGCGTGCAGGCGAGAACTGGCACTGGAAAGAACGTAGCCTGAGTGGCGTCCGCCGTCGATGCCGCAGACCATCGTCGACTTTGGATATTGCCGAAGTCGTCCCAATGTCGTCATCCTAGGGCGGAGCAAGGAGCGCAGCGACGCGGCGCAGACCCGAGGATCCTGCGACCGTAGTCGTGGAGTGCAGGGGAGCAGAATTCTGCATCGTGGCAGCACTCCGAAGTCGCGGCATGGATCCTCGGGTCTGCGCTGCGTCGCTACGCTCCTTGCTACGCCCGTGGATGACGAAGTGACTGCCGTTTTCGGCTAGTCGCAAAACCTCCGAGACCCGCCTTCGGAAGCCCAATCTGACGGAACTTCCGCGCCAAAGACCTAATCTTCCCTGATCGCGTAGCCGGCGCCGCGAATGGTGCGGATGACATCGGGCATGCGGCCATTGTTGACCGCCTTGCGCAGCCGGCCGACATGCACGTCCACCGTGCGTTCGTCGATGTAGATCGTCTCGCCCCAGACATTGTCGAGCAGTTGGCTGCGCGAGAACACGCGGCCGGGATGGCGCATCATGAATTCGAGCAGGCGGAATTCGGTCGGCCCGAGCCGGATCTCGCTTTTCTTGCGATAGACCCGGTGCGATTCGCGGTCGAGCACGATGTCGCCGACCTTGAGCACGCTGGACAGCACCTCCGGCTTGGCGCGGCGCAGCAGCGCCTTGACCCGGGCCATGAATTCCGGCGTCGAGAACGGCTTGACCAGATAGTCGTCGGCCCCGGTGGAAAGGCCGCGCACGCGGTCGCTTTCCTCGCCGCGCGCCGTCAGCATGATGATCGGCAATCGCTCGGTCTCGGCGCGCATTCGCAGGCGCCGGCAGAGTTCGATGCCGGAAACCGCCGGCACCATCCAGTCGAGCACCAGAAGGTCCGGCACGTTTTCCTGCAGCCGGATCTCGGCTTCGTCGCCGCGCGTCACCACCTCGACCTGGTAACCCTCGGATTCCAGATTGTAGCGGAGCAGCACGCCTAACGGCTCCTCGTCCTCCACCACCATGATGCGCGGCGCGATCATCGCCCGGTCACCCCGCCGTCAGGCCGCCGGCGCCGACATCGCCGTTTCGTCCTGCTTCGGGCGATTGGCGGGCAGTTGCGTACCGGTCAGGACATAATAGGCATTTTCGGCGATGTTGGTCACATGGTCGCCGATGCGTTCCAGATTCTTGGCGCAGAACAACAGATGCGTGCAAGCGGTGATGTTGCGCGGATCTTCCATCATGTAGGTCAGCAGTTCGCGGAACACCGAGGTGTATTTGACGTCGATGCGCTCGTCGTTGGCCCGCAGCGTCGTCAGCGCGGCGGCATCGCGCGCCGCATATTCCTCGATCACGCCCTGCACCTGGATCAGCACCAACTGCGCCATCGCGTCGATGGAATGCGACAGGTCGCGCGGCGTGGCGGCGAGGCCGACCGTGCCGACGCGCTTGGCGATGTTCTTGGCAAGATCGCCGATGCGTTCGAGGTCGCCGGCCATGCGGATCGAGCCGACGACGTGACGCAGGTCGTCGGCCATCGGTTGACGCTTGGCGATCAGCGTGATGGCGCGGTCGTCGAGCTCGCGCTGGCGCGCATCCATGATCGCGTCATCGGAGACGACGCGTTGCGCGAGAGCGTTGTCGGTGTTCAGCAGCGCTTTGGTGGCGCCGCCGACCATCGAACTGGCGAGGTCGCCCATGTCGCTGATCAGCCTGCTGATCTGCCCTAGATCCTCGTCGAAGGCTGCGACTGTGTGTTCGGCCATGACCTTGTCCTCGTGTCTGTAAATTCGCCCGGACTGCTCAACCGAACCGGCCGGTGATATAGTCCTGGGTGCGCTTGTCGTCGGGAGTGGTGAACATCTTGTCGGTAGCGCCCTCCTCGACCAGATAGCCGAGATGGAACATCGCCGTGCGCTGCGACACACGCGCTGCCTGCTGCATCGAGTGGGTGACGATGACGATCGTGTAGTTCTGGCGCAATTCGTCGATAAGTTCCTCGACGCGCGCGGTGGCGATCGGGTCAAGCGCCGAGCAGGGCTCGTCCATAAGGATCACCTCTGGCGAAACCGCGATGGCGCGCGCAATGCACAGGCGCTGTTGCTGGCCGCCGGAAAGACCGGTGCCCGGCTCTTGCAGGCGATCCTTCACCTCGTTCCAGATCGCCGCCTTTTTCAGGCTCGATTCGACAATCTGGTCCATGTCGGCCTTGCCCTTGGCCAAGCCGTGGATGCGTGGACCGTAAGCGACGTTCTCGTATATCGACTTCGGGAACGGATTGGGCTTCTGGAACACCATGCCGACGCGAGCTCTGAGTTCGACGACGTCGATGTTTTTGTCGTAGATGTCCTCGTCGTCCAACGTGATCCTGCCGGTTACCCGCGCCGAGTCTATGGTGTCGTTCATGCGGTTGAGGCAACGCAGGAAGGTGGATTTGCCGCAGCCGGAGGGGCCGATCAGCGCCGTCACCTGGTTCTGGCGGACGTCGAGATTGACGTCGAACAGCGCCTGCTTCTCGCCGTAGAACACGCCGACCTTGTCGCCGCGCATCTTGATCACTTCGTTCGACTTGGCGCTCATCTTGTCGCCCACCGCGTTTTCGAGGGACTGTTCGGTCATGATGTTCATACCAGATGCCTTCTTTTACCAGCGCCGTTCGAAGCGGCGCCGCAGCACGATCGCTGTGATGTTCATGGCCATGAGGAAGACGAGCAGGATGATGATGGCACCCGACATGCGCTCGACGAAGGCGCGCTCGGCCTCGTTGGCCCACATGTAGATCTGCACCGGCAGCGCCGTGGCCGGATCGAAAGGCGTCTTCGGATAGTCGGCGACGAAGGCGACCATGCCGATCAGCAGCAGCGGCGCGGTTTCGCCGAGCGCCCGCGCCAGGCCGATGATGGTGCCGGTGAGGATGCCGGGGGCGGCAAGCGGCAGGATGTGCTGAAACACCATCTGCATCTTGGACGCGCCAAGGCCGAGCGCCGCCGAGCGGATCGATGGCGGCACGGCGGCCAAAGCGGCCCGCGTGGCTATGATGATCGTCGGCAGCGTCATCAGCGTCAACACCAGGCCGCCGACGAAAGCGGCCGAGCGCGGCATGCCGAGGAAATTGATGAACACAGCGAGTCCAAGCAGGCCGAAGACGATCGACGGCACCGCCGCCAGATTGTTGATGTTGACTTCGATCAGGTCGGTGAGACGGTTCTTTTTGGCGAATTCCTCAAGATAGATCGAAGCCGCGACGCCGATCGGCAGCGCCAAGAGCAGCACGATCACCATCATGTAGAACGAGCCTATGATCGCCACGCCCATGCCCGAGGTTTCCGGGCGGCTGGAGGCGCCATAGGAGAACAAACCGGTGTTGAAATGCTCGGC
This sequence comes from Mesorhizobium sp. M0587, assembly GCF_040320945.1. NCBI lineage: Bacteria > Pseudomonadati > Pseudomonadota > Alphaproteobacteria > Hyphomicrobiales > Phyllobacteriaceae > Mesorhizobium > Mesorhizobium sp. M0587. The sequence goes on from NZ_JAMYQP010000035.1 coordinate 10,640, forward strand.
CATCAAGCCCTCGGCCTTGAGCTTGTTCATCCACGCAATCTGCTGGTCCGACACCTTGCGGCGCGCTTCGTCGACACCGAGATCGATCTGGCCTTTGAAGGCGGAGTCGAGATTGGCGGCGGCGAGGATATCGACGTTCCGCGTCGTGCCGATGACCGACGGGTCGGCGGCGACGATGTCGCGCAGCTGGACGCGGGCACCCTCCGACAGGAACCCCTTGAGCTTCATGACCATCGGCTTGTTGGCGGGATCGATGCCGAGCTTGGCGATCAGCGCGTTGTCCGCAAGCTTGGGATAGTTTGCCTTGATCAGCACGCTCGAATCGGTGGCGCGCTTATTGGAGGGATCGATCACCTTCTCGTCGAAGCTGATCGGCAGCGTCACCGTCGTCTGCCAGAAGGCGGTGTAGCCCTTGGAGACGATGGTGACGAGCATGATGGCGAGGAACGCCAGGCCGACCGAGATCGCCAGCACGCCATAGATGCGGAAGCGGCGTTCCGCTGCGTAGCGGGCCTTCAGACCGATGTCGCGGCGCGGATGAGCTGCCGCCGGGACCACAGAACCCATGGGGATGTCGGTCATTCGTACTGCTCCCGGTATTTGCGCACGATGTAGAGCGCGACGATGTTCATCACCAGCGTCAGCGCGAACAGCGTAAGGCCGAGCGCAAAGGCGACCAGCGTCTGCGGCGAGTTGAACTCGAGGTCGCCGGTCAGCTGGTTGACGATCTTGACGGTGATGGTGGTCATCGCCTCGAATGGGTTGATGGTGAGATTGGCGGCAACGCCGGCGGCCAGCACGACGATCATCGTCTCGCCGATAGCACGCGAAGCGGTCAGCAAGATGGCGCCGACGATGCCCGGAAGTGCGGCCGGAAGGATCACCCGCTTGATCGTCTCGGAGCGCGTCGCCCCGAGGCCGAGCGAGCCGTCGCGCATGGCGCGCGGCACCGCGGTGATGATGTCGTCGGACAGCGAGGACACGACCGGGATCAACATGACGCCCATGACCAGGCCGGCGGTGAAGATACTCTGGCCCTGGATGAAGGGGGAGCCGCCGGTCAGCGCTGCCGAGAGATCGCGCAGGAATGGTCCAAGCGTGACCACGGCGAAGATGCCGTAGACGATGGTCGGGATGCCGGCGAGCAGTTCAAGCGCCGGCTTTACCACTGAGCGGACCTTGGGCGTTGCGTATTCGGCCATATAGACCGCGGACATCAGCCCGACCGGCACTGCCACCAGCAGCGCGACGGCAGCGATGTAGAGCGTGCCGGCCAGAAGCGGGATCAGGCCGAATTGGCCCTGGTTTCCGCCCGAACCCGCTGCGGCAAAGCGCGGGTCCCATACGGTGCCGAAGAAGAAGCTCATCGGCGACACGCTTTCGAAGAACTGGATCGTCTGGAACAGCATCGAAAGCACGATGCCGACCGTGGTCAGAATGGCGATGGTCGAGGCGGCGAGCAGCCCCCACAGCATCAGTCTCTCCACATTGTTCCTGGCGCGCGCCCGCGGCGCGATCTGCCTCAGCGCATAGAAGGCGCCGGCAATCGACAAAGCCAGGATTACGGCCGCACCGAACAGTCCAAGCCTGTCCTGGACCTTGTTCGCCTCGATGGCGATCGGGATCATGTAGTCCTGGGTGTCTGTCGCGAGCGCCACGCCCTTGGCGGCAAGCAGCGGCTGCAGTTCGGCAAAGCTTGCGGGCAAAACGGTGTTGCCATCGAGCTTGCGCAAGCCCTTGGACAGGCTCTTCACCAGGCTGACATCAAGTGCCTCGCTGGCAACCTTGCTGTCGGCGGTGCGCTCGGGCAGGACGGCGTGAATGTGCCGGTCGAGATAGAATGAAGAGCCGACGTTCCAGACGGCAAGCAGCAGAAGGGCGGGAAGGACGGCGAGCAGGAAGGCCCACCAACCGTGGTAATGGGCGCGCGAGTGCGGCTTCACGGTGCCATTGTCATGCGCCGCGGCGCGCTGGCGGCCGAGCAGGAAGGCGACCACGCCGATGGCGATCACAATGGCGAGTACGAGCAAGGACGACATGGACCGACCCCCGGGGAAATATAGTCGCCAGGCCTATCGCGGCAGGCGACAAGACCAGGGCGCGGACGTGGCCCGCGCCCTGGTCTGGAAGATTGATTACATCGATTTTCCGGTGGTGAACGCATCGCGCTGGGCCTGACGCTCGGCGTCCGGAGCAGCCACCAGGCCGTATTCGGCAAGCGGGCCTTCCGGGCCGACCATCTGGTCGTCGAGGAAGAATTCGACATATTCCTTCAGGCCCGGGACGACGCCGAGATGCGCCTTCTTCACGTAGAAGAACAGCGGGCGCGAAACCGGATACTTGCCGCTGGCGATCGTCTCGGTCGAAGGCACGATGCCTTCCACGGTGGCGACCTTCAGCTTGTCGGCATTGTTCTCGTAGAAGGAGAGGCCGAACACGCCAACGCCGGTCTTGTTGGAAGCGATCCGAGCGAGGGTCTCGGTGTAGTCACCGTCGATGTCGACAGCCTTGCCGTCCTTGCGGATGGCGACGCAGGTCTTGCCGATTTCCTTCTCGTCGCTGACGCCGGTGGCCTTGATGGCGGCCTTGTCGCAGCCGGCGTCGAGAAGCTTGGCCTCGAACACTTCGCGGGTGCCGTGCTTCTCACCGGGAATGTAGGCGGCGATATCCCAATCGGGCAGCTTCGGATTGACCTGGCTCCACTTGGTGTTCGGATTGTCGACCAGCTTGCCGTCGACGACCAGCTTGGCGGCGAGCGCCTTGTAGATGTCGGCGGGAACCAGGGCCCAGTCCGGACCCTTGATGTCGGTGGCGAAGACGATGCCGTCATAGCCGATGCGGACTTCCTGGACTTCCTTGACACCAGCGTCGGCGCAGGACTTCAGCTCGTCCTTCTTGATCGGGCGCGAGGAGTTGGCGATGTCGATGGTGTCTTCGCCCACGCCCTTGCAGAATTCCTTGATGCCGGCGCCGCTGCCGCCGGACTCGACCACCGGGGTCTTGAAGTTGGTAAAGGTTTCGCCGAACTGCTCGGCGACGATCTTGGCATAAGGTAGCACGGTCGACGACCCGGCGATCTGAATCTGGTCGCGCGCGGCGGCGAAGCCGGACGACGCGGCGAGCGCAAGCGCCCCGGCCGACGCCGTAAGGAGGAATTTCTTCATGTGGCCTGCTCCTGTTCGGAAGATGGTCTCTCGGCGCCATTTCTTGCCGGCGCCCGCTGAGGCCAATAGCTTTCGATTATAACAGTCGCATGACAGTTTGATGTCAGCCCGGTAACGCGTCGCCGGCACGGGTAAATCCGGGAGCCCCTGGCATCGACGGCAAGATCCTGGATTGTCCCCGGAATCAGCGGCTTGCACAGCTTTTGCGCAGCGACCGCAACGGATTCGACAGGATTGGATTCAGGCAAAAAAATCCGGACGGGAGCGCGTCGCTCGCAGCCAGAGGGTGTCTGGCCGGGCCATCGCCGAAAACAGGTCCGTTGGGGTAGATTGACGCTGTTTCATGCCGGCGGTCGCTGCTCCCGCCCGTAACTGGAAGAGCGGAATCGATGTCGTCATTGTCCCGGCTGGACGGTGCCTTTGATATGGTGCGATCGCACCATATCCTTGCACGTGGCCGCGGCAGCGAATCCTGGCTGATTCTCTCTGCTCGCCCGCGGATGCCGCGGTCAGGCCGACGCGGTGCTATCCGGCGTTGCGCTGGACCTGGCGGCCAGCGCCTACCCAGCGCTCGACCTTCTCGAGCAGGGCCCTGGGACTGATCGGCTTGGGCAGATAATCGTCCATGCCCGCCTCCAGGCACCGTTCGCGATCGCCCTTGAGGGCATGCGCGGTGACGCCGACGATCGGCACATGCGTGCCGGTCTCCTGCTCCAGCCGGCGGATCGCGGCGGTCGCCTCGAGCCCGTTCATCTCCGGCATGGAGACATCCATCAGGATCATGCACGGGTTGAGCCTGCCAAAGGCGTCGAGCGCCTTGCGGCCGTTGCCGACGATCTCGAAACCATAGCCGGTCTCGCCAAGGATCTGGGTGAAGACCATCTGGTTCACCTCATTGTCCTCGGCCACCAGGATATCCAGCCTGTGCTCGCCGCCACCCGTGGCGGGCAGCCGGGGGCGAACCGCGGGGGGTTGCAGCATCGCGCGTTGTTCGGATGATGCCGGTGCTGCTGGCTCAGGAGTACCGGCGCCTCGCCCGTCGGCTGCCGGCGGCTGTGCATGGTTGGCCGTGGTGTGGCGATGCCGCTGGACGGTGGCGACCAGCGTTTCCAGCAGCACCGAGGACCGCGCCGGCTTGATCAGCTGGGCATCGATGCCGAGATCACGGTAGCTGGTGTTGGCGAGCGACTGGTCGACCGAGGTCAGCATGATGATCGGCGTGTCGGCGAGCCCGGCGGTGTTGCGCACGACGCGCGCCATCTCGGCGCCGCTCATGCCAGGCATCTGGTAGTCGAGCACGACGCAGTCGACCGGCACTCCATAGGCGGCGGCGGCGATCAGCACCTTGAGCCCCTCGGCGCCGCTTTCGGCCGCGCAGGAATCAAAGGTCCATGAAGTCATCTGCTCGCTCAGGATGGCCCGGTTGACGGCATTGTCGTCGACGATCAGCACGCGCGCGCCGGTCACGTCCACCGGCGTGATGCGCTGGCCGTTCAGCTGTCCTGCCCTTGGCAGCGTCACCGTGAACCAGAAGGTCGAGCCCTTGCCCTCGGCGCTCTCGACGCCGATGTCCCCGCCCATCAGTTCGACCAGTCGCGAGGTGATGGCGAGGCCAAGCCCGGTACCCTCGTGCCGCCTTGTCGAGGAGGTGTCGACCTGGCTGAACTTCTCGAACACCTGTTTCAGTTTTCCCTCGGGGATTCCTATGCCGGTGTCGGTGACCGAGATCGTCAGGCTGGTCCCTGCCGGAACCCGTTCGCCGGTCACGTCGACCAGCACATGGCCTTCCTCGGTGAACTTGACCGCATTGCCGAGCAGGTTGGTGACGATCTGCCTGATGCGGCCGACATCGCCTATGAACAGGCTTTCAAGCCCCGGTTCGATGCGCACGATGAGTTCGAGATCCTTCTCCTTGGCGCGTGTCGACACCAGCGTCGCCACGTCCTCGATCGCCTCGGCGAGGTTGAACGGCGCCGGATCGAGCACCAGCTGCCCGGCATCGATCTTGGAGAAATCCAGGATATCGTTGATGATGGTCAAAAGCGCGTTGCCCGATTTGACGATGATGTCGGTGAACGTCTTCTGTTTCGGATCGAGATTGGATTTGGCCAGGAGTTCGGCCATGCCGAGCACGCCGTTCATCGGCGTGCGGATCTCGTGGCTCATATTGGCCAGGAATTCCGATTTGGCGCGGTCGGCGAGCACGGCGCGCTGGCGGGCCTCGCCGAGTTCCGCCTCGCGTTGCTTAAGCTCCGTGATGTCGGTGGTCGAACCGATCAGGTAGAGCGAACCGTCGGACGCGATCATCGCGCCCTTGCGCGCGAACTGATGCCTGACAGTTCCGTCCGGAAGGGTTACCGTCTCCTCGATCTCCTGGGTGTCGCCGGTGCGCAGCACGGCGAGATCACTGGCCACGAAGGCCTCGCCATCCGGCCCGAAGATCTCGACGTCGGTCCTGCCGATTGCGTCTTGCTTGCTGAAGCCGGTGAGATCGCACCAACCCTTGTTGACGTAGAATTGCCTGAGATCGGACCGCTTGGCGTAAATCGACACCGGAACGTTGTCGATCAGGCTGCGGAACACCTCGTTCTCGCGCATGCTTTCTTCCAGCGCCCGCTCGCGCGCCTTGACGTCGGTGATGTCGGTGCTGGAGCCGACCAGATGCACCGATCCGTCTGTCGCCACCAGGCGGCTCTTGCGCGTCATCAACTGCCGCACCGATCCGTCGCGATGGGTGACGGGCTCCTCGATCTCGCGGCCCTTGCCGGTGGTCACGACCTCGGCGTCGTCCTGGCTGTAGTTTTCCGCATCGTCCGTGCCGAACAGCTGGCGATCGGTCCGGCCGATGACGTCTTCCTTGGCGATGCCGGTCAGTGCGCACCAGGCCTTGTTGACGAATTCGATGCTCAGATCCTGCGCCTTGATGAAGGCCGCCACAGGCAACTCGTCCATGACGTGACGGAACAGGTCGATCTGGCGCATGCTGTCGCGCAGCGCCGCCTCACGGCTCTTGATCTCGGAGATATCGACACGCACGCCGATGAACGTGCCGTCGTCGGTACGCATGTCGTAGACCTGGTACCAGCGGCCGTCCGGATTGTGGCGCTCGAAGGACGAATAGGGCAGATGATAGCGGGCAAGCATGCCGTCCAGCCATCGCTCGCGATCGCCGTCGTAAAGTCGATCGACCTGCGGATCGCCGCTCGAGCGGAAATAGCCGACCGAATGGCCGAGCGTGAGCGCGTCGCGCAAGGAACGGCCGGCCTGCCATGCCGGCTTCAACGCCGGCAGCGTGTCCTGGATCTTATGGTTGGCGAAGACGAAATTGTCGTCGCGATCGTAGATGATCACGGCCGCCGGCAGCGATTCCAGCACGCTGGCGAGGTGTTTGCGCGCTTCCTGCGCCTCGGTCTCGCGCCGCTTCATGTCGGAAATGTCGAACAGGAAACCGGCGACGTAGTTGCGGCCGCTTGCCATGCCGACACGGTTCTTCCGGACGATGCGTGAACGGCTGGCGCCGTCGGCCTCGAAACTTTCTTCCACTTCGTAGAGCCGTCCGCTCGCAAGCACCTCCCGTTCGCTGCTTTCGAAGAGGGCGACCTCGGCCGGCGCGAGGAAATCGCCGCCTGGCTTGCCGAGCATGGCTTGCCGCGTCTGGCCAAACAGGGCCGCGAACGCCTCGTTGGCGAAGACGAAGCGCAGATTGTCGTCCTTGACGAAGATCGGATCCTTGACGCCGTTGATCACGGCTTCCGCCAGCCGCGCCTTTTCCAACGCTTCGGCAAGCTCTGCCTCGCGGTCCTTCATGTCGGTGACATCGACATAGGAGATCAGCCGCTTGCCGCCTGCCAGCGGCGCTAGCGACGCTATGAGCGTGCGCCCGTCATTGCGCGGCAATTGCCTGGAGCCCGCCACGCCGGCCCTGATTTCGGCTTCGCGCTCGGCCATATGGCTCTGCCATGCGATGTCGTCGGCTCCATGGGGATCGATGTCGCGACTGGCCTGCATCAGCTCGCGAAAATCGCAGCCGATCCCGGCGTGGCGGGGATCGATCTTCCAGAACTCGTGGAAGGCGCGGTTGATCACTTCCGCGCGCATGTCCGCATCGAGGACAAGGACGCCGATCGGCATTGAATCGACCATCGTGCGAAGATTGGCGAAGGTCTCGGTGATCTTGGCGTTGGCGCTCTCGATCTCGGCATCGCGGCGCTTGAGCTCGCTGACGTCGTAATAGGTCAACAGCCGCCTGCCCCCGGACAGCGCCGTCACCGAGAACATCATCGTCCTGCCATTGGCCTGGACAAACTCGCGTGGCGCCACGGAGCCGGCGCGTATCTCCTCGATGCGGCTGGCGAGGTAACGCTGCCATTGCTGTTCGTCGAGGTCGCCGTAGATGCCATTGCGGCGGTTGAGTTCCATCAACAGGCTGAACGGCGCGCCGGCGGTGACAGAGCCGTCCGCGATCCTGGAGAGGTCGCGATAGGCCTTGTTGACGATCAGCGTGTCGAGCCGGGCATCCAGTAGCACGACCCCCATGTGCATGGCATCCATCGTCCGCTCGAGATCGGCGAGATGCTGTTCGCCGGTGTCGTCATCGGGCAAATCGTTCTGCCCGAGATCCTCGAACGCGCCGGCAAGCGCCGTGACGTTGCGGCCTATGCCGCGATAGCCCGTGAATTTCCCTTCATCGTCGAACCGAGGAAAGCCTGAAGTCAGAACCCAGCGACAGTCGGCGCGCCCGCCGTTCAGTTCGTAAACGAAGTCGCGAAACGGCCGGTGCGCCTGCAGATCCTCCAGATGCGCTGCGGCGCTGCGGCTGCCTTTCAGGACCTGATTGAGGAAATCGAAGCGAAACCGGCCAAGCACATCAGCCGGATCAATGCCCGTGGCCGCCTGGTAGGTCTGCGAAAGCCAGGAAAAGCGCAGCTCGGCGTCGGTCTCCCAGATCCAGTCCGAGCCGGCCTCGACAAGCTGTCGAAGCACATCAGGCGAATGCATGTCCCGAGCGAACGGTGCCGCGTCGCCGTCATGCGCCGCCACCTTGCGGGGACCACTTGTGCTCCGCGCACCGATTACTTCGTCCGCTTCCGCCATGCCATCCCCACCCCGAAAACCAGGCCGAACCCTCCCTCCGCGGTTCGTCGGCGGAATGTGCCCGAGAAGCATTAACGATCCGCTAACCTTAACGGCCATATCGGCCTGTTGCGCCTGCGTTATTCAGGGCTCCGAACTCAGGTTGGCAAAGAGGCCTACCAACATCGGCGGTGCCGGCACCTTTTTGTGCCGGGCAACTTTTTGTGCCGGGCAACTTTTCATGATAGGAATTTTTTCTTGACAGGGTGAGTGCAGCTATGGTAGATATCTACCTATGGTGCAGATTTGCGCCAATGACCCGCCGCACCGGCGGGTTTTTCGTTTGATGCTTCTCAACCAACACGCAGGCGAACGCTCCGGAGGAACCCGTTAATCGGATTCGTTGCCCTGTTGCGTTATTGCGCCCGGTTGTCGGCTGCATCGAAGCCGCGTTATAACCCACGCAGGGGTGTTGCTGATGTCTGGACGGATGGTGCCTTTCTTCCTGGGTGTGACGCTGCTTTTAGGCAGCGGCTGCTCGCGCAGCTACGACGGCACTGTCATCATCCCGCGGCCGCTCGACGTCAGGCGTTTCTGGGATCGGCCGCCGCCCAATATCGAGTACGGACAGGTGCCAGCCGTCAACGGCGCCTTCCCGGTGGCCCCGCAACCGGAAAGACGCGTTTCGGAGCGCAGAACCACTGGACCGGCCGCGCCGAGACGGCACTTGACCAAGCGTTCCTCCCCGCCTCCCCCGTCCTCCGGCGCGGAGAAACAACTGGCATGCAGGAACGTCAGCGAACCCGGCAAAAGGGTTCGCATGGTCTGCGATTGAAGCAACTTCAGGGGCAGTGTGAAACCGTTTCCCGTCCCGAATGACTTTTAAGGCGAGCCGCTCGGCCTTTTCGGTGAAAATCGTTCAGCCGGTCCGCAAAGCCTGTCGATCATTCGGCGGGGAAGAACGCCGGACCCACCACGCGCACCGGCCGCTTGCTCTAGTTTGATATAGCCGCGCCTGTAAAATCTATATTGCATTTTCATTTCAAGATTGAGACGACACGGCAAACAACGCGCCAGATCTGCGCCCGCAGCGCCAGTGGGCAGGGGCGCAAGGATCAATCCGCCGTTACCCGCATCCGGCGCTGAAACCTTTGCCTGGCCCGCGGCGTTGAATGGCAAAGGAGAACGCGGATGTCGATCCACTTCACGGTATCGGAACTGAGAAGAAATCTCTTTCATTCCCTCGGACTGGATCACCAGCGCGTGCCAAGGCGGCTCAATCCCGAGCAAAGCTTGCTGCTGGAATGCTATCTGGCCGGGCAGATTCCGGAATCGGCCTGGAACGACTACGTCTTCGAGACACCCGATCTGGCGCGGCATGCCGAAGCACGGCGCATGAAGCACTGACCGTTGGGGCAATCCTGGACAGGGCCTGGCGGAGGCCGAAGCCTGCGCCCATTGCCATCCTGTGGCGAGCGATCGGTGGGAGCTACTGTTTGGGAGACACGAACTGCAATGTGAACACGTTGCCGGCAATCCCTTGTGCCAGCGTTGGCGAAAGCGTCAGGGGCGTGCAGTTCTTCACTGCCGCGCTTGCCGCGTCGATGAACGACTTTCGCGCCTTGTCGTCGCCGGCCACCTTGGCGGCGGTAGGCCGGGGCGGGCCGAGTAGCGTGCCGTCCCGCTTGAAGCTGAAGCTCAGCGTCACACTGGAATTTCCGGCATCCGCCGGGGGCGTCCAGCACGCCTGAATCGCCGCCCCGACTTCGTCCATGGTGTTGAGCGGGGCAGCTACCAATGGGTGGATGACACCCGCCGACATCATGCCCGCAATCGCCAGTCTGGCAACGCCTTTCATTGCAAGCCCTCATCCTCGCTTCCAACGGCGAATCCGTGATGGACCACTGAAATGGATGGTAGGGCCAACGTCGGCAATGACAATATCTCCCGGCAAAAAGTTGGCCTCGAAGCGCTGATGCTGGACGCATCGCGTGCGGCCGTCACGCCTATCTCGGCGATGACGTCAAAAAGCAAAAAGGCCGGCATTGCGCCGACCTTTCCTTTCGCCTCGACATCGCGCCAGTACATCCGTGGTCGCGGCCGAGAGCGAATTGCCTCCAATAGACAGGCTAATGGTAAACGAAATCTAAATGCGCGCGTAGTCCAAGCACGATGACGAGAAATCCGATCTTGCTAAAGGCCGACAGGGTGGCACCTCATGTCTATGCGACCGCTCTGAGCGCAGCTTCCGCCAGTGTTCCCAAACCGGCACATTCTGCGCAGACGACGCTCGTCCCCGGACAACCAATCCGATGGGTTCCTTGCGGGCAGCAATGCCCGTATGACGCGTGCCATCTCGAGCACTCGAAAACCTTGCCGCCGCCGTGGCAGCGCGGACATACCGTGTTCACCGAAGTCATTTCTACTTTTCATCCGACCCAAAATCCGCGCTGCGGCGCGGGGTACCCCGCGCCGCAAGTAACAGGAATTGCTGCGCTTTCAACCGTCATGGCCTGACTTAAATTGGGTGCATTCGCGCATTCGAGATGGTCGGGCTTTTCGCAGACACGCCGATCCTCTCGCACGCAGTTAGATGCGCGCAGTCAAAAGGGAGCTCCGGAGAAGAGTGCTTGAACGCTGTTTGACATTTGGGGAGCAACGACCGAGCCGCTGTTTCATTGGTACGCCCAAGGGGAATCGAACCCCTGTTCCCGCCGTGAGAGGGCGGTGTCCTGACCGCTAGACGATGGGCGCGCTCAAGAACGGGCGATATAGGCTGACGGCTGGGAAAAAGCAACTGGGGTTCGGCGAGCTTTGCCACATCGCGCAAAAGTCGGCCGCAGGCTTACCGCTTCGGCTCGACCAGGTCCCAGAGATTGCCGTGGAGATCGGCGAAAACCGCCACTGTGCCGTAGGGCTCGAAGCGCGGCGCCTCGCGGAATTCGACGCCCTTCTCCAGCATCGCCGCATGGTCGCGGGCAAAGTCGTCGGTTTCGAGGAACAGAAACACCCGGCCCCCGGTCTGGTTGCCGATACTTTTCGTTTGCGTCTCGTTGGCAGCCTCGGCCAGAAGCAGCCTGGCCCCGTGCCCCCTGGCCGGCGCGACCGTGACCCAGCGCTTGCCGCCACCGAGATCGACGTCCTCGATGAGCAGAAAGCCCAGCCGCCCGACATACCAGGCAATAGCCTCGTCATAGTTGGCGACGACCAGCGCAACGGTCGCCACCCGGCGCTGTTCGGTGAACCCGCCCACTTGTTGCGGCACGCTCATTTGTTGCGGATCGCAAACTGCCCGATCAGCCTGCGCTCCGCGATATCGTAGATGAAGATCGTCCGGCTGCCGTCGGCGAGCTCGGCGTCGATGGAGACGCGGTTTCCCGACAGCGATTGGCTGACCACCTTGGAGCCGACCGGCAGCACGATGTCTCCGCTGGCCGGCTCGCCGGCGGGCGTCTGGATGTCACCAGCCAGCGGCGGGTTCGCCGGGGGCACCTTGCGTGATTTGTAGACAATCGCCGCGATCACCACCATAAGGGCCAATAGCAGCAGGCCGAGATTGATGGCCATGAAGCGGATGAGCTTGCCGCGCACCTTTTCGATCTCGGGTTCGAGCGGCTTTTCCCTGCCTTCAACGACTTGATCTTCCTCGGCGGTTGGGCTGGCCATGGCAAATATTCCGGAACGGTTTTTCGATGAGCGCTCATAGCGAAGAGGCCCCTGAATTGATAGAGGACCAATTCAGCGGGCCCCCAACCGTGCTGGTTGCGGGCGCGGATGCGGCCGGTCAGCGCCTCGACCAATGGCTGGCCGCCCAGTTTGCCCCCGATCTTTCGCGCAGCCGCGTGCAGATGCTGATCAGGCAGGGCGCGGTTTTGATCGACGGCAAGCCTGTCGTCGAGACCAAGCGCAAGATGATGCCGGGCGAAAGCGTGTCGATCGCCATGCCGGAGCCCGAGCCGGCCGAGCCGCAGGGTGAGAACATTGCGCTCGATGTGCTCTATGAAGACGACGAGTTGATCGTCATCAACAAGCCGGCCGGACTTGTCGTGCATCCCGGCGCCGGCAACTGGACCGGCACGCTGGTCAACGCGCTGATCCATCATTGCGGCGACAGTCTTTCAGGCATAGGCGGCGTGCGCCGGCCAGGCATCGTGCACCGCCTCGACAAGGAGACCAGCGGCGTCATGGTGGTGGCCAAGACCGACCGCGCCCATAAGGCGTTGTCGGAAGCTTTCGCCGATCACGGCCTGACCGGCGATCTCGAACGCGCCTATCTGGCGCTGGTCTGGGGCATACCGCAAAGACCGACTGGTACGGTCGAAGCGCCGCTCGGGCGCGCCGCCGACCGCGTGCGCCGCGCTGTCGTGCCGGAAGGGCGCGGCGACGCTCGCCATGCCGTCACCCATTTTGCCGTGCAGGAGCGCTTCGGCGGGGAACAGCGGGAATTCGCCGCCGCCAGCCTCGTCGAATGCCGGTTGGAGACCGGCCGCACCCACCAGATCCGCGTCCATATGGCCCATATCGGGCACCCAGTGATCGGCGACCCTGATTATGGCCAGGCGTTCCGCACCAAGGCCAACCGGCTGCCGGAACCGCTGAGAAGCCAGGTGAAGGCATTTCCCCGACAAGCTTTGCATGCCTGGCTCCTTGAATTTCGCCACCCCACTACCCATTTAACGATGAGGTTCGAGGCGGCGATCCCGAGGGACATGGAGGAACTTGTCGGCGGCTTTCGTAAACTCTGAACCTGACACCAGGGAAGCTTCAGCACAGCCATCAAAAAACCTGACCCGCGTTGTTCACTTCAGCGTGACACACTGTTTCGCGTTGAACAAAAGCTGTCGTTTCTGGTTTTGTTCCTGTATACACCCGATGTCGCGGGCGAGCCGTTTGGTGCTCGCGTCACATGCCCGCCGCGTTTCGGGGGCATCACTCCAATAGAGAGGGGGCGCTATCATGGCCCAGTCACTACCCAGTATCGTTTCCGGCGAAGGCGGCCTCAGCCGCTACCTGGAAGAAATTCGTCGCTTTCCCATGCTTCAGCCGCAGGAGGAGTACATGCTCGCCAAGCGTTATGCCGAGCATGAGGACACGTCCGCCGCGCACAAGCTCGTCACCAGCCATCTCAGGCTCGTCGCAAAGATCGCCATGGGCTATCGCGGTTACGGCCTGCCGATCGGCGAAGTGATCTCGGAAGGCAATGTCGGCCTGATGCAGGCTGTCAAGAAATTCGAACCCGAGCGTGGCTTCCGTCTCGCGACCTATGCCATGTGGTGGATCAAGGCCTCGATCCAGGAATATATCCTGCGCTCGTGGAGCCTGGTCAAGATGGGCACGACCGCCAACCAGAAGCGTCTGTTCTTCAACCTGCGCAAGGTGAAGGGCAAGATTCAGGCGCTGGACGACGGCGATCTCAAGCCCGAACAGATCGCCGAGATCGCTACGAGGCTGAACGTTTCGGAAGCCGAAGTGGTGTCGATGAACCGCCGCCTGTCGGGCGATGCCTCGCTCAACGCCCCGATCCGGGCAACGGAAGGCGAGTCCGGCGAATGGCAGGACTGGCTGGTCGACGACCACGAAAGCCAGGAAGAGATGCTTATCGAGCAGGACGAGCTGGAAAACCGGCGCGGCATGCTGTCAGGCGCTCTTGCCGTGCTCAACGAGCGCGAGCGGCGCATCTTCGAGGCCCGTCGCCTCGCCGACGAGCCGCTGACGCTGGAAGAGCTGTCGGCCGAGTTCGACATCAGCCGCGAGCGCGTGCGCCAGATCGAGGTGCGCGCCTTCGAGAAGGTGCAGGACGCGGTCAAGGCCGCCGCCAAGCGCCAGACCCAGGCGCTGCGCACCATCGAGGCACAACCGGCGGCGTAAAGCCGGGTTTGGCGATAGGATACAACGGCGGCGTCAGGAAACTGGCGCCGCCGTTTCCTTTTGTGGGTCGCAATCGGATGCGGACAGTTGCACGGTTGCTGTTCAGCGCTTTTCCCAACGATGTCAGTGCGGCACTGACATCCAGGAAAGTAGAATGCCGTCTGCGACAGTCCCTCACAATCCGTCCAGCGGGAACTTGAGATACCGCCTTCCATTGGCCTCCGGCTCCGGCAGCCGGCCGCCATTCATGTTGACCTGCAGCGCATGCAGGATCAGCCTCGGCATCGGCAATGTCTTGTCGCGCGCCTCGCGCAAGGCGACGAAATCGGTCTCGTTGCGCGCGGCAACGAGGTGGATATTGCCGATCCTCTGCGCCGCGATCGTGCTTTGCCACGAAGGCGCGCGGCCGCCCGCCTGATAGTCATGGCCGACGAAGACGCGCGTCTCGTCCGGCAACGCCAAAATATCCTGGATCGAGCGCCAGAGCCGCGCGGCACTGCCGCCGGGAAAATCCGTCCTGGCCGTGCCGCTGTCGGGCATGAACAGAGTGTCGTGCACGAAAGCGGCGTCACCGATTACATAGGTGATCGAGGCCAATGTGTGCCCGGGTGAGAACAGCACCTTGACCGGAAGAGTTCCGATCCGGAACGTCTCGCCTTCTGAAAACAGCCTGTCCCACTGCGACCCGTCGGCGGGAAAATCCGGCCAGTTGTAGATCGCTTTCCAAAGTTTCTGGACCTCGACGACCCTGTCGCCGATTGCCGTCGGCGCCCCGGTCTTTTCCGTCAGGTAATGTGCGGCCGAGAAATGATCGGCATGTGGATGGGTGTCGAGAATCCACTCGAGTTGCAGCCCGTTTTCCCGGATGAAATCGAGCACGGCATCCGCGCTCTTCGTGCCCGTCGCCCCGGATTTCTCATCGAAGTCGAGGATCGGGTCGATGACGGCGCAACGCTTCGTCGCCTGGTCGGCAACGACATATTGGATCGCCCCGGTCGGCTTGTCGTAGAAGCCGCTGACCTGCGGCCTGGCCAAAGCTATGTCCAATTCCGGCTCCCTCAACCCCGGCCAACAGGAATGATTTTTCCCGACGGCGCCCGAGAAGAGCATGGTTGTCTTCCCGGGCAACCCAGTCAAGCGTCACCTGGCTCGCAAGCGCGAGAAAGCCAAAATTGCTCCTGGGCGCCGATCAGGCGGACGGTTGCTTGGTCTTCCTGAGATAGGGCAGGATCGTCTCATAGGCGCCAAAGCGCTTGATCGCGTCCTCGTTGGAAACGGCCGCCGTGATGATGACGTCCTCGCCCTGCTTCCAGTTCGCCGGCGTCGCCACCTGGTGCTTGGCGGTCAGTTGCATGGAATCGACCGCGCGCAGGATCTCGTCGAAGTTGCGGCCCGTGGTCATCGGGTAAGTGAGCACCAGCTTGATCTTCTTGTCCGGGCCGATGACATAGACCGAACGCACGGTGGCGTTGTCGGCCGGAGTGCGGCCCTCCGAGGTCTCGCCGGCACCGCCCGGCAGCATCTCGTAGAGCTTGGCGACCTTGAGATCTTTGTCGCCGATCAGCGGATAGCGCACCGAATGGCCGGTCGCCGTCTTGATGTCGTCCTGCCATTTGCCGTGGCTTTCGACGGGATCGACCGAAATGCCGATGATCTTGACGTTGCGTTTCTTGAACTCGCCTTCGAGCCCGGCCATTGTGCCAAGCTCGGTCGTGCACACCGGCGTGAAGTTCTTCGGGTGGCTGAACAGGATCGCCCAGCCGTCACCGATCCATTCGTGAAACTTGATCGTCCCTTGCGTGGTCTCGGCGGTGAAGTCCGGCGCAATGTCGTTGATACGGAGGCTCATGGCACATTTCCCCTTTGAACAGATCGCGTCGGGCGAGAGCGGCAATCAAGGCTGCGGTTAAAGCATTCGCGCTCCGACATCTCCGCATCTTAGCGCAAAAATCGTGACCGCAAGATAATATGAAACTCTGTCGCCGTCAGAGCGGGTATTTTCATGCTACGGGAGGCCGGACGAGAGCCTCTCGGCTGGCCTGGGAAGGCTGCGCTCAGGTCTTGTTGATCGCCAGCGTCGTCGCCAGGTTTTCCATGCGCTGCGCCAGCGCGCCAAGCGCATCGGTCAGCATGTTGTCGTTCTTGTCGGCCTTGGTCAGCGCGTCGTCGCGCGTCTTGCGCAAGGTCAGCACCTCGCTTTCCATGCCCTTGACGCGCTTCTGCAACTCCGAAAGCTCGTCCATCACCATGATGCCGGCCATGACGGTGAGCCGCTGGTCGCCGATCTCGCCGAACGAATCCTTCAGGTGCGAGACATAGCGGTCGAAGCGTTCGGCAAGGTCGATCAGATGCTCTTCCTGGCCTTCGTCGCAAGCCATGCGATACTGCTTGCCGTCGATTGAAACCGTGACCTGTGCCATTGGCCTACCTGTCCAACACAGCGCGGATGGTTTCCATGGCGGTCACCAGTCGTCGCGACACTTCCTTGTTGGCGTCTTCCAGCCGTTCGGCGCGCGCTTCGGAATTGTCGAGTTCCTGCGCCAGCCGGGAGCGGTCGGCGTTCATGCGCTGCACCTCGGCCTCGGCTTCCGAATAGTCGCGCTCGTGCTCGAGCTTGGCCGCCACGGCGTTTTCCAGCCCTTCCATGGCCTTCCCCAGCCTGGCGATGACTTCCTTGAGCGTGGTTTCCCCGGTCATGGCTTTCGTCCTGCCCTGCCCATCACCGAATCGTTCGCGTTCAGAACGCGTTATCCAGGAAACATTAGGCACCGGGTGAAGGCGACGTCAACAAAGCTCTCGCGACTGTCCCCCGCTAACGCTAATGTAGGCCGCCCGCGGCTTCACAAGACCGGCAAATATGCACCCGATTTGTTGACTAAAAGCCCGCGCCTGCTATGTGTCGCGCACCCTTTTCAAGGGCTCTCCCAAGCCCCCAAACTCCCACCCTGGAGGAACCATGACGTCGCGCGAACAACATGACCGGATGGCAAATGCAATCCGTTTTCTGTCCATGGACGCCGTCGAGAAGGCGAATTCCGGCCATCCCGGCCTGCCCATGGGTTGCGCCGACATCGCCACCGTACTGTTCACGCGCTTCCTGAAATATGATGCCAAGGCCCCGCACTGGGCCGACCGCGACCGCTTTATCCTGTCGGCCGGCCATGGTTCGATGCTGCTCTATTCGCTGCTCCATCTGACCGGCTACGAGGATATGACGATCGACCAGATCAAGCATTTCCGCCAGCTTGGCTCGAAGACGGCGGGCCATCCCGAATATGGCCACGCCACCGGCATCGAAACGACCACCGGCCCGCTCGGCCAGGGCCTTGCCAATTCGGTCGGCTTCGCGCTCGGCGAGCGCATCATGAACGCCGCCTTCGGCAGCGACCTCGTCGACCACTACACCTATGTGCTGGCCGGCGACGGCTGCCTGATGGAAGGCGTCAGCCAGGAAGCCATCGCGCTTGCCGGGCACCTCAAGCTCAACAAGCTGATCGTCTTCTGGGACAACAACAACATCTCGATCGACGGTCCGGTGTCGCTGGCCGACAATACCGATCAGGTTGCCCGCTTCCAGGCCTCCGGCTGGAACGCCAGCCACATCGACGGCACGGATCCCGAAGCCATCGCCTATGCCATCGAGGCCGCCCGCCATTCCGACAAGCCGACGATGATCGCCTGCAAGACGACGATCGGCTTCGGCGCGCCGACCAAGGCCGGCACCAACAAGGCGCACGGTTCGCCGCTCGGCGCCGACGAGATCGCCGGCGCGCGGAAATTCTTCAACTGGGATTCTCCGCCCTTCGAAATTCCGGCCGACATCCTCGACGCCTGGCGTACCGCGGGCAGGGCCGGCGTCAAGGCGCGCACCGACTGGGAGGGGCGCCTGGCCAAGGCCGACGCAACGCTGAGGGCCGAGTTCGAGCGCCGCACCGCAGGCAAGCTGCCGTCCAATTTTGACGCCGTCATTGCCGACTACAAGAAGAAGCTCTCCGCCGACAAGCCGAAGGTCGCCACCCGCAAATCGTCCGAGATGGCGCTGGAAATCATCAATGGCGCCGTGCCGGAAACGATCGGCGGCTCCGCCGACCTGACCGGCTCCAACAACACCAAGACCAGCCAGACCAAGAACATCACCCCGGACGATTACGGCCAGCGCTATGTCCATTACGGCATCCGCGAGCATGGCATGGCCGCCGCGATCAACGGCCTGACGCTGCATGGCGGCCTCATCGCCTATGGCGGCACGTTCATGTGCTTCTCCGACTATGCCCGTCCCTCGATGCGGCTTGCCTCGCTGATGGGCATCCGCTCGATCTTCGTCATGACGCACGATTCCATCGGCCTGGGCGAAGACGGCCCCACCCACCAGCCGGTCGAGCATATGGCGGCGCTACGCGCCATTCCCAACCACAATGTCTTCCGCCCGGCCGACGCGGTGGAAACCGCCGAATGCTGGCAGCTGGCCCTTGAATCCGAAAAGACGCCGTCGACCCTGGCGCTGACCCGCCAAAACCTGCCGACGGTGCGCACCGAATTCTCGGCCAAAAACCTCAGCAGCCAAGGCGCCTACGAACTGGCCGCGGCCAGCGCCGAGGCGGCGGTGACGATCTTCGCCACCGGCTCCGAGGTGGAGATAGCGCTTGGCGCCAGGGACCTTCTGGAAAAGCACGGCCACCCGACCCGCGTCGTCTCCGTGCCTTGCTTCGAACTGTTCGACAAGCAGAGCGATGATTATCGCAGCAAGACGATCGGTAACGCACCGATCAAGATGGCCATCGAGGCAGGCATCCGCCAAGGCTGGGATCACCTGATCGGCAGCGACGGCATCTTCATCGGCATGACCGGCTTCGGCGCCTCAGGCACCATCGAACAGCTCTACCCGCATTTCGGCATCACCGCCGAAGCGGCGGCCGAGGCAGCCGAAGCCCGCCTGCACGGCAAATAAGGAATTGAGGACGCCAGCTCACGAAACCGCACCCGGCGATTTCGTCGGCTGGCCTAACCTAATCGATTTAAATCCATGCCTTGGATGGCTGGATTCTTCGGCCGTCCGCCGCTATGAAGCTGCGGACCAAATTACCTCCAGCTCCCAGGGAGAGAAAAATGACCGTCAGAGTTGCCATTAACGGATTCGGCCGCATCGGCCGCAACATCCTGCGCGCCATCCATGAATCCGGCCGCAAGGATATCGACGTCGTCGCCGTCAACGACCTCGGCCCGGTCGAGACCAACGCGCACCTTCTGCGCTACGACAGCGTGCACGGCCGCTTCCCGCACGAAGTGTCGGTTTCCGGCGACCAAATCACGGTCGGCAAGGAAACGTTCAAGGTCACCGCGATCAAGGATCCGACGCAGCTGCCATGGAAGGAGCTGGGCGTCGACATCGCGCTCGAATGCACCGGCATCTTCACCGCCCGCGACAAGGCCGCCGCGCACCTGACCGCTGGCGCCAAGCGCGTCCTCGTCTCGGCGCCGGCCGAAGGCGCCGACCTCACGGTCGTCTACGGCATCAACCACGACAAGCTGACCAAGGACCACATCGTCATCTCGAACGCGTCCTGCACCACCAACTGCCTGGCGCCGCTGGCAGCCGTGCTGCACGAGACGGTCGGCATCGAAAAAGGCATGATGACGACGATCCATTCCTACACCGGCGACCAGCCGACGCTGGACACCATGCACAAGGACCTTTACCGCGCCCGCGCCGCCGCCCTTTCGCAGATCCCGACCTCGACAGGTGCGGCCAAGGCAATCGGTCTCGTGCTGCCCGACCTCAAGGGCAAGCTCGACGGCATCTCGATCCGCGTGCCGACGCCGAACGTCTCGGTCGTCGACTTCAAGTTCATCGCCAAGCGCCCGACCACGGTGCAGGAAATCAACGACGCGGTGATCGCCGCTTCCAACGGCAAGTTGAAGGGTATCCTCGGCGTTACCCATCACCCGAACGTCTCGATCGACTTCAACCACGATCCGCGGTCCTCGATCATGGCGCTCGACCAGACCAAGGTCATGGACGGCAACTTCGTTTCGGTGCTGTCCTGGTACGATAATGAATGGGGCTTCTCCAACCGCATGGGCGACACCGCTGTCGCCTTCGGCAAGACGATCGCCTGATCGCCCGGACCTCGCTCAAGAACATCAAACGCCCGGCCCTGGCCGGGCGTTTTTCGTTGGGGCGGCCATCCTTTCGTCATCCACGGGCGGAGCAAGGAGCGTAGCGACGCAGCGCAGTACCCGAGGATCCATGCCGCGACCTCAGAATATGGTCACGATGCAGAATTCTGCTCCGCTGCGTTCCACGACCACACACAGGATTCCAGGGTCGCCGCGACAGAGCTTCGCTCCTGCTCCACCCTGGAATGACGACGCTTCGGCCAAAAAACCGCCCTCCCGCCTTGCGCCGGCCATGCCTTCGCCCCACTCTTCCTTGAATCGAGAGAAGAGGAAGGGGACAAATCACGGATGGAGCATGCGATCTATCTCGTCACGCTGGTCGGCACAGCGCTAGTCGTCGCCGCCGCTTTTTCGAGCCTGATCGCCTTCCGCTTCGGTGCCCCTCTCCTGCTGCTGTTTCTCTGCATTGGGCTCGCTACCGGAACCGACGGTCTCGGCATTCACTTCGACAATGCCCGCATCGCTTATTTTGCCGGCTCACTGGCGTTGGCCGTCATCCTGTTCGATTCCGGTTTCGGCACGCCGCTCAACGCCTTGCGGCAGGCGGCAGGCCCGGCGCTGTCGCTGGCGACCTTCGGCGTGCTTGTCACCACCGGTCTGTTCGGCGCCGCCGCCTATTATCTGCTCGACTTGAGCTGGCTGGAATCGTTCCTGCTCGGAGCCGCCGTCGCCTCCACGGACGCCGCCGCGGTGTTCTTCCTGCTGCGTACCGGCGAGATCAACCTGCGCGAGCGCGTACGCTCCACCCTCGAGGTGGAATCCGGCACCAATGATCCGATCGCCATCTTCCTGACCATCACGCTGGTCGAGGTCATCGCCGCGCACGCCAATCCCGAGGCCAATGTCCTGGTCACCAATCTGGTCCTCGGCTTCCTCGTCAACATGGGTCTGGGCGCCGTCGTCGGCGTGCTTGGCGGCCTCGCCATCGTGCGCCTCGTCGACCGGCTCAATCTCGACCATGGGCTGCTGCCGATCTTCGTGCTGACCCTGTCGCTGATGGTCTTCGCCGCTGCCGGAGCCATCGGCGGTTCGGGTTTCCTCGCGGTCTATCTTGCGGGTCTCGTCGCGGGCAATTCCGACATCCGCGCCGTTACCATCCTGAAGCGCTTCCAAGACGGCATGTCGTGGCTGGCGCAAATCATCATGTTCCTCATCCTCGGCCTGTTCGCGACGCCTTCGCAATTTCCGGCGATCATGGTGCCCGCCATTTTGCTTGGGCTGTTCCTGATGTTCGTCGCCAGGCCGATCGCGGTCTGGCTCTGCCTGATCCCGTTCCGTATGCCGCGCCCCGAGGTCGCCTTCATATCCTGGGTCGGCCTGCGCGGCGCGGTCTCGATCCTGCTCGCCATCACGCCGCTGCTCGGCGGGCTGGAGAACGGCCGCGTCATCTTCAACGCCGCCTTCATCATCGTCCTGGTGTCCCTGGTCATCCAGGGCTGGACGGTCGGCCCGCTGGCCCGCCGTCTCGGCCTGATCGTGCCGGCGCGGCTGGGACCGCTGGACAAGGTCGAGCTCGAACTGCCGGGCTCCGCCCATCACGAGCTTCTCGCCTATCGCGTCGCGCCGGGCAGTCCGGTGGCGCGCGGCGAGCGCATTCCGCGCTGGGCACGGCCCTCGCTGGTGCTGCGCGATGGCCGCTCGATGCGCTTCCAGGACATGGGCCGGCTCACCGCCGGTGACCAGGTCTACATCTTCGTACCGGATCGCTACCCGCGCCTGCTCGACAAGCTCTTCGCCAGCCGCGCTGTCGTCGATCCCGAAGACGTCGATTTCTTCGGCGCCTTCGCCGTCGACCCGGCGCGTTCCGCTGCCGAACTCGAGGCCGCTTATGCGCCTGGCCTGACCGAAGCGGAGCAGAAGCTCACCGTCGGTGCCTTGGTCACAACGCGGCTCGGCGGCCATGCCGAATATGCCGACCGCGTGCTGATCGGTCCGATAGAACTGATCGTGCGCGATGTTGACGACAAGGGCAGGATCACCGGGCTCGGCCTTTCCTTCGAGCCGACCGCGCCGGTGGCGCGCGTGCCGGTATTCCTCAGCGCCGGCGAGATCGGCGACCGCATCTCTGCCTTCATCCGCGGCTGGCGCAAGCCAGCCTTGGCCCCGATGGCAGAGGCGCGAGCGGACGAGCACGAAGCGCCGGAGCCGAAGAAGGCAACGACAGAGAGCTGACAAAAGCGGTGTTTGCGCCGCCTCTCATCCGCTGCCGGCCCTAATCCGAGGTAAGTTCGCCGGCCGCCGCTCGCCACGGCCTTTCGCACCGAACTCAAAATTTCGTTCCAGCAGCGGCCTAAGCCTTGCATCGTCGTCGGCTCGGGGTATGGTCCCGGCGATTTTTAGCGAAAGGACCCCGCATGGCCGCCTTCAAGACACTGGACGACATCGGCAACATCAGCGGCAAGCGCGTGCTGGTGCGTGTCGACCTCAACGTTCCCGTTGCTGATGGCAAGGTCACCGACGCCACCCGCATCGAACGCATCGCGCCTACTATCGCGGAACTGTCCGGCAAGGGCGCCAAGGTCATATTGCTCGCGCATTTCGGCAGGCCCAAGGATGGCCCCTCGCCCGAATTCTCGCTGGAGCCGATCGCAAAAGCGACAGCCGAGGTGCTCGGCCGCCCCGTCGGCTTTGCCTCCGATTGTATTGGCGATACGGCCGGCAGCGCCGTGGCCGCCATGGACAAGGGCGACGTGCTGCTGCTTGAAAACACCCGCTTCTACAAGGCCGAGGAGAAGAACGATCCGGCCTTCACGGAAAAACTCGCCGCTAATGGCGATCTCTTCGTCAACGACGCCTTTTCGGCGGCACACCGTGCCCATTCCTCGACCGAGGGGCTGGCGCATCTGTTGCCGGCCTTCGCCGGCCGCACCATGCAGGCCGAATTGGAAGCACTGGAGAAGGGCCTGGGAAATCCTGTTCGCCCCGTGGTCGCCATTGTCGGCGGCGCCAAGGTTTCGACCAAGATCGACCTCTTGATGAACCTGGTCAAGAAAGTCGACGCGCTGGTCATCGGCGGCGGCATGGCCAACACCTTCCTCGCCGCACGCGGCACCGATGTCGGCAAGTCGCTGTGCGAGCACGACCTCGCAAACACCGCCAAGCAGATCATGATCGAAGCGGCCGAGGCCGGTTGCGCCATCATCCTGCCGGTCGACGGCGTCGTCGCCAGGGAATTCAAGGCGGGTGCGGCCAGTGAGACCGTTGCCATCTCGGATGTGCCGGCCGATGGCATGATCCTCGACGTCGGCGCCAAAACGGTGAAAGCCGTTGGCGAATGGATCGACCGTGCCGCGACGCTGGTCTGGAACGGCCCGCTCGGCGCCTTCGAGATCGAGCCCTTCGACCATGCGACGGTGGCGGCGGCAAAGCACGCAGCGACCCGCACCAAGGCGGGCCGGCTGGTCTCGGTCGCCGGTGGCGGCGATACGGTGGCGGCGCTCAACCATGCCGGCGTCGCCGACGACTTCACCTATGTCTCGACCGCCGGCGGCGCCTTTCTCGAGTGGATGGAAGGCAAGCCGCTGCCCGGCGTCGAAGTGCTGAAGCGCTGAGCGTTGGGCGTCGCAGAATGCGGCCAAGCCACCGACCCAATCAACTCAAGGAGAGCGAACCGGGCACTCCGAACTTTCAATCGATTCGAGCTTTCCGATGCCATTCCTTTGGCGGTAGACTTCCGTTAGGTGCGGAACAGGCCCTTTCAGGAGAGCACGATGAGCGAACGTCTCGAAGACATTGCCGCCGCGATGGTGGCCAACGGCAAGGGCCTGCTGGCCGCCGACGAAAGCTCGGGCACGATCAAGAAACGCTTCGACGTCATCGGCGTGGAATCGACCGCCGACAGCCGCCGCGACTATCGCGAGATGATGTTCCGCGCCTCCGACGCGATGACCAAGTATATTTCCGGCGTCATCCTCTATGACGAGACGATCCGCCAGAAGGCCGCCGACGGTACGCCTCTGGTCGATATCATCAAGGCGGCGGGCGCTATCCCCGGCATCAAGGTCGATGCCGGCGCCAAACCTCTGGCCGGCTTTCCCGGCGACACCATCACCGAAGGCCTCGACGGGCTGCGCGAGCGCCTTGCCGATTATTACAAGCTCGGCGCCCGCTTCGCCAAATGGCGCGCGGTGATCGACATCGACACCAGCAAGGGCGTGCCTTCGGCCATTTCGATTGGTTCGAATACTCATGCGCTCGCCCGCTACGCAGCGCTTTGCCAGGAGGCCGGCATCGTGCCGATCGTCGAGCCGGAAGTGCTGATGGATGGCGCCCACGACATCGACACCTGCTATGAAACCTCCAAGGCGACGCTGATAAAACTCTATGACGAACTTCATGCGGCGCGCGTCGTGCTCGAAGGCACGATCCTGAAGCCCAACATGGTGCTGGCCGGCAAGAAGTCGGGCAAGGTGAGCAGCCCGGAAGAAGTCGCGGAAAAGACCATAAAACTGTTCCGCGAGACGGTGCCGGCAGCCGTGCCGGGCATCGCCTTCCTGTCCGGCGGCCAGGAGGATGAGGAGGCGACCGCCAATCTCAACGCCATCAACGCGATCGGGCCGCACCCGTGGAAGCTGACCTTCTCCTACGGCCGTGCGCTGCAGGCCGCGCCGCAGAAGGCGTGGGGCGGCAAGGCGTCGAACGTGGCCGCGGGCCAGGCCGCCTTTGCCCATCGCGCCCATATGAACCATCTGGCGGCACTGGGAAAATGGAAGGCGGGTCTCGAACAGGCGGCCTGACAGCAGATCTTCCATGCTCTTCCTGACCCGGGCCAACGTGCCCGGGTTTTGTTTGTCTCGGCATTGGGGCGGAGTCCCGGCATGCCTATGTCCTGCGTGGAAAATGTCGGCGGCCATGTCGGTTTTTTCTGATCTCGAACGTCCTTGGGACGGCAGACAGGGAGAGGTTCATGCATCGCAACAAGGTCGTTTCACGCGAAGACTGGTTCCAGGCACACAAGGCGCATCTGGCGCGCGAGAAGGAACTGACGCGACTTCGCGAGCGCGTCGCGGCTGAGCGACGTGAACTACCCTGGCTGAAAATCAGGAAGGACTATGTCTTCGAGACCGAGCAAGGACCGAAAACCCTGGCCGGCCTGTTTGCCGGCAACAGCCAGCTGATCATCTACCATTTCATGTTCGGGCCGGGCTGTAGTCATTATTGCGAGGGCTGCTCGTTCCTCGCCGACCATATAGACGGGGCCAATCAGCACCTGAGACACCACGACGTGTCGCTGGTCGTGATCTCACGCGCGCCGCTGGCCGAGCTTCTGCCCTACAAGCACCGCATGGGCTGGAAATTCGACTGGGTGTCGTCCTACGCCTCGGATTTCAACTTCGACATGCAGGTCTCATTCACCGACAGGCAGATCGCTGCCGGCGACACCACCTACAATTTCGAGACCCGTCCCCGCACCTCGAAGGAGCTCCCCGGCACCAGCGTGTTCTACAAGGATGAGAACGGCGACATCTTTCTCACCTTCCTATCGCGCGCCCGCGGCGGCGAGGCGCTGATCGGCACGTATGATTATCTCGACATGACGCCGAAGGGCCGCAACGAAACCGGTCCCTATCACGGCCTGATGGACTGGGTGCGGCTGCATGACGAATACAGCGACAGGTCCGGATCACAGGAGGGCTGTTGCGACCAGGGCAATTCGAGGGAGAGAATGAACGGTTTTCCCGGGAAAAGCGCATCGCGCCTTCCCTTGGGAATTGCACCGAAATAAGGAGACAGCGCGACAGCCAGCCGCCGGATACGATAAAAGGGTGCGCATGCAGCGCTTTCTCGCTTTCTTCACCTGGCTCGCCTTCCCTGTCTATGTCTGGCAGGGATTGGGCGTGCGCCGCCGCACCACGCGCATGCTGCCGGCGCAGGGACCGGTCATGCACGAGCTTGCCGGCATGGCACCGGCGATCTCGCTTCTGGTGCTGGGGGACTCCTCCGCCGCCTCGGTCGGCATCGGCCATTCCGAAAACGGGCTTGCCGCGCAACTGGCCATCCTGATTTCACAGGGCACCGGCCGCGCCGTGCGCTGGCGCGCCGCCGGCTTCAATTCCGCGACGTCGGGCCAGATCCGCGATCATGTCCTGCCCAACCTGTCGGCCGATCCGTGGACCCACATCGTGCTTGCCGTGGGCACCAACGACACCAAGAATTTTCATTCCGTGCCGCGCTTCAAGAAGGAATTCGGCGGCCTGCTCTATGCACTGCGCGCCAAATGGCCGGAGGCACGGGTGGTGTGGTCGCCGGTGTTGGAGTTTACCCGCGCGCCGGCCATGCCGCCGCTGCTCGGCAAGATTCTGGAGATCCGCGCCACCGAGATGAACCGGATGGGCGAACGCCTCTGCCTGGAACGCGGCGCGGTGCCGGCGCCACGCCTGCCAATCACCAATCCCGAGGCCGGCTTTGCCTCGGACGGATTTCATGCCTCGGAGGCCGGCTACCGGGCCTGGGCCGAGCATCTCGTCGGCCCGGTGCTTGCCGGGTGAGCGGCCGGAGAGAAGGCCGCATTGCCCGCTGCAGCTACGCCCAGTGCCCGAGCACGGCGGTTATGGAAATAGCCGCCATGGCCAGCAGCGCGAGCTTCCAGAAGTCGCTGCGCCGTTTCAGGCCCGGCCATCCCAGAGGCTTGATCAGCTGGATGACCATGATGCCAATGATGACAAGGGCGAGGAGTTTCGACATAACGCCTTTGACCAGCAACGCAGCCGGCTGTCAAAGCGCTTCAATTCGTGTCTGGCAAGGCATCGGCGCCGCGATCCCGAACCGGAGCGCGGTGCCCGCCTTGATCGCGGAGCGATTTACTTCAGCGGCTTGAGGCCGGCCTCGATGGAAGCGCGCTTCGGTTCGAGGAACGGCGGCAGGGCCAATCTCTCGCCCAGCGCTTCCAGCGGCTCGTCGGCGGTAAATCCAGGCCCGTCCGTGGCAATCTCGAACAGGACGCCGTTCGGTTCGCGGAAGTAGAGCGAGCGGAAGTAATAGCGCTCGACCTCGCCGCTCGACGGCAGCCGGAATTCTGATAACCGCGCCGTCCATTGATGCAGCGTTTCCTGGTCCGGCGCCCTGAAGGCGATATGGTGGACCGCACCGGCGCCTTGTCGTGCAGGCGCCAGCCCAGGCTGAACGGCGACATGAAGCTCCGCCGCCGGCCCGCCCGTGCCCATTTCAAAGACATGCACCTGCCCTTCACCGTCCGGCGAGGCATAGTCGCGGACCTTGCGCATGTTCATCACCTCGGTCAGCACCGTCCCGGTGTTGGTGATGTCGGGGACACTGATCACGATCGGCCCGAGCCCTCGGATCTGGTGTTCTGCCGGCACCGGGCTCCGCGCCCAAGGATGGCTGCCGCCCTTGCCGCCATCGCTGACCAGCCGCAGGCGCTGGCCTTCAGGGTCTTCGAAATCCAGCGATGGATAGCCCCCAATGTCGGCGATCTCTCCCGTCACGATACTTTCGCCGGCAAGGTGCTGCTTCCACCAGGCAAGGCTTTCCCGGCTGCCGACCCTGAGGCTGGTCCGCGCGATGCTGTTCGTGCCGCGCCGCTCGCGTCCGACCGGCCAGTCGAAGAAGGTGAGATCGGTACCGGACGTCGCTTCGCCGTCGGCATAGAAGAGGTGGTAAGCCGAGGTGTCGTCCTGGTTCACCGTCTTCTTGACCAGCCGCAGGCCGAGCACTCTCGTATAGAAATGCAGGTTCCCGGGCGCATCGGCAGTGATGGCGGTCAGATGATGAATTCCTGTCAGTTGCAGGCTCACGGTCGTCTCCCTTTTTTGGAGAAGAATTTTCTCTTTCCATATCAGAACTGCGGCCATCCCGCGGAAGGTTTCGGATTCCGACAGTCCGTCGCTGAAGGCTGAACGACTGCGCCGTGATCGGCACCTCGACGGTGAACAGTCGTTAGATGCCAAGCTGATGCGGGAACGGTGCAATGTAGGGAGAACCGGCGCTTTTCCCGGAGAAATGCACTGGTCGCGATTGTCGTCGCCCGCCTGTCATCCTCCTGACAGACTGCTGTCAGGAGGGGTATGCGATAGTGTCTCCATTCAAAGAGAGGAGACTAGCCATGAACGGTTTGACCATTCTGCGCGGCATGCAGCACTATGTCGGCAAGATCCGGACGATGCGCAACGAGATCCGTACCCAGCGCTTCATGAACTCGCTTCCGTCGGATATCCGCAAGGATATAGGCTGGCCCGACATGTATACCGACCGTCGCGGCAATTGAGCCAAATTCTCGACGCGGTGTTGGACGCGAACCGGGCGGATGCCCAGATATAGATCCGGCGTGTGGGAGGGAGCAGGCATATGCCAGAACAGAAGAAGATCGGATTTCTGTTTATCGAAGGCTTCGCCGACTGGGAATATGGGCTCCTGGCGGCGTCGGCGGTCGAATGGTTCGGCGCTCGCGCCGTTTCGCTGACGCCCGATGGCAAGCCGGTCGCTGGCATAAGCGGGTTTCGGCTGACGCCCGACCGCTCTACCGGGATCGATGAGAATGCCGATCTGGATGCCGTCGCCGTCATCGGCTCCGACCAGTGGGCAGGCAAGGCGCCGCCTGATGTGGCCGAACTGCTCAACGCGGTGGCATCACGCGGCGGCGTGGTCGGCGGTATCTGCGCCGGGACGCTGGCGCTGGCTCGGGCCGGCCTCTTCGAGAAGGCTAGGCACACCAGCAATGGCCGCGACTGGATCAACGGCCACGAAGCCAACTATGCTGGCGAAAGCAATTATCAGGATGTGCCGCATGCCGTTGCCGACGGCAAAGTCGTTTCGGCGCCGGGCTCGGCGCCAGGCACATTCGCGTTGGCCTTTCTGAAGGCACTCTACCCCGAAAGAAGCGGCGATCTCGCTCAGATGCGGACACTCTTCGCCAGGGAATATGCTGAAGCCTCCTGACAGTATGCTGTCAGGAGGCACGTGCAATGATGCGAAATCAAGATGCTGCGCGTCGGCGGTCGAGAGGACGATCGATGAAAAGTTGGAACGACAGGCTGGATCCATCGGGCATCAACGGCATCAAGATCGCATCACGCGCAGTGGGGGACGTAATCGAGAGCCAGCCAATGCTGCCGACAGCGCGGCAAGTTGATGATTTAATCCGTTTCCTTCCCGAAGGCGTCGAGTTGGATGTGCGTGCGCTGCGCACGGCACTTGCGACAGACCACGGCGCCGAAGTGACATGCCCGGTCACAACAGGCTATCATCTGCGCACCGTTGCCGAGGCTGCCAAAGAGGATCTTGTGCGCGGCACGACGTTGAGCGACGTGGCACCTTTCTGGCGCGTACTCGACGCCGGGACGCCGACAGTGAGGAAATTGTCCTTCGGCGCGGAATTCTTCGCCGCGCAGCGCAAGCGCGAAGGGCTGAAACCGTAATGCATGTCGCCCAGGAGTGGGAACCGGTTTGGGACCACGACATGCATAGGAGCAACACCGAGGGACCACACGATGCGCCGCGCCGACAGGCTCTTTCAGATCGTGCAGCATCTGCGTGGTGGCCGTCTGGTCACCGCCCAGAAGCTCGGCACGTGGCTCGAGGTTTCCGAGCGAACGATCTATCGCGACATTGCCGACCTCCAGTCCACCGGAGTGCCGATCGACGGCGAGGCCGGCGTTGGCTACATGATGAGGGAGGGTTTCGACCTTCCGCCGTTGATGTTCACGCGTGACGAGATCGTGGCGCTGGTCGCCGGCGCCCGCATGGTGCGTGCCTTCGGCGGTGCCGCCATGGCGCGCGCCGCCGACGAGGCGCTGGTCAAGA
Source organism: Mesorhizobium sp. M0587 (assembly GCF_040320945.1). Taxonomy (NCBI): domain Bacteria; kingdom Pseudomonadati; phylum Pseudomonadota; class Alphaproteobacteria; order Hyphomicrobiales; family Phyllobacteriaceae; genus Mesorhizobium; species Mesorhizobium sp. M0587. The sequence continues at coordinate 40,681 of NZ_JAMYQP010000035.1, forward strand.
TCGGCGCTGTGCTGCCCGAAGCCGAGAAGGACCGCATCGCCCGCACCGAGATTCACACCCCGATGTGGGTGGTCAGCGACGCCGCCCGCGAGGCGATCGACCTGATTGAACGCGCGGTTGAAAAGCGCCAGGTGCTGACGATCGACTATTCCGACGAGGCCGGGCGCGGCACGGCGCGCGATATCCGGCCGCTGGGCTTGTGGTTCTGGGGCAAGGTATGGACGCTGGTCGCCTGGTGCGAAATGCGCGATGACTTCCGCGCCTTCCGCATCGATCGCATCGCCTCGGTGGTCATTGCCGGCCGCATCTTTAAGCCGGAGCGCGGCAAGCAGCTTGCGGATTTCTACCGTGCGGTGGAACGGAGCGAGGATTATGGCATGGCGCCGGACCGCGCGGCGCGAAGCTGAAACCTCCGGACTACATAGAAAAGCCCGCTCGAAGCGGGCTTTTTTGTTGAGTTCGCGAGAATTCTATTCCTCGTCGTCGTCGTTATCTTTGTCCTTCGACTTCAGAGCCGAGAGCTTGGCGAACACGGCGTTGGCGTCGAGTTCAGCGTCCTCGTCCTTCGGCTTTTCGGGAGCCGGAACCAGCCGTTCGGTCAACGCCGCCGGCAGCAGCGTGTCGCCGACCGGCTGCGCCTGCTCGCGACCGCGCGACGCACGGTTGACTTCCATGTCGAGGTCGATCTGCGAAGCAAGACCGAGCGTCACCGGGTCCATCGGCTGCAGATTGGCCGAGTTCCAGTGCTTGCGCTCGCGGATCTGCTCGATCGTCGACTTGGTGGTGCCGACGAGGCGCGAGATCTGCGCGTCCTTCAGCTCGGGATGGTTGCGCACCAGCCACAGGATGGCATTCGGCCGGTCCTGACGCTTCGACAGCGGCGTATAGCGCGGTCCCTTGCGCTTGGATTCCGGCACCCGCACCTTGGGGTCGGAAAGCTTCAGGCGCTGGTTCGGGTCCTTCTCGGCGCGCGCGATCTCGTCGCGTGTCAGCTGGCCGGTCATGATCGGGTCCATGCCCTTGATGCCTTGCGCCGCCTCGCCGTCGGCGATCGCCTTGACCTCAAGCGGATGCAGCCCGCAGAACTGCGCGATCTGCTCGAACGAAAGCGCGGTGTTGTCGACCAGCCAGACGGCGGTCGCCTTGGGCATCAGCAACGTATTGGCCATTGTAAAAATCCTTCTCGTTCGCCCGCGTTCCCGCGCGGGCGGTGGTTTAGAGCCACCAAAATGGGAAATTCGCGGTCTGTATAACCGCTCTCCGGTCGTTTCGCAACGTTTTTGGAAGCGCCGTTTTTCGAAGCGCCTGGGGCGTCCGGTCAATTGCAGGGCGCTAGCACATTAAGGTGTCGCGCCGGCGATGCGGCCGATCTCGGTCAAGGCGGCCGTCGGCCCGACCATGCCATCCCTGCCGCCAAAACGACAAAACCCGCCGGACTGGGTCCAGCGGGCTCGGAACCGGCGGCGGCAAAGCGCCTGGCTCGGCTCTTGCTTCTACGGCATGGTCCGCTTTTTGAGCGGACCATACCCGACATCAGATCGCCTGGCGGGCGATCCGTTCGATGTCGCCGCGGTTGATGCCGAGATCGCTGAGCTGACGCGCATTGAGGCGGTTCAGTTCGCGCACGGTCTCGTTGTACATGCGCCAGTTACGGAAAGCGCGGATCGGGTTCATGGTGGTCCTCCAAATGAGTTGTTCGTTTCGATGATGCTCAAATAGTCATCATCGATCGGGACTTGAATGGCTGATTTTGCATAGCAATGATGCAAATGCTGCATTGCACCATTAACTTTTGTTCAGCTTCTAGGCAGGCGCCAGCCTTGGCCGGCCCGGTCCGCCTGCCGACCGGCCCAGGCTATCGCCCTATCAGCCGACGTCGAGCACGATCTTGCCGATATGCTCGCCCTCCTCCATTCGCTCATGCGCGCGCCAGGCCTCGCTGAGCGGGAAGATCATGTCCATGACCGGAGCCACCTTGCGCGTCCCGAGCAAGGGCCACACCTGCGCTTCCAGCGCCGTCGCGATCGCCGCCTTGAACTCCACGGTGCGGGGCCTCAACGTCGACCCGGTGTGCGTCAACCGCTTGACCATGATCTTCGAAAAATCGGCGCTGGCAACGGCGCCGGCCTGCAAGGCGATCTGGACAATGCGGCCCTCGACGGCCGCAGCCTCGTAGTTTCGGGCCACATAGTCGCCGCCGACCATGTCGAGGATGACGTTCGCCCCTTTGCCTCCTGTTGCCTCCTTCACCGCGGCGACGAAGTCCTCCTCGCGGTAATTGATCGCCCGGTCGGCGCCGAGCCTCAGGCAGGCATCGCACTTTTCTTTGCTGCCGGCGGTGGTGATGACATAGGCGCCGAAGGCCGCGGCAAGCTGGATAGCCGTGGTGCCGATGCCGGATGAGCCACCATGGACCAGCAGCGTCTCGCCTTTCTTCAGGCCGCCGCGCTCGAACATATTGTGCCAGACCGTGAAATAGTTTTCCGGCACGGCGGCCGCTTCCGTGTGGGTGAAGCCGGCCGGCAGCGGCAGAACGCTGCCGGCATGAACCTTGACATATTCGGCATAACCGCCGCCGGGCGTCAGCGCACAAACCCGGTCGCCGATGCGCCAGCGCGATATGTCGTCGCCAAGGGCCGCCACTTCGCCCGACGCCTCGAGGCCGGGCAGGTCCGAAGCGCCGGGCGGCGGCGGATAGACGCCCTTGCGCTGCTGCACGTCGGGTCGGTTGACGCCGGCGGCGTGGACCTTGATCAGTATCTCGCCGGGGCCGGGCTGCGGCACGTCGCGCATTTCCGGTTTCAGCACCCGGGGACCACCCGGCGCCGAGATCGCGATGGCCGTCATTCTTGCCGGAATTTTCTGTCCACTCGCCATAAGATTTACCGTCTTTTCTCGCCGTTATCGGATCGGCTGTTTGCATCGACGCCCCTGCCCTATGTATGCTGATTGCCAAAGCAGGCAAATGGCCAATCCGGTGTAGCGGAGGAGGAGCGACCCATGGCGATCTTCGACGACGAGCCCAAGAAGAAGGCGCGCCCGCACGAAATCGGGCAGGACTTGTCGCTGCTTTCAGTCGGCGAACTGTCCGAGCGGATCGATCTCCTGCGCGCCGAAATTGCCCGGCTGGAGACCGAGCTCAAGACCAAGGATAACACCAAATCGGCGGCCGAAGCGCTGTTCCGGCGCGGGTAGATAAACGGACGGAACGGTCCGCCGCGGAAAAGCCGGAATGCGGCTGTCTTCAGGCCCTGCATCCTCCCAAAATCCAGCCGGATCAAAAAATGCTCGCAGCCTACCGACCGATCCTTTCTCTGCTTCGCGGCACCGCCTTCCTGCTGGCTGCGTCGGGATTGCACGGACTGCTGTTGCCCCTGCGCGGCCAGGTGGAAGGCTTTTCGACCGCATCGCTCGGCCTGATGGGCACGGCCTGGGCCGGCGGCTTCGTCACCGGCTGCTTCTTCGCGCCGCGCATCGTGCGCCGCGCCGGGCATGTGCGCGCCTTCGGCGCCTTCGCCGCTTCCGGCGCCATCGTGGCTTTGCTCACCGGGCTGGTCATCGATGAATATATCTGGATCCTGCTGCGCGCCTTTACCGGCTTCACCATGGCCGGTGCCTTCATGGTCATCGAAAGCTGGCTGAACGAGAAAGCCACCAACGAAAACCGCGGCACGGTGTTCGGCCTCTATATGATGGTCACCTACGCCTCGATCATGGGGGGGCAGATGATCGTCGCCGGCGGCGATGTAAAATCGGCGTCGCTGTTCATGATCACCGGCATCCTGTTCTGCCTGTCGCTGATCCCAACCGCGGTTTCGACAGCCTCGCATCCCAAGCCGCTGCAAGACGTCAAGCTCGACGTCAGGGGGCTCTACGCCAACTCGCCGGTCTCGGCCATCGCCTGCGTGCTGATCGGCATAGCCAACGGCGCCTGGGGCACGCTAGGCGCCGTTTACGGTGCCCGCATCGGCATCTCCACCGCCGAGATCGCGTTGATGATGAGCCTTGTGGTCGTTGCCGGCGCCGCCATGCAGCTTCCGGCCGGCCGCATGTCCGATAAGACCGACCGGCGTTTCGTGCTGGCAGGGGCGGCCTTCGGCGCGGCGCTGTTCGCGCTCATGATCTTCCTGTTCGAACCGCGCTCCGGCGTCTTCGTCATCGTCTTCACCGCCGCTTACGGCGCGTTCGCCTACACGCTCTATTCGATCGCCGTGGCGCATGCCAACGACCACGCCAGTGCCGAGGACTTCGTCAAGGTTTCCGGCGGTCTGCTCTTGCTTTACGGTTTCGGCACCATGATCGGGCCCTTGCTGGCGGCGGCGCTGATGAGCTGGATGCGCCCGGAAGGCCTGTTCCTGGCGACGGCCTTCGCGCATCTCTGCTTGGCCGGCTACACGCTGCTGCGCATCAGCCGCCGCGCGCCGGTGCCGATCGAGGATCGCGACGCCTTCAAGACCCAACCGGCCGACCGCTCGGTGACGCCGGAAGCGTTGCGGCTTGATCCAAGAAGAAAAGTAGAAACCGACGGTTGAGATTCGAAAAGCTTTGCCTCACAAATAAGACATGATGTTTTCCGACGCCTTCATGGCGATTGCCGACCCCAACCGGCGTTATCTCTTGGAAGAACTTCGACGCGGCCCGAAAACCGTCAACGAACTGGCGTCCGGGCTGCCAGTCTCACGCCCGGCCGTTTCGCAGCATCTCAAGGTCCTGCTCGATGCCGGGCTGGTCCAAGCCAAGGCCGAAGGAACAAGGCGCGTCTACACGGTCAGCAATGCCGGTTTCCTGAAACTCAACATCTGGCTCGATCAGTTCTGGGAAGCCTGACCGTTCTGGCTCGCCCGGCAGCATCGTGATCAACCGTTGTTGTACGGAAAGAGTTTGAAGTAGGGCTGTGCTTCCTCGATCACCCTGCTGAAGGCAGGGCGCTGCACCAGGCGGTCATGATAGCGCTTCATGGCCGGGTATCTGTCGCCGAACGGCTCGACTTTGTTGGCATAGAACAGCGCGGGAGAAGCCGCGCAATCGGCCATGGTGAAGGTATCACCCATCGCCCAAATCTTCGTATGCATGTCCTGCTCGATGATGGCGTAGGAATCCCGCAGCTGGCCGCGGGCCTGTTCGACGCCGAACGGATCGGTCTTGTCCTCGGGGCGCAGCCGGTCGCCGACGATCTTCTGCATCGGCTCCTGCACATAGAAGTCATAAAAACGATCAGCCTGGCGAACGGCCAGCGCCAGGTCGATCTCGGCAGGAATGAGTTCAACCGGCCCCGGATAGTGCGCCGCCAGATATTCCACGACGATGGTCGATTCCAGCACCGTGCGGCCGCGTGCATCGTCGCGCAGAGCCGGCATCTTGCCGGTCGGCGATATCTTCAGGAAAGCCGCGCGCGATTGCTCATCGCCAAGATCAACGACGACCGGGGTGAACGGTATGTCGTTTTCATACAGCGCGATCAGCGGCTTCCAGCAGAAGGAGGCCAGCGGATGGAAATGAAATGTCAGGGCCATGTTTTGCTCGTTTGCTTTGTGGTTGGTCGTAGCCGTGCCGTCAGGTAGGCCCTGCTCGTCAAGATGGGGTGCTACCTTGATTGGCCTCGATGTGGGCGACCATTGCGGCTGACATCATTGGCCAGTCTTCGGGATGCAGTTCATGCCCGCCGCCTTCGATGCGAAGGATTTTCGGGGCCGGCGACCGCCGCGGCCATCGCCTCGCCATGCTCGACCGGAAAGATCGGATCCGTCGTGCCGTGGATAACCAGCAGCGGCGCCGTCATTTCGTGCAGACGGCCCTTCCACTCATCGCCGCCCCTGAGCATGAAATGATTGGTCGCGCTCAGAAAGCCGACCGACCGGTCATAATCCTGTTCGGCGAAGGCTCTCATCCGGGCTTCGTCGAATGGGTGCACGGTGCTGGCGATCGCCCGCGCATCCCTGACGATGAAATCGATTACCTGCCGGCGGTCCGACCAATCGACTTTCGCCCCCTCGGCCGAATGCTCGACGTAGCCATCATTCATCTGCGGCAAATGCGAGGTGTCCAATCCCACGGGCGAGCTGCTGATCACGGTCAGCGACGCGACGCGGGAGGGATGTTTGAGGGCCACGAGCTGCGCGATCATGCCGCCCATCGACATGCCGGCGATGTGGGCCTTGGCGATGCCATGGTTGTCCAGAACGTCGATCGCATCGTCCGCCATGTCATCGAATGTGTAAGGGGGCTCTCCCGGCGGATATTTGGTCGAGCATCCGGTATCGCGATTGTCGTAGCGGATCACGAACAGGCCGGCAGCCGCCAGTTTCCGGCAAAATTCCTCCGGCCACCAAAGCATCGACGCCATCGCTCCCATGATCAGCAACAGGGCGGGATCTGCCGGATCGCCAAAGGTTTGAGATATGATCTCAGGACGTTCGATCACGGTCATCGCTTGGCCTCCTTATCTGCTTGCATTTTGCAATCAGTTGCACCATATTGAAACTGATACGATAATGCAACCGGTTTATGGAGAGAATCGAATGACCCTTGATCGCCGGTCCGGCTGTCCGATCAACCTGTCGCTGGAAGTGTTCGGCGACCGCTGGAGCCTGATCATCCTTCGCGACATGATTTTCGGCGGCAAGCGCCATTTTCGCGAGTTGCTCAACGGCTCGATGGAAGGCATCGCCTCGAACATCCTCGCCGACCGGCTGAAACGGCTGATGGAACTCGGCATGCTGACCAAGGCCGACGACCCCTCGCACAAGCAGAAGGCGATCTACAGCCTGACCGAGATGGCCATCACGCTGGTGCCGATCCTGGCCCATCTCGGTGCCTGGGGCCGTGTCTGGCTCCCGGTCAGCGAAGAGCTCTCGATCCGCGCCGAACTCCTGGAAAAGGGCGGGCCGCCGCTGTGGGAGAAATTCATGAACGAGTTGCGCCACGAGCACCTCGGTACGCCGGCGGACCCGGCCGCCGGACCTACCGTTCGGGCGACCCTTCAGGAAGCCTACGAAGCCGTGGTCGCCAGCAAGGCTCTCGCCGCCAGTCCGGCTGCGTGACCAACTTATTTTCCCGTTAACAGGCCGGCTCTGCTAGAAGTGAAGGAAATTACAATTCACGGGATTGGATACGCTCTTGGTCGAGAACTCTAAGGACACTGCCCGCGCCCGCGCGGATCAGCGCTTCAAGAAGCAGGAAGAGGCAGCGACCGTCCGCCAGAAAGCGATGGCTGAGTATGTCGCCGAGAGCGATGCCCGCCAGGCCAAGACCAACAAGCTGCGCGCGCTCCGGCTTGCCAAGGAAGCCGAGGATCTGGCCAACGCGCCGGCAACACCTGTCAAGAAGCCGGCCCGAGCCAAGAAGAAGTGACGCGTTCTTCCGCAGCTTCGACACCGCCCTGCCCCCGTTGAACGTGAGCGCATGTCGGCGCGGCGCCGCATGTCAAACAGGAGACCGCCATGACCGCACTGCTGCTCGAAAAGGCCATTGAGATCATCGATGCCGCTTTCGCCAGGGCCGCTGTCCTCAAGCTCAAACCACTGGGTGTCTCGGTGCTTGATGCCGGCGGGCACCTTGTCGCTTTCCAGCGCCAGGACGGCGCCTCGTTCCTGCGCCCGCAAATGTCGACGGGCAAGGCTTATGGCGCGCTGGCGATCGGCATGGGATCGCGTCGGATCGAGGCATTCGCCAAGGAGCGCCCGCATCTGGTCGCCGGCATCTCCGATGTGTCGGGCGGACGCGTGCTGCCGGTCGTCGGCGGTGTGCTGATCCGCGACAAGGCAGGTACCGTTATCGGCGCCGTCGGCATCTCCGGCGACACCTCCGACAATGACGAGGCCGCCGCCATCGCAGGTATCGAGGCAGCCGGCTTCACCGCCGACCCGGGTTGAACGCCGGAGCTTAGCGACTGGCCGAAGCCGATGGCGTTTTGCTCATCGCCAACGTATGCGGCTCGTCACAAGCGACCGGTCAAACTTCCGCACCGAAAACTTAGTTGAGATTGATGTCCCGGCTGGCCGACCGCATCGACACCGCGAAGCCAGCCAGTACGTCGAACAGTGCGATGATCATCAGCGTGAAGAAGATGGAATGCGCCGCGCCCTTCACCAGCAGGAACTCGACCAGGAACGCCACGAAAACCAGCGTCGACAGAAGATGATCCATGATCGAGGCGCTGGTCGTGCGCGCCGACTTCACCATTTCGAGGAACAGCAAGATCAGCCCGATCAGCACTATCAGGTCGCCGAGCGTCATCGAGAACACCCCGCCCGACATCATGCTGAATGAGAAGATTTCGCTAGCCCACGGATCGTCGCCGCTGCCAAAAATCCCGAGCAGGCCGAGGTTGTAGAGCACGAAAGGTACGATCAATAGCGGGACGGCACCGAACATCTGGCGTCTCCATATGGGGGCACCTTCTGTAGAATGCGCCACAGGCACGCCGTCAAGATTTTTCGTGGAAAGCGGCGAACACGCTCGAAGACCGGGTGCAACAACGATGTCAGCCGGTTGCCCGCCCGCATGATCGTCTGACCAGCATTTGAAGCGGGCGCGCAGGGAACCTTCATTGCCGGATTCATGCCGCCGGATTCGGGCCGCCGGATTCAGGGGTGAAAGCCGGGAGACTCCGGCCTTGACCGGCCGACCTTCGGACCGGGACCGCCAGACGCAGAAAGACCGGCCACGGGCCGGTCTTTCGCTAATTCAGACCTTCGAGAAAGCTGGTCTCAGCTTTCCTTGGGCGTCAGCACCTGGCGACCGCGATACATGCCGGTCTTCAGGTCGATATGGTGCGGGCGGCGCATTTCGCCGGAATTCTTGTCCTCGACATAGGTCGGGGCCTTCAGGGCGTCGGCCGAGCGGCGCATGCCGCGCTTGGACGGAGAGGTTTTTCGTTTCGGAACGGCCATGGATATGCTCCACTACATGGTCAAAAAGCCCCGCCCGCCCTCGTGAAAGGGCCGTGTCAGGGGCCGGAATCTGAGAAAGTCGGGTGCCTATACACGCCTGATGCCGTTTTGGCCAGCGCTGCCCGCGAATTTTTTTGAAACAACTAGTGGAGACAACCGACATAAGCACCGGAACGGCCGGCACGGCGCTCGATCAGATTGGCAAGCCGTCTGAGGCCTGGTCCGGGCTTGGCCGGATTGCGGGCGATGGGGTTTGGCAGGCTGACGGCGAGCAGCGCGGCCTGCCGGCGCGACAGTTGTTTCGCCGAAACGCCGAAATGATGCTGTGCCGCCGCCTCGATGCCATAGATGCCCGGCCCCCACTCGGCGACGTTAAGATAGATCTCCATGATGCGCCGCTTCGACATCACCGCGTCGAAATAGATAGCCAGCGGCAGTTCGACCACCTTGCGTACCGAGCCCAGCGGCCGCGACCAGAGGAAAAGGTTCTTCACCGTCTGCATGGTGATGGTCGAGGCGCCGCGAGTCGCCTCGCCGGCCAGCGCATCGTCGACGACACCCCGCAATTCGCCGAGATCGACGCCCCGGTGGAAGCAGAACTGCCCGTCCTCCGACATGATGACCGAATTGGCCAGTACCGGGGCGACGTCCTCGATCGGGACCCAGCGCCGGTCGTAGCCGGAGAAAGTCGCCAGGTCCTTCAGCATCAGAGTCGAGACCGGATGCACGAAGAATGGCAGATACAGGAAGGTCAGCACCACCGGCACCAGCGCCAGCGCGGCGGCGACGACGATGCCGCACCGGACCCGGCGCTCGATACCGCGGCGGTTCACACGCCTCGATCTCGTCGCCATGTCCAGCTTTTCGGTTTCATGATCGACGATCGGTTCCGCCAAGCCGCCCAACCCGTGCCTCTCCTTGCTCCGGCATAATGGCGCTTGGCTTCTTGCGCAACGTCTGAGTGTCGGCTACCGCTCCCGACCATGACGAATGACGACGAAATGGCGTTCGAAATGGCGCTTGTTGCGCGGGCAGCCGCCGTGGAGACGCTGCTGCGGCGGTTGCTCGACGACCGCGCGCTTTCAGGTGAGATCGCCCGGCCCGACCGCCTGATGGCGGCGATGCGCCATGGCGTGCTGAACGGCGGCAAGCGTCTGCGCCCCTTCCTGGTCATGGAAAGTGCGGCACTTTTTTCCGCCGACGGCGAAGCGGCGCGGCGCGTTGCGGCCGCACTTGAATGCGTGCACTGCTACTCGCTGATCCACGACGACCTGCCCGCCATGGACGACGACGATCTTCGCCGCGGCCAACCGACCGTGCACAGGGCCTTCGACGAGGCGACCGCTATCCTGGCCGGCGACGCCTTGCTGACCCTGGCCTTCGACATCATCGCCGATGAGGCGACCATGCTGCCAGCCGAACGGCGGGCAGCCTTGGTGCTGGCGCTCGCCCGCGCCGCCGGTGCCGGCGGCATGGTCGGGGGCCAGAAGCTGGACCTCGAGGCCGAACGGGCGCCGCCGGACGAGGCCGGCATCATCCGGCTGCAGGCAATGAAGACCGGCGCGCTGATCCGCTTCGCCTGCGAGGCGGGCGCGCTCATTGCCGGCGCCTCGTCCGAAGACCGCGAGAGGCTGGCCGAATTCGGCTCGGCGACCGGCCTCGCCTTCCAGCTTGCCGACGACCTGCTCGACCTGACGGCGGACGTCGAGCAGATGGGAAAGGCGACCGGCAAGGACGCCGCCGCCGGCAAGGCGACGCTGGTGGCGCTGCACGGTCCGGGCTGGGCGCGCAGCCAGTTGCACGGTCTCATCGACCAGGCGCACGCGCTGCTTGAACCCTATGGCGAACAGGCGGCGATGCTGAAGGCGGCGGCGAAATTCGTCGCAACTCGCAATAGCTGACAGAGAGTCGGGAGATCAGGGTCGATGTCGTCCAATATGTTCGATCTCACCGGGCGCCGGGCACTGGTAACCGGCTCGTCGCAAGGCATTGGGTTCGCCCTGGCAAAAGGCTTGGCAGAAGCCGGTGCCAAGGTCGTCCTCAATGGCCGTGACGCGGCGAAGCTCGCCGCGGCGGCGGCACAGATCCCCGGCGCGGAAGCACTCGCCTTCGACGCGACCGATCATGATGCCGTCCGCTCCGAGATCGACGGTTTCGAGCTGTCGGGCGGGCGTATCGACATACTGGTCAACAATGCCGGGATGCAATTCCGCTCGCCCCTCGAGGACTTTCCCGCCGACGCGTTCGAGCGCCTGCTGCAGGCCAACGTCGCCAGCGTCTTCCATGTCGGCCAGGCGGTCGCCCGTCACATGATCGGGCGTGGCCGCGGCAAGATCATCAACATCGCCAGCGTGCAGACCGCACTCGCCCGCCCGGGCATCGCACCCTACACGGCTACCAAAGGCGCGGTTGGCAACCTGACCAAGGGCATGGCGGCCGACTGGGCCAAACACGGCCTGCAATGCAACGCGATCGCGCCAGGCTATTTCGACACGCCGCTCAACGCGGCACTTGTCGCCGACCCGGCATTCAGCGCCTGGCTCGAAAAGCGCACGCCGGCCGGCCGCTGGGGCAAGGTCGAAGAACTGGTCGGGGCCTGCGTCTTCCTGGCCTCCGATGCCTCGTCCTTCGTCAACGGCCATATCCTCTATGTCGACGGCGGCATCACGGCATCGATCTGATCGGGCACGTCGGACAACATCTCACAGGTTCGCCGAATTTTCCCGCTGCCGCCGTCATCCGGTGCGATCCTGGAACGCGCCGGTGTCCACGTCGCTGATGAAGCGAGCGACGACAGCCGCGCACTCGCGATGATGTGTTTCCAGCAGGAAAATCCGTATGATGGCGGCTACGGGCCTGTAGGCGTGTAATTGATGGAACGAGGTTTAGGTTCGTGGCGGGCACACGCACGAAATGGAGTGCAGGATCACTTGACCGGCGGTCATTCCCGGCATGTCCGCGCGAACGAAATCTTAATGTAAATGAAGCGTAATCCCGACCATTAAAATAATGCGTATGTGTTGGGGTTGCGCATGCCGGAATATTCTTCCTTCATCCGGTCTGTCCGGGTTCGCTATCTTTCAGGATTGTTGATTTTCGCGCTGGCTTCCGCCGCCATCATGGGCGCGCTCGATCGCGTCAATTCCTTCCGCCACCAGATCGATGCCCTGAGCAGCAATCTTGTCGTCTTCGCCCGCGACCTGCGCAACGCAACCAGCTTCGCCGAGACAACCGGCACCGCCTGGCGAACCGAAACGCGCGATGCGCTGACCGCGTCGGCGCGCGGCCATTCCGAGCGCCTGACCGGCGAGATAGAGACACTTACGGCACAGCTCGCCGCGATACGCTCTCGCCTGTCGACCAGCACCATCAACGAGCTCGAATCCGCGTCCGTCAACGGTGACCTGTTCTGGTCGCCGCGCGACATGGTGCGTAACTTCAACCTGATGTCGGTGGCGCAGAAGGTCGACGAGTGGAGCTATCGCGAAATTCGCAATCAGAATGACCTGTTTACCCAACCGATGCTGGTTCGTGTCCGCACCGCGATGGACGGCGAGCGCCATTTGGCCGACGCTTCCAGTGACCGGCTCCTGCTCTGGGCGACCGGTCTGCTGTTCGCCGTCCTGGCCATCGTCGCCTTCTGGATCTTCCGGCCGATGGAAAAGGCCATCCGCCGCGCCTTCGCCCAATCGGCCGAATCCCTGTCCAAGGCAGAGGCCGCCGACCGCGCCAAATCGGAATTCCTGGCCAATATGAGCCACGAGATCCGCACGCCGATGAACGGCGTGCTTGGCATGGCCGAACTCCTGGCCAAGACCGAGCTGACCACGCGCCAGAAGACCTTCACCGACGTCATCGTCAAATCGGGCAACGCGCTGCTCACCATCATCAACGACATCCTCGATTTCTCCAAGATCAATGCCGGCCAGCTGACGCTCGACCCCGCTCCCTTCCGCCTTACCGAAGCGGTCGAGGATGTCGCCACCCTGGTATCGGCGCGGGTCGCCGAAAAGAACCTCGAACTGATCGTACGTGTCGACCCGCGCCTTCCCGCCCATGTCGTCGGCGACGCCGGACGGTTCCGGCAGATCGTCACCAACTTGGTCGGCAACGCGGTGAAGTTCACCGAGAAGGGCCATGTGCTGATCGATGTCGGCGGTGAAATCGTCAACGATGTCGTCCAGCTCAAGCTCCGCGTCGAGGACACCGGCATCGGCATTCCGGCCGAGAAGCTTCAGAACGTGTTCGAGAAATTCGCGCAGGTCGACGGCTCCTCGACCCGCCGCCACGAAGGCACCGGCCTTGGGCTTGCCATCGCCGCTCGCCTCGTCGACCTGATGGCTGGCAAGATCGGCGTCGAGAGCGAGATCGGCCGTGGCTCCGTCTTCTGGTTCGCGGTGCCGCTGCCCGCGCACCACGCCGACACACGCGACGCGGCCGTGCCGGTCGACGTCACCGGCGCGCGCGTGCTGGTCATCGATGACAATCCGGTCAACCGTGAGATCCTGCTCGAACAGCTCAGAGGCTGGAGCTTCGATTGCGCCGCCGCCGAAAGCGGCGCCATTGGGCTGGCCTTCCTCGATCGCGCCTGGCAGCTGGGTGCCGCCGTGGACTGCATCATCCTCGATTACCAGATGCCCGGCATGAACGGCGCCGATGTCGCCAGGGCGATTGCCGCCGACAGCCGCCTGTCCAGCATTCCGGTCGTTCTGCTGACCTCGGTCGACCAGGTCGATTTCGGCAAGATGATCATCGATTTTGGAATTGCCGCGCATCTGACCAAGCCGGCGCGCTCCGCGGTCCTGCTCGGCACTGTCATTTCGGTCGTCCAGAAGGCCCGTTCGCAGGTCGGCAAGGCGCAGTTCGTTCGTGAACCGGTCCGGCCGCCGCCGGCAGCGGCGCCCGCCTTCACCGTCATCCGCGGCCCGGCCATGCCGGTCGCCCCGGCGCCGGAATCGATGGCCACGCCGAACGGCCCGATCGACATCCTCATCGCCGAGGACAATGACGTCAACCAGCTGGTGTTCGGCCAGATCCTCAACGGGTTGGGCTTGAGCTACCGCATCGCCGGCAACGGCCGCACCGCGGTCGAAATGTACCGGTCGCTGCGCCCCAGGCTGATCCTGATGGACGTCTCGATGCCCGAGATGAACGGCTACGAGGCGACCCGCGCCATAAGGGCCATGGAGGCCCCGGCGGGCGCCCACATACCGATCATCGGCGTCACCGCGCATGCCCTGAAGGGCGACCGCGACAAATGCATCGATGCCGGCATGGACGACTACCTGCCGAAGCCGGTTTCGCCGGACCGCCTCGGCGCCAAGATCGGCACCTGGCTCAGCGAGACAGTGGTGGCGAAGACCGCCTAGCCGGCGTCAGACGGCTGCGTCCAACTGATAGCGGCGCATCCAAGCGAGGCTTGTCTCATCGGAGAGCTTTGCAACGCCCGGCCTTACATCCTCGGCATTGGGTGAATGGACGCCCAGGGCTTCGCAGATGTCGAGCAATGTCGCGGCCGGGTTGGCGGAAAGACGCTCATAGCCAATCCGCAGCGGGGTTACGTCTTGCTCCGCGAACCAGGCATTCCAGGCGGCATCATAAGTCTCGAGTTCCGTGACCTCACGTTTGATCCGGTCGAAGTCATATTGCGGTTCTTTCGACGGTGCGACCCTTTCGATCTCGGTTCCATCGGGAGCGACGTGCCAGAGACCGGTCTGCTCCGCCTTGATCAGGGAGACGGCTTGGGCGAGCTTGTCCCCACGCGAAAGATGTATGTAGACGATACGGCCAAATGCCTTTTCTAAACGCGCCTTGTCCGACGGAAGCCCGGGGAAAATCTGCTCAAGGATCGCCGAGAGCTCATCCAGATTTTCCCGCATCAGACGAAGCCCGAAGACACCTGTCCCACTCTTGCCAGCGGCGATCGCCGCGTTGAGATAGGCGATCTGGAATTCGAGCTCGCTCATCGTGCCGCGACTGGGCAAGTTCCACTCTTCGGCCCACTCCGCGACGTCCTGCCGTCGATAGAACGAGTGGGGATCGCCGGCTGTCTTCGTAGACGCCAGAAGTCTGCACAGCAAAGTGCTCCCGGTTCTCGGCGTACCGCAGAGAATGTATCCATCGAACATGTTGCGGCCCTGTTGCTCACAAGTGGCAGGGGCTGTTGCCCGGGAGATGATGGCTGCCTATGCCCGAAATTCCAAGCCGATGCGACGGGCACACACCAGCTGCAGCACGTCGCTTTCCTGTACGGCAAAATCCCCTGACCTACCGGTTGCGCACCACCACGCACGCTCCGCCGACGCTCTGCAATTTCTGGCAGATGACATTGGCCGCGGCGCGGTCGTCGACCCCGATCCTGACCGCATAGATGCCGCGCCGGCCGATTGGCGTGCGCACCCGGCTGACCACTGGATCATGCCCGCTGAGCAGTGCCGGAAAACGGCTCCGCACCCGCAGCCACTGGCTTATCGCGGCGCTGCGGCGGAAATTGCCGGCCACCTGGATGCCCCATCGCTTTACGTTGATCGAGGCCATGGCCACCGTCCGCGACATGATCACCGGCAGCTTTCGGCACGCGGCGGCAAAATCGGCCTTCGCGTCAAGCGGCTGGATCTTCCCGGCATAGGCCCGGTCGGTGAACTTGTCGACCGGTTCGCCCATGATGTCGAAGACATAGCTCTCTGTTTCCATCGGCAGAAAGCCACCCGAACCCAGCCAGCGCGACACCCGGTTTTCGCCCGCATTGTAGGCGGCGGCCGCCAGTCCCAGGTTGCCATAGCTGGTTTTCATCTCGGCGAGATACTTGGCCGAAGCCGGGATTGCCTGGTTGATGTCGAAGGAATTGCCGAGCCCCCGCATCTTGGCTGTGCCCGGCATGAACTGCGCGATGCCTTCGGCACCGACTGGACTGACGGCGTTGGGATCGAACCGGCTTTCCTTCCAGATCAGCCGGGCGAAGAAATCCCTGGACAGGCCGTTCTGGTCGGCATGGGCCTGGATCAGGTTGCAGACCTTGTCGATCAGCCTCTGCTTGGCGGATTGCGGCGGATCGGCCTGAACACCTGTCGAGCAGCCCAGGACGCAAAGCAGAACCAGCGTCACCCCGGGGAAACGCCGCATGGTGCCTACTCCGCCGCGGCCTTGCCGCGACCGAACCTTTGCTCGATATAGTCGGCGACCATCTTCTCGAAATCCGCCGCGATCGACGGCCCGCGCAGCGTCGCCGCCTTCTTGCCGTCGACGAAGACCGGCGCCGTCGGCGTCTCGCCGGTGCCGGGCAGCGAAATGCCGATATCGGCGTGTTTGGATTCGCCCGGGCCGTTGACGATGCAGCCCATCACCGCGACCTTGAGGTTCTCGACGCCGGGATATTTCTCGCGCCACACCGGCATGTTTTTCCTGAGGTCAGCCTGGATGTTCTGGGCCAGTTCCTGGAATACGGTCGAGGTCGTGCGGCCGCAGCCGGGGCAGGCGGCGACGATCGGCACGAACTGCCGGAAGCCCATGGTCTGCAGCAGTTCCTGCGACACCTGCACCTCCCGGGTGCGGTCGCCATTGGGCTCCGGCGTCAGCGAGATGCGGATGGTGTCGCCGATGCCTTGCTGGAGCAGGATGCCCATTGCGGCAGACGAGGCGACGATGCCTTTCGACCCCATGCCGGCCTCGGTGAGGCCGAGATGCAGCGCATGATTGGAGCGGCTGGCAAGCTCGGTGTAGACGGCGATCAAATCCTGCACGCCGCTGACCTTGGCCGACAGGATGATCTTTTCGCGGCCAAGGCCGATCTCTTCCGCCATCTCAGCCGACAGGATCGCCGACTGCACGATCGCCTCGCGCGTCACTTCCTGCGCCGTCAGCGGGAAGCCCTTGGCCTGATTGTCGTCCATCAGGCGGGTCAAGAGCTCCTGGTCGAGCGAGCCCCAGTTGACGCCGATGCGCACAGGCTTGTCATGCTTGATCGCCATCTCGACGATCGCCGCGAACTGCCGGTCCTTCTTGTCCTTGAAGCCGACATTGCCGGGATTGATACGGTACTTGGCCAGCGCCTCGGCGCAGGCCGGATGGTCGGCCAAAAGCTTGTGGCCGATATAGTGGAAGTCGCCGACCAGTGGCACGTTGATGCCTAATCGCGCCAACCTTTCATGAATGCGCGGCACCGCGGCGGCACTCTCGTCACGATCGACGGTGATGCGCACGATCTCGGAACCAGCGCGGTGCAGCGCCGCCACCTGGGCGACGGTCTGGTCGATATCGGCCGTATCGGTGTTGGTCATCGACTGCACGACAACGGGCGCGCCGCCGCCAACGACCACGCCGCCGACATCGACGCCAACCGACGTGCGGCGGGGGAAGGGAGATGAAAAATATCCGGTCATGCCGGCAGCCTTCTGTCTCTGGAGCGCCATGCGTCCGCTTGGACGCACGAAGTACGCTCCGGGCCGATGCGCTGAAGTCCGGCATGAGGTGGATGAGCAAAGATGGCTTGTCAATGGCGACAGGTCGCCACTGGCCGGAATCCGCCGCCAGAACAATCCATGATCTGGCGACGGCCAAAGGGCAATGGACCCGAATGGATGCCCGTTTCGGTTGCAGCTGGGCGCTGCAAATCAAAAAACACCACACCGGCAACAAGCGCTGCCGGCAGAGAAGCCGCGGATCGTAGACGGCTATGTCAGGAGGGTATCAATGCGTGGTGGGTTGCGCCCTCAGTTTTTCAATCTCGTCCTTGAGTGCCAGCTTGCGTCGCTTGAGATTCACGATTTCGAGGTCGTCCACCGACGGGTGGTTCATCGCGTCATCGATCTCGCGTTCGATGTCGCCGTGTTTCCGCTGCAACTCATCAAGATGGGATGCAAGAGACATGATTGGTTCTCCCTTTCATGGTTTCCTCGATGCAACCGTCAAGGCGCGTCCACCGCAAGTTCGCATCTGTGACGGCACGGTGACAGTGTGCCACCATCTGTCGGCGATGTCGAATGCTGCGTGGTAGCATTCCACGGCAATATGAAATGTGGTATGGCCTGCGCGCCGGTGGCAGAATTGCCGCCCCCGCCCAAATCAGGCCCACTATTTGGGCGTAGCAGACGTGCACACGGTAGAGAATGTCCGATCAGGAACAGGCCGATATTCGCCTCGAATTTTCCCGGCTGAAGCAGGAACACGCCGATTTCGATGCCGCGATCAATGCGATGATCGCCATGAACTGCGACCCGCTGCAGATTCAGCGCATGAAGAAGAAGAAGCTGGTGCTCAAGGACCGGCTGATGGCGCTGGAAGACAGGATCATCCCGGACATCATCGCGTAAGCGGCAACGCCCGGTCTCTTCGTCCCTTTTCGACTATCCGCCGATCGAAAGCCTGGACGCGCGTTCGCGCAGCAGGCCCAGGAGCTCGCCGGTTTTTTCGGTCGACGTATCGATGGGTACCACTAGGCACATTGTCGCCTCGACCTTGCCGGCAGCGGAGAACACGGGGGCGGCCAGGCATTTCGTGTAGGCGTCGACCAGCCCTGAGGTAACGCAATAGCCGGTCGATTTGGCCGTCGCGATGTCGGCGACGAAATCGTCGAACTCGATCCTGCGCCCATCAGGCAGCACGAGATCGTCGTCCGAGACCATGCCCTCGATATCAGCCCGTTCGAAGCCCGCAAGAAGCAGCCGCCCGGAAGCGGTCCAGGGCAGCGGGATCTGCAGGCCGGTGGCCGAGCTGATGCGGAATGGCCTGGTGCCAGGGCTAGCGTGGACGATCGTGTAGCGTCCGCTCTGCAGCATGCACAATTCGGAGGTTTCGCCGGTCTCGCGCGACAGATTGTCGACCTCCTGGCGCCCGCGCCTCAACAGGTCGTTGCCGCGCACATAATCCATTCCGTAGAGATAGAGCTTCTTGCCGAAATAGACGCGGTTGCCGTCGCCGGTCATTTCCAACAGGCCGGCGTCGACCAGCGAGCGCACAAGCGTATAGGTCGTCGAGCGGGGCGCGTTCACTCCCTTGGCAAGGTCGCCGATACCGGTCGCGCGCTGCGTCGCATGAAGGAACTCAAGAATCTCGAGCACCCGGTTGAGGCCCTTTTCACGAGAGCCTGGCGTCTTCTCGCCAGCTGAAATTACCAAGGCGCTGCCATCTTGCATTGTTGATTCCTGATGTTAGTATCTGTCTTGTACAGGATACATACGTCTCTTGTAAGAGACAATTTTGATCAAACACTGACGCGTGTATCTCTCGTTCAAAGGGGAACAACAACACGAAAGGAAGGTCGCCGTGAACGACACATCCGGAAGACGTGATTTTCTGAAAATGGGAATGGCCGGACTGGCCACGGCTGGCGTGCTGGCAACGGTCGACGCCCAAAAGGCCGCCGCCCAGGCGGCATCCGATAGCCTGCTGCGCACCGTGCTCGATCGCGGCAAGCTGATCGTCGGCACCGGCAGCACCAACGCGCCCTGGCACTTCGAGAACGATGCCGGCGAACTGGTCGGCATGGACATCACCATGGGCCGTATCCTTGCCAAGGGCCTTTTCGACGATCCGACCAAGGTCGAGTTCGTCATGCAGGATCCGGCGCAGCGCATTCCGAACGTGACCACCAACAAGGTCGATATCACCATCCAGTTCATGACCATGACGGCGCAGCGTTCGCAACTGATCAACTTCTCCAGGCCTTACTATGTCGAAGGCGTTGCCTTGCTGACGCTTCCCACCGCCGAGAACAAGACCTTCGACAAATTGCTTGCCGCCGGTTCGGCGACGCGCATCTCCATCCTGCAGAACGTCGATGCCGAAAACTCGGTGCATTTCGCCCTGCCGCAGGCGCAGGTGATGCAAATCGACACCCAGGCCAATGTGCTGCAGGCGCTGGAATCCAAGCGCGCCGACGCCGCCGCGGTCGATCTCTCGACTGTGCGCTGGCTCGCCTCGCGCAATCCGGACAAATACTTCGATGCCGGCAAGAGCTGGTATTCGATGCTCTATGGCGCGGCACTGCGGCAAGGCGATCTCGACTGGCTGACTTTCGTCAACCAGACCTTCACCATCGCCATGTTCGGCCATGAAACGGCGCTCTACGACGCCGCGTTCAAGGACTATTTCGGACAGGAGCCGCCGGCCCGCCATCCCGGCTTCCCGGTCATCTGATCCCGGCAGGCGGAAGGGCGGCAATCTGCGCCCTTTCGCCCCCTTTTCTCCGACGGCTTCGCACTGAGGCGGACGCATGGGCTATGCCCTCAATTTCAACCTGATCTGGCGGCATTTCGACAAGCTCTGGGGCGGCCTGCTGCTCAGTCTCGAGCTCGCCGTCATCTCGATCGCCATCGGCATCGTCATCGGGCTGGTGCTGGCGGTCTGGTATGTCTCGGCCGGACGTGTGGTGCGCGGCATCATCGCCGCCTATGTCGAATTCATCCGCAACGTGCCGCTGATCCTGCTCGTCTATCTCGTCTTCTACGGCCTGCCGACCGTCATCGACGTCGCCTACAGCGCGCAGACTTCGTTTATCGCGACGCTGTCGGTCTACAGCGGCGCCTATCTGGTCGAGGTGTTCCGTTCGGGGCTGGAGGCCGTCCCGCGCGGCCAGCTCGATGCCGGCAAGGCGATCGGGCTCACGCCCTGGCAGCGACTGCTCCATGTGCGCCTGCCCACCATGCTGCGCATCACCTTGCCGGCGCTGTCCAACACCTTCATCTCGCTGTTCAAGGATACCTCGATCGCTTCGGTCATCTCGGTGCCCGAGCTCACCTTTGGCGCGCAGTGGATCAACTTCAACACCTTCCGCATCGTCGAGGTCTACCTGGTCACGACGGCTATGTATCTCTTGACCGGCTATGCGCTGCTATTCGCGCTGCGGCTCGTCGAGCGCAGGTTCAGGGCGGCGCGCTGACATGTACAGCCAGATCCTCTATGCCTTGCCGTTTCTCGCCCAGGGTTTCGCCTTGACCTTGTGGGTGTCGCTGCTGGTCGTGGTGCTGTCGCTCATAATCGGCGTGCTGCTGGGCGTCGGCCTGGTCTATGGCCCCACGCCGCTGCGCTGGGCGGTGCGTGTCTTCAGCGACACCATCCGCGGCATTCCGATCCTCGTGCTGATGTTCTTCGTCTATTACGGCCTGCCAGCGATCGGGCTGCATCTGCAGTCTTTCTGGGCCGCGGTGGCGGCGCTCACTCTGTTCAAGACGGCGCAGGTGGTTGAATATCTGCGCGGCGCCGTCGGCTCCATTCCCAAGGGCCAGTCCGAAGCGGCGATGGCGATCGGGCTGACCTTCCGCCAGCGGCTGGCCTACGTCATCTTCCCGCAGGCATTCAGGCGTTTCCTGCCTCCCTGGATCAACGGCGTCACCGACGCGGTCAAGGGCAGCGCGCTGGTCTCGCTGCTCGGCATCACCGATCTCATGCAGGCCATCAACCAGGTCATCGGCCGCACCTACGAGGCAATGCCGCTCTATATCCTCGGCGCGCTGGTCTACTTCGGCGTCAATTATGCGCTATCGCTCGCCAGCCGGCGGCTGGAGCGGCGCTTCTCCTTCATTCGGGAATAGCACCATGTCCACAAACGCCAGTCCCGCGCTGCTCGAAGTGCGCAATGTCTCCAAGGCGTTTGGTGCCGTCGAGGTGTTGCGCTCCGTCAGTCTCGAGGTGAAGCGGGGCGAGGTGGTGACGGTCATCGGGCCCTCCGGCAGCGGCAAGACCACGCTGCTACGCTGCGTCAACTTCCTCGAAAGCTACGACAGCGGCTCGATCCGCATCGACGGCAGGGAGGTCGGCTATCGCGAAGCCGCAGCCCGTCAGCGCCGCAGCGAGCGCGACCTTGCCGCGATGCGCGCCGAAACAGGGATGGTGTTCCAGAGCTTCAACCTCTTTCCGCACCTGACGGCGGCCGGCAACATCATGCTCGGCCTCACCAAGGTGCGCGGCAAGAGCAATGCCGAGGCGCGCACGATTGCCGAACATTGGCTCGGCCGGGTCGGCCTCGCTCACAAGGCCGACAGCTTGCCGGCCGAATTGTCGGGCGGCCAGCAGCAGCGTGTCGGCATCGCCCGCGCGGTGGCGATGGGCCCTAAAATCCTGCTGCTCGACGAGATAACCTCCGCGCTCGATCCCGAGCTCGTCGGTGAGGTGCTGGAAGTCGTGCGTAGCCTGGCCGAGGATGGTATGACGATGGTGATGGTCACGCATGAGATGGCCTTCGCCCGCGATGCCTCGAGCCGCATCGTCTTCATGGCTGATGGCGGCGTCAGCGCCGTCGGCCCGCCAAAGGAGATCCTGGCGGCGGACACCGACAATGAGCGCCTCCGCACCTTCCTGGCGCGCTTCCGCGCCTCGCATTTCTGATATCGGGTGGTGAAAGTCATCCCAAGGAGCCCTCTCCCATGACGCCTTACATCCGTCTCGCCGAGCTCGGCCTGACGCTGCCCGAGCCGCCGACGCCCATCGCCAACTTCGTCACCCATGCCGAAAGCGGCCGGTTGATCTTCCTGTCTGGCCAGGGACCGCTGCGGGCGGACGGCACGCTGTTCACAGGCAAGGTCGGCGAGGACGTCACAGTCGAGCAGGCCTATGAGCATGCCCGCCTCACCGGCCTCAATCTGCTTGCCGTCATGCATGCCGCCGCCGGCGATCTCGGCCGCATCGTGCGCATCGTCAAGCTGCTCGGCTTCGTCAACGCGATACCGACCTTCAGCGACCATCCGAAAGTGGTCAACGGCTGTTCCGACCTGTTCGCGGACGTCTTCCACAAGATCGGCGGCCATGCCCGCTCGGCGATCGGCGTCGGCTCGCTGCCTGGAAACATCACTGTCGAAATCGAAGCGGTCGTCGAGATCGCCGCCTGATTTTGCCATCCACGGGATTGCTCAAATGAAAACCTATTCCGACACTGGTTCCAACACCACGATCCGCGAATGGCTCGGCCTTCGTCCGATCATCAACGTCTCCGGCACGATGACGGCGCTCGGCGCATCGATCATCGTCCCGGAAGCGATCCGCGCCATGTCCGAAATAGCTTCGCAATGGGTGGAAATGGACGATCTGCAGCGCGCCGCAAGCACGGTCGTCGCGCGCCTGACCGGCGGCGAGGCCGGTTTCATCACCGCTTGCTGCGCCAGCGGCATCACCATGGCGATCGCCGGCGCGATGACGGGGACCAACTTGTTGGCTATCGAACGCCTGCCGGACGACACCGAGGGTCTCAAGTCGGAGGTCATCGTCCAGCTCGGTCACATCGTCAATTATGGTGCTCCGATCGACCAGTCGATCCGGCTGGCCGGCGCCAGGGTGGTGCCGGCCGGCACGGTCAGCGTCACGCAGGACTATCATGTGCGCGACGCGATCCGCGACCGCACGGCGGCGGGCCTCTATGTCGTTGCCCACCACACGGTGCAGTACGGCATGCTGTCGTTAGAGGAATTCTGTGAGATCTGCCACGCCAGGGGCGTCCCGGTGATCGTCGACGCCGCTTCCGAATATGACCTGCACAGCTTCCTGGCGCGCGGCGCCGACATCGTCATCTACAGCGGCCACAAATTCCTGTCAGGACCCACCAGCGGCATCGTCACCGGACGCAAGGACCTGGTGCGCGCCGCCTATCTGCAGAACCGCGGCGTCGCGCGCGCCATGAAGGTCGGCAAGGAAAGCATCGCCGGCACCATGGCAGCACTCGAAGCCTGGGAAAAGCGCGACCACGCCGGCATCCGCGAGCGCGAAGAGGCAGCCCTCGATCTGTGGAAGGACACGCTGCAGGGACTGCCTGGCATCGTCGCGCAGATCATTCCGGACCCGACAGCCAACCCTCTGGACCGGCTGCAGATCTTCGTGTCGCCCGCGAGCCGGTTCACCGCCGCCGGCCTTGCCTCGGCACTGGCCGCGGGTTCGCCGCCCATCATCGTGCGCAATCACGAAGTCGAGCGCGGCCACTTCTTCCTCGACCCCTGCAATCTCCACCCCGGCGAGGCGGCGATCGTCGCCGAACGGCTGCGCGCCATCTTGACCGCCAAGGACCGCCCCGCCGATGCGATGAAAACTCCCCGCAAGGATTCGTCCGGCGCCTTGCGCTGGCCGGATTAGACCGCGAACGGCCGCGCCGTGCCACGCCATCACGCGACCGTGAACGACCGGACCTGCACCCGCAGGGAATAAACCGCCATCATCTCGGGTCTCCTCAGCATACGCCACTCCGGGCGTTGAGGAGACCGACATGACCCATCACCACGATGACGACAGCGGACGCGACGGCATCAGCCGCCGTCATGCGCTGGAATGCATGATCTGGGCCGGCACGGGTGTGCTGTGGACGATTTCAGGCGGCGTGCCGATGTCGCTCAACCTGCTTGGCGCCGCTGAGGCCGCCGAAGCCGTGGCCACCGGCTTCACCTTCCTGCAGATCTCCGACAGCCATATCGGCTTCGACAAGGCGGCCAACCCGCATGCCATCGACACGCTGAAGGAAGCGATGGGCAAGATCCAGGCGCTTAAGCAAAAGCCGGCCTTCATGATCCACACCGGCGACATCACCCATCTTTCCAAGGCCGCACAATTCGACAACGCCGCCGAGATTATCGGCGGCGCCGGCTTCGACGTGCATTACGTGCCGGGCGAGCATGATTTGATCGACGACGGCAATGGCAAGGCCTATCTCGAGCGCTACGGCAAGGGCACCAAGGGCGCCGGCTGGTATTCGTTCGACCAGAACGGCGTGCATTTCGTGGCGCTGGTCAATGTCGTCAACCTCAGGGCTGGCGGGCTCGGCAATCTCGGCGCCGAGCAACTGGCCTGGCTAGCCGACGACCTGAAGGCGCTCAGCGCCTCGACGCCGATCGTCGTCTTCGCCCATATCCCGCTATGGGCCGTCTATCCCGAATGGGGCTGGGGCACCGACGACGCTGCGCAGGCGCTTGGTCTGCTCAAGCGCTTCGGCTCGGTCACGGTGCTCAACGGCCATATCCACCAGATCATGCAGAAGGTGGAAGGCAACGTCACCTTCCACACCGCGCGCTCGACCGCCTTCCCACAGCCCGCACCTGGCACTGCCCAATCGCCTGGACCGATGACGGTGCCGGCTGGGCAGTTGCGCGGCCTGCTCGGCACCAGCAGCGTCACCGTGAAGCAAGGCGGGCAGGATCTAGCCATCATCGACACGACGCTCGCCGGCGCCTGAACGGGAAAGGAAATCACCATGATCTGCATACGCCTTCCGGCCCGGCACATGGCCGCGATCCTTGCGGCCTTCAGCTTGGCAACGGCGACTTGCCAGCCGTTGCGCGCGGCCGACGGGCCGATGGTCAAAATAGAGAATTTCGCCTTCACGCCACCTGAGCTGACGGTCAAACCCGGCACTACCGTGACCTTCAGGAACGATGACGACATCCCGCATCAGGTCGTCGCCAACGATTCTTCCTTCCGCTCCAAGGCCCTTGACACCGGTGACACATATGAATTCACCTTCACCAAAGCAGGCGACTTTGCCTATTTCTGCGGGCTTCACCCGCACATGCAGGGCAAGATCACCGTCGCTCCCTGAAGGGGCGTGGCGAAACCTGCCCGGAGTGCCGGATCATGCAGCGGTGTTGAGCGAAAAGGCCCTGGCCGAGCGCTTCGGCGAGGTGGTGCTCCCGCATCTCGGCGATGCGCTTGTGCTCGCCCGCTGGCTGACAGGCAACGCCGCCGATGCCGAGGATGTCGTGCAGGAAGCCTGCGTGAAGGCGCATGCCGGCATCGCCCGCTATGCCGGCGGCAATGCCCGCGCCTGGCTGC
This sequence comes from Mesorhizobium sp. M0587, assembly GCF_040320945.1. Taxonomy (NCBI): domain Bacteria; kingdom Pseudomonadati; phylum Pseudomonadota; class Alphaproteobacteria; order Hyphomicrobiales; family Phyllobacteriaceae; genus Mesorhizobium; species Mesorhizobium sp. M0587. The sequence continues at coordinate 66,309 of NZ_JAMYQP010000035.1, forward strand.
TGACCATCGTGCGCAACACCGCCTACACCTGGATGTCGCGCAACCGGTCGCGCGGCATCATGGCCGTCGGCGACCTCGGCGATCTCGACGAGATGGCGGCAGCACACGGCCCCAGCCTGCTCGATGAGAATGGCCCTGAGGCGAGCCTGATCGCCAGGGCCGATACGGCGGCGCTTGAGGCGGCGATCGCCGCACTGCCGCAGCCGTTTCGCGAGACGTTGGTGTTGCGCGACATTAATGGTCTCACCTATCGCGAGATTTCGGCCATGCTCGGCGTGGCGATGGGCACGGTCATGTCACGGCTGGCGCGGGCGCGGAGCCTGCTTATGTCTGAACTTGGGAGCGCGCCATGAGCGACGACGGACTGCCCAACGACGCGGAGGGGATCAGGCTGATGATCCACGCCCTGGTCGATGGCGAACTCGACGCCGCGGCTGCACTTGCGGTGGAGCGGCGGATCGCCGCCGACCCGGCGCTGGCCGCCGAACATGCCCGCATCGTCGCCTTGCAGGCGGCGGTCGGTCGCTTGCCACGCCCCGATGTCAGCGATGCCTTTCGAGCGCGCATCGCCGCACTTGGTGCGACAGGCACGGCACATTCGGCACAAGATGAGGCTTTGGAGCCGCAGTGGGGCAAGCCGTCGACGCGGCCGGATCAGATAGAGGCGGACCAGGTCCACGCAACCGCGAGGCGGGGGACAAGGCCATCGCAGATGCGGACGCTGCCAAGGGCGCACCGCTTCGGCTCGTTCGACTGGCGAGCGCTGGCCGCGTCGATCGTGGTCACTGCGGTGCTGGCCAGCGGGGCGACGCAATGGATGATGTTCGACAGCGCGTCGGACGGCTTTGCAGCGGCGGTCGCCAGCGGCCATCGCCGCAGCCTGCTTGCGGCGAGCCCCATCGACATCGTCTCGTCCGACCGCCATACGGTCAAGCCATGGCTCGACGCTCGGATCGGCGTTTCGCCGCCGGCGCCCGATCTCGCGCAGGATGGCTACGCCCTCATCGGCGGCCGGGTCGAGGTGATCGCCGACCGGCCGGTGCCGGCGCTGGTCTACCGCCACCGCGAGCACCTGATCACGCTGGTCGCCGAACCGCAGCAGGGCGGCGGCACGGCCGCGCCTGACGATCTCTCGTCAGGCGGCTTCTCGCTGGTGCACTGGAGCGACGGCGCGTTCTCCTATTGGGCGATCTCGGACATGGAACGGCCAGAACTCGACGACTTCGTCGCCCGTTTCCGCAAGGCGGCGGTGTAGACAGACCCCTCCTGCTCACCACCTCCCCAGCGGCGGCGGGCTCGAAGGCTGCCGCGCCAGTTGGACCTGCCGATGTCGCGTCGAAAGGCAGTTCCCCCATTCCAAATAGTAACTTTACAAATTTTTTTATATGTGTGAAGTTATGATCGACACAGGGCCGATCATGACCACCAATCGTTTTGCAACACGCCTGAACTCCTTTGCCTCGCGGCCGCAGACTGAATGGCCGGGCCTTGTCGGCAAGCCGTCGCTGATGCAGATGGCGGCGCGCGCCGCCAAGGTCGGTGGACTGACCGATCTTGATCTCAACTTTCCCGACCACGTTGGCGAAAAGCCTGCCGAAATCGCACGCAAGCTTGGCGACCTCGGCCTTTCCATCAATGGCTTTGCCATGCGCTACTACTCCAATCCTGCTTTCAAGCTTGGCGCCTTCACCAATCCCGACCCGGTAGTGCGTCGTGAAGCGATCGACATGACCAAGGCCGGCATCGATGCCGTGCGCGAGGCAGGCGCCAATCTGATGACATTGTGGCTCGGCCAGGATGGCTTCGACTATGCCTTCCAGGCGGACTACGCGGCGCTCTGGCAACACGAAATCGATGGAATTCGTGAAGTCGCGGCACATGATCCGGATTGTCGGATCAGCCTCGAATACAAACCCAACGAGCCGCGCTCTTACAGCCTGATGCCGGACGCGGCGACAACCCTGCTGGCGATCCGCGATGTCGGCCTGCCCAACCTCGGCGTCACGCTCGACTTCGCCCATGTGCTCTATGCCGACGAACAGCCGGCTTTCGCCGCCGCCTTGGTGGCGCGCCACAGCAAGCTGCTCGGCGTGCATCTCAATGACGGCTACGCCAAGCGCGACGATGGCTTGATGGTCGGCGCGGTGCATACACTGCAGACGATCGAACTGCTGCGCCAGATCCGCCGCGACGGATACGCCGGCGCCATCTACTTCGACACGTTCCCCGACATGACCGGGCTCGATCCGGTGCATGAGTGCGAGGTAAACATCGCGACCGTCAAGCGCATGCTGCGCGTCGTCGACCGACTCGACCGGGACAACCGCTTGTCCGCCGCCATCGACGGTCAGGACGCGGTCTCGGCGCAGGCCATCATCCAGGAACTCATGCTCGGCCCGGAGAACTGAGGCCCGGCCGGGCCACGACCGTTTTTCAACAAGGGAGGAAGACAATGAAATTTCTGCTCGCTACCGCCACCGCCGCACTTATGGCGCTATCGATGGGCTCGGCCCTTTCGGCCGAACTCGCGCCGCTCAATTCCGACACCGAGAAGGACCGCATCGACTGGTCGCAGGTCGAGGCCAAGTTCGGCGCGCTTCCCAAGCTGCCCGAAGGCACAAAGGCCGGCGCCGTCTCCAAGACACTGACCAACGAGTACTGGCGTTCGTTGGGCGAAGGCTACAAGGCGTTCGGCGACAAAACCGGCGTGCCGGTCGTCTATCAGGCGGCGCAGAGCGAGGGCGATCAGCTCGGCCAGCTCACCATCGCCGAGGGCCTGGTGACACAGGGCTACAATGTGCTGCTCGTCTCGCCGCAAACGGACGCCAACCTCCAGCCGATCATGGAACAGGCCAAGGCGGCCAATGTTCCGGTGGTCAATGTCAATGACGCCGTCATCCCGCAAGCCGAGCACTATGTCGGCAACGTCCAGCGCGACAACGGCGTGCGCGTCGCAAAATGGTTCATCAAGAACCGTCCGAATGGCGGCAAGGTCGCCATCGTCGAAGGCCAGGCCGGCGTCTACGCGGCCGTGCAGCGCACCGACGGCTTCAAGTCGACGATCACGCAGGCCGGCAAATTCGAGGTCGTCGCCAGCGTTCCCGGCAACTGGGACCGGCAGACCTCATACGACGCGGCCACCAACATTCTCCAGCAGCATCCCGACCTGATCGGCTTTTATGCCAACAATGATGGCATGGCGCTGGGCATCGTCGAAGCGGTCAAGGCGGCCGGCCTCCAGGACAAGATCGCCGTGTTCGGCACCGACGGCATCTCCGACGCCTATGCCTCGATCCGCGCCGGCGAACTGACCGGCACGGTCGATAGTTTCCCGGTGCTGACCGGCGAGGTGGCGTTGGAAACGGCGCTGAGGCTGGTCGCGGGGCAGAAGCTGCCGCGCGTCGTCGCCACGCCGCAGGCGCTGATCACCAAGGACAATTCCGATCGCTATTCCGGCCCCGGCGACGCCGTGCGCAAGGCGCTCCTCGAAGACGCTGCCGCGGGCCAGTAGGCCGAGCGGCGGGTGCCGGCCTCGTGCCAGCTGGCCGGCACCTTCCCGGAGAAATCGAACCAATGTCAGCCCGGCTGCAATTCGACGGCATTTCCAAGGTGTTTCCGGCGGTGCGGGCACTCGATGACGTGTCCTTCTCCGTCGGCGCCGGCGAAATTCATGGCCTGCTCGGCGAGAACGGCGCCGGCAAGTCGACGCTGCTGCGCATCCTGTCGGGCGTCTATCGGCCGACAGCGGGAAGCGTCCTGATCGACGGCAGGCCGGTCACCCTCGCCAATCCGGTTGCGGCGCGCGCGGCGGGCATTGCCATGATCCATCAGGAATTGCAGCAGGTGCCACGTCTCAGCGTCGCGCAGAACATGTTCCTCGGTCATCCGGTGACGCGCGGCGGCATCTTCGTCGCCCGGCGCGAGCAGCAGCGCCGGGCCGCCAAAGCTCTCGCGGCGATGGATCCGTCCATCGATCCAGCCGCCCCGCTTGGCAGCCTAAAAGTGGCGCAGCGGCAGATCGTCGAGATCGCTCGCGCACTGCTCGATCGCGCGCGCATCGTGGCCATGGACGAGCCGACATCGAGCCTGACGCCAAGCGAGTTCCAGCGCCTGGCACAAGTCATAAAAGGTCTGGCGCGCGACGGCGTCGCGGTCGTCTATGTCTCGCACAAGCTCGACGAAGTGTTCGGCATCTGCCAGCGCGCCACCATTATGCGCGACGGTGCCGTCATCGATTCCGTCGATCTGAAACGCGTTTCGGAAAAGGCGGTGGTGGCGATGATGGTCGGCCGCGAACTGGCGCAGGAACAGCATCGCTCCTACGCCTCCAGCGATGTCATGCTGAGCGTGCGTGGGCTCGCCTCGGCGACGAAGGTGCGCGACGTCTCTTTCGACCTGCATCGAGGCGAGGTGCTCGGAATCGCCGGCCTGGTCGGCTCCGGGCGTACCGAGTTGCTGCGGCTTCTTGCCGGTGCGGACCGCGCTACCGCCGGCACCATGGCGATCGACGGCAAGCCAATGCGCTTCGCAACCCCGCGTGACGCCATCGCCGCCGGCATCGGCCTGGTGCCGGAGGAACGCAAGCGCGAAGGCATCGTGCCGTTGCGCTCGATCACCAGCAACATGGCACTGGCCTCGATGGGCGTGTTCACGCCGCGCGGCATGATCGATCATACCAGTCTTAAACGGGCCGCGGCCGACAAGATGAAGCGCGTGAATCTGCGACCGTTCCTGCTCGACCGGCCGATCCGCCTGTTCAGCGGTGGCAACCAGCAGAAAGCGATCATTGGCCGATGGCTGGCAGCGGGCTCGCGCATCCTCCTGTTCGACGAACCGACGCGCGGCATCGATGTCGGCGCCAAGGCGGAAATCTACCATTTGATCGAGGAACTCGCCGCCGAAGGCCATGCGGTGGTCGTCGTCTCCTCGGAGCTTCCCGAGGTGATCCGGCTGGCGGACCGCGTGCTGGTCATGCGCGACGGCACGATCGCCGCCGAACTCCAAAGTGGCGACATCACGGAAGAGGCAATCGCGGCGCACGCCATCCCGCAAACGCAAACGCCGGCCGCATGGCAGGCAAGGCAGTAGGTGACGGATATGTCGGATACCACTCTTGTGCAGCCACGGTCCGAATTCCTGCGCGGCGTTTCCATGCGCGATGCCGGCACACTCATCGGCCTTGTCGTGATCCTGGCCGTCTTCGGCGCGCTGGTGCCTGGCTTCTTCGCCGAACGCAACCTCATCAATATCCTGCAGCAGTCGAGCATCAATGCCTGCCTGGCGCTGGGCATGACGCTGGTGATCATCTCCGGCGGCATCGATCTATCCGTCGGGCCGACGGCGGCCCTTTCGGCCGTCATCTCGGCCTCGATGCTGGTTGCCGGCATACCGTTTCCGCTGGCCATCGCCGCCGGTTTCGCCATCGGCCTCGGCTGCGGCCTGGTGAACGGCATCCTCGTCGCCTATGTCGGACTGCAACCCTTCATCGTCACATTGGGAACCCTTAGCACCTATAGGGCCCTGGCGCTGATCTATACCGGCGGCAATCCGGTGCTCGGCCTGCCCGCGGGCTTTCGCGCCGTTTTCAACGGTTCGCTATTCGGCCTGCCGCTGGCGGTCGTCATCGTTGCGGGCGTGGCTTTCGTCGCCTGGATCGTGCTCAAAAAGACGCCCTTCGGCGAATATCTGCTCGCCGTCGGCGGCAACGAAGAGGCGGCCTACATCGCCGGCGTGCCGATCGCCCGCACCAAGATCGCCGCGTACATGATCTCCGGCCTGCTGGCGGCCCTTGCCGCGCAGATCCTGATCGGCCGATTGGGCGCCGCCGAGCCCATCCTCGGCAATCTCTGGGAACTCGACGCCATCGCCGCGGCTGCCATCGGCGGCGCCTCGCTCATGGGCGGCAAGGGCAGCATCGTCGGCACCATCCTCGGCGCCGTCATCCTGGGTGCCATGCGCAACGGTTTGACGCTGATGAACGTGCAGTCCTTCTATCAGCTTCTGGCAACTGGTCTTATAATCCTCGCCGCGATGCTTATCGATCGCGTGACGAGGGGGCGTGGATGACCTTGAGCGGGCTGGACCTGAAAGCGGTAGGACCGCGCATCCGCATGATGATGCCGCACCTCACTCCGCTGGAGGCGAAGGTGGTGGAAACCGTCTTCGGCCGGCGCGGCTTCGATGAGAGCATTCCGCTGAAGCAGATCGCCGAAGAGTCCGGCGTGTCCGAGGCGATGGTGGTCAAGATCGCCAAGAAGCTCGGCTTTTCTGGGTATCGCGACTTCCGCACCGCCGTCTATGAATACAGCCGCCTGCCGACCGCCGAGATGCATCAGGAACTGTCGTCCGACGACAGTTCGGCCGAGATCGTGCAGAAGGTGTTCCGCACCTCCATCCAGGCGCTGGAGGAGACGCTGGCGATCCTCGACATCGAGGATTTCGACCGCGCCGCCGACCTTCTCTATCGTGCGAGGAACCGGGATTTCTATGGCGTCGGCGGGTCGGCGCAGATCGCGCGCGACGTCTCGCACAAATTCCTGCGCATCGGCATCCGCGCCTCCGTCTACGACGATTCGCATATGATGCTGATGTCGGCTTCGCTGCTCGGCGGCGACGATATCGCTGTCGGTTTCTCGCATTCGGGCAACACGTCCGCCGTCATCGACGCCATCCAGCTGGCCCGCAAGAACGGTGCCCGCACGCTTGCCATCACCAATTACGACAACTCGCCCCTGGCCCAGATCGCCGACATCGTCCTGTGCTCGACGGCGCAGGGTTCGCCCTTGATGGGCGAGAATGCGGCGGCGCGTATCGCCCAGCTCAACATTCTCGATGCACTGTTCGTGGCGGTGGCGCAGCGCGACTACCAGGCGGCGGAACGCAATCTCGGCCGCACCATGTCGGCGGTGGCGTCGAAACGAAAAGACCGGGGCTCATGACGCCGCAGACAAAGCCGCTGGTCACCGTGTTCGGCAGCCTGCATTACGACATCATGGTCGAAGCTGCCGACCGCCCGCGCAAGGGCGAGACAGTGGCCGGCCATGCCTGGCACCCCAAATGCGGCGGCAAGGGCGGCAACCAGGCGGTGTCCGCGGCGCGGGCCGGCGCCTCCGCTGCGATGATCGGCACCGTCGGCGACGATGATTTCGGCGCGGCACTGCTCGTCAATCTCGACCGCGCCGGCGTCGATCGACGCTTTGTGCGGGTGGCGCCCGGCGCCGGCTCGGGGATGAGCGTGGCGATCTTCGACGAAGGCGGCGACTATGGCGCGGTGATCGTCTCCGGCAGCAATCTGACGCTGGCCGATACCGATATTGCCTCGGCTTCCGAAATGGTGGCCCGGACGGCGGTGCTTCTGTTGCAGAACGAAGTGCCGGAAGCCGCCAACATTGCCGCCGCACGCGCGGTCAAGGCACAGGGTGGCCGCGTCGTGCTCAACGCCGCGCCGGCGCGCGCGCTTTCCGGGACATTGATCGCGCTGGTCGACATCCTGGTGGTCAACGCCATCGAGGCCGAATTCCTGGCCGGTGAAGTGATGGTTGAAACTCTCGATGGCGCCATGGACGCCACACGGCGGCTGGTCGATCTCTGCCCTGTCGCCATTGTCACGGCGGGCGGCGAAGGCGTCGCCTGTTGCAGCCGAACCGGAGAAGACTTCGCGCTGGCGGCTATCCCGGTCAAGCTTGTCAGCACGCATGGCGCGGGGGACGAATTCGTCGGCGCACTGGCCGCGGCGCTTGCCCGTGGGGAACCGATGCGGAAGGCCGTCGCCGCCGCCAACGCCGCTTCAGCCCGGTTGGTCTCGACCCCCGAGGCCGAGCGCCACGCTCTCTGACAAGTCGATTTCCATGTTGCCAGATGGTGGCCGTGCCCGCCTATCCTTGCGGCTCCGCGAGAATTCGGCTAAGGCCCGCCTTTGTCGCCAGGGAGCAGAAGCTTGGACGATCAACGTGCCGACGTCGCCATCATCATGGGCAGCCAGTCCGACTGGGCGACCATGCGCCACGCGGCCGAAACGCTTGAGACACTGGGCATCCCGCACAGAAGGCTGATCATCTCCGCGCATCGCACACCCGACCGCCTCTATGAGTTCGCCAAGAGCGCCAAGGCGGCCGGTTACAAGGTGATCATCGCCGGCGCCGGCGGTGCGGCACATCTGCCCGGCATGACGGCTGCGATGACACCGCTGCCGGTGTTCGGCGTGCCGGTGGAATCGAAGGCGCTGTCCGGCCAGGATTCGCTGCTCTCCATTGTCCAGATGCCAGCCGGCATTCCGGTCGGCACCCTGGCCATCGGCAAGGCCGGTGCGGTCAACGCCGCCCTCCTGGCTGCCGCCGTGCTGGCGCTGAACGACGACAAGCTTGCCCAGCGCCTCGATGCCTGGCGCGCCTCGCAGACCGCCAAGGTCGCGGCTGAACCGACGGATACGCCGTGAGCCTGCCCGCCGGAGCGACCATCGGCATCATCGGCGGCGGCCAGCTCGGCCGCATGCTGGCGATATCAGCCGCTCGCCTCGGCTACCGCACGGTCGTGCTCGAGCCGCAAGCGGACTGCCCTGCGGCGCAGGTCGCCAACCGTCAGATAACAGCCGCTTACGACGCCCCGGCCGCACTCGCCGAACTGGCAGCGGCGAGCGCCGTCATGACCTACGAGTTTGAGAACGTGCCGGTTGCGGCCGCCAATGCGCTCGCCGCGACAGTCCCGGTCTACCCACCGGCGCGGGCGCTCGATGTGGCGCAGGACCGGGTGAGCGAGAAGACATTCCTCAATGGCATCGGCATTGCCACCGCCGATTTCCGCCCCGTCGACAGCGACCATGACCTGGCCTCGGCGCTGAAGGCATTCGGCGGCAGCGGCATATTGAAGACGCGGCGCATGGGCTATGACGGCAAGGGCCAGCGCGTCTTCCGCGACATGGAGGCGGGCGGCCTTGCGGGCACCTGCCAGGCAATGGGCGGTGTGCCGCTGGTCCTGGAAAGTTTGGTGCCGTTCGAGCGCGAGATCTCGGTGATCGCGGCGCGTGGGCTGGATGGCGCGGTCGCCGCCTACGATCCGGCCGAGAACGTCCATCGCAACGGCATTCTTCACACATCGACCTTGCCGGCCGGCATCGAGCCCGCGACCGCGGAAGCGGCGCGAATGGCCGCATCGAAGATATTGTCGGCCCTCGACTATGTCGGCGTCATCGGCGTCGAGTTTTTCGCGCTGGCCGATGGTTCTCTACTGGCCAACGAGATCGCGCCGCGTGTCCACAATTCCGGCCACTGGACCGAGGCCGCTTGCGTCGTTTCGCAGTTCGAGCAGCATATCCGCGCTGTCGCCGGCCTGCCGCTCGGAAGCACGGACCGCCATTCCGACTGCGTAATGGAAAACCTGATCGGCGACGACGTGCTGCGCGTCCCGGAACTGCTCGCCGAGCCCGACCTGATGCTGCATCTATACGGCAAGGCGGAAGCACGTCCCGGCCGCAAGATGGGTCATTTCACCCGGATCAGCCGTCGCACCTGACCCCGGAAACGGGCCTATTGCACCTCATCGCTTTCGTCCTCGTCGGGACTGGCGCAGCTCGCATCGCCTTCCCCGCAATTGGCCGAGGCGGCAAGCTGCTTGGTGCGCTCATTGGTCAATCTGGCCAAGCATTGCGAGATCTCCATGGAATGGATCGAGCCGCCGGCGCTGGCCGCGGCGGAATGGGCGCACTCGGCGTCGCGAAAGGTCATCCATGCTCGTTGCGCCGCCTGCAGTAATTTCTTGTCATCGGCATCATCGGAACTGATGAGGCCCTGGTAGGTTGCGTTGAGCCTGGCATCGGCGGCTTGATAATCCTCGCCGGCACAGATGTTATCATCTGCTGGCTGTCGTCGTCGCGGTCGCATTCTTGCGCGCGGGTTGCCGCGGTCGTTGCCAGCACGGCAAGGCAGGCAGACAGGAAAACTCGGCGCATCTTCATCCCCCAATCACTTCGCTACGAACAGCATCATCCCAGGCGGCCACAGGCCCCGCAATGCCGCCAAGGGCGGATGGCGGATATTTGATGATACGGGCCATCGATATCGGCTATGAAGCACGCTTGCGGTTGACATGGACAAGGCTCCTCGTTTATGAGCCACCCACAGTTCAAAGGCGCGTCTTCTGGCGCGCCTTAAAATTTCGACCCAGACCGGGTCCACACCGACAGGCAAGACCATGAAGATCAAGAATTCGCTCAAGGCGCTGAAGGCGCGTCATCGCGACAACCAGCTGGTTCGCCGCAAGGGACGCGTATACATCATCAACAAGACCGCCCCGCGCTACAAGGCGCGTCAGGGCTGAGCTTTCGGACTTAGGCTTTTTGCCTCGGCCATTGATGTTTGTCGTCGGTCTGCCGACCTCCTCACGCTAAAATCACTTTGATGTTCCGCCGCCCGGGGTTAAGCTCGGGCGATGCGGATTCCTGTTGCGTTTTTCACGGCTCTTGTTCTTTCGGGCAGTCTTTCCTTGCCGACCCGGGCCGATGACCAAGCGGCTGCACCAGCGGCTCCGGCAACCCCGGACGCGCCGCCGGCGGCACCGACCAAACAAGCCCGCCTCGACCAGCTGTTCACCGATCTCAAACGCGAGCGCAATGAAAAAGCGGCCGAGCGCATTGCCGGCAACATCTGGAACGAGTGGTTCCAATCCGGCAGCGCTTCGATCGACCTGATGATGCAGTGGTCGCAAAAAGCGATGGACAATCAGAAGTTCGACGTCGCGCTCGACTTCCTCGACCAGGTGGTGGTCTTGCAGCCTAGCTATGCGGAAGGCTGGAACCGGCGCGCCACCGTGCATTTCATGATGAAGAACTACGGCAAGTCGATGTCCGACATCGACCATGCGCTGCAGCTCGAGCCGCGCCATTTCGGTGCATTGTCGGGCCTCGCGCAGATCATGGCTCAGACCGGCCACAAGCAGTCGGCGCTCGATGCCTGGCAGAAGGTACTGGCGATCTATCCGATGATGCGCAGCGCCCAGGACCAGGTCGCCACGCTCTCCGAAGAGCTTGCCGGCGAAGGCATCTGATGCTGAGGGGAGTACGGGAATAGGGCAGTAAGGCAGTAGGAGAGATCGCCTGGAAGTACCTACCTACTGCCCTACTGCCCTACTGCCCTACTGCCCTACTGCCCTACTGCCCTACTGCCCTACTGCCCTACTGCCCTACTGCCCTACTGCCCTACTGCCCTACTGCCCTACTG